>JAWWPC010000034.1:0-21042 GCA_033851055.1 Kribbellaceae bacterium | reverse complement strand
ACCCGCAGTTCACGACGGCGATCACCCAACTGCACAACACCAAGCCGTCGAACGCATCGTCGGGCTGCATCCTCGGCGTCATGCCCCAGGCTCGGAAGGCGGCTGAGGACGGCATCGAGAAGGCGGTTCTGGGCACCGATCCGCAGAAGGCGATGACCGACGCCGCCAACTCGATCAAGCCCCAGATCGACCAGTACAACAAGACCGTCAGCAAGTAGTCACCCGAAGGACGACGGCCGGAGAACAGTCGGTTCTCCGGCCTCGCCCTTCGTACTACGTTGTGCGACGTTCACCGGGACGGGTTTTCCCAGGTCACGGTCACAATGTCGCTGACACGATGCTTGGGGATCTGCGCGACCACGAAGGTGAATCGTCGAAACGTTAGGCGACGGCCTCAGGCCAGGCTTTCTATTCCGCAGTGGCTGGTCGGTTGCCGCCGCTCTCGAAGAACTCTTTGATCGCGGCTCGGACGTCCTCGATCGGCACCGCTGAGTCCTTGGGCCATTAGTGACAGGACCGGCGCCCTCGCGTGAGGACCGCGTCGAGGCGGAGGAGATCCGGTCCCGTCAGATCAGGGTGGCGAGTTGGCAACCATGACGCGGGCACCAGTGGCACGCTCGAAGTAGTCCTTGATGGCTGCCGGTGCGCTCAAGACGGCGAAGTGCAGCATGCTCGGCAGCACCACCGCGGTGACTTCGTAGCGGTTGACTGCCTCGACCAGGGCCTCGAATGCAGCAGGCGACGTCTCCACTTCCTCGACGTAGATCGTCCCCATCGCGAAACCCTCCACCCTGGCAAAGTGCTCGAGGCGCTCCCTGATGTTGTCCAGCTCGCCGTCGGTCATGAGCAGGTGCTTGCGCAGATAGCCGAGGAGCAGCGGTCGCGTGTAGTCGGTCACGTCCCCTCGTCCCGCCAGCGTCGAAAGGCGTTGTTCAGTCGCTCCCAGAACATTGACCACCAGCGGCGGCGCCGCTGGCCTTTCACCTGAAGTCCGCATCCGACACCGTCACCGGATCGTTGGTGACCCGCAGGCTGGCGAAGCGACGGCGCATCGCGTCCTCGAACCGAGCCGCAAACATCGGTTCCGAGACGTGCTCCACGATCTTGTGCTCGCCGAACCACACGCAGACGCGGCGGTTTGGTGCTTCGTGCTCCACGGCGGTCGTCATCAGCCATTCACCTCGCGAACGATGTCGCGGATGAGAGCGACATACAACAGGGAGGTCGGAGGCTTAGCGCCCACATCTCGTGAATCACAACCTCACGTCCCCGGTTTGGATGATCAATGGAGCACAACCATCCACTGACTGAGCGTGATGGAAAACGACGACGGCACATATGCATATCCAGCAATATGCGTGTCCCACATACGCCGAGGTCATCACCGGTAGTGTTGAGACCGTGACGCGCTCCGAGCGGCGACCCTGTCGTTCCTGCGGTGCATATCTGGCGGCGGATAATCGCCACGACCAGTGTGGGCCCTGTCAGCGGCGTGTCCCCGAACTGGCGCTCGAGGCGCCAGCGATGCCGGACGACTTCTGGGACGACCCATCCTTCGAGAAGGCCATTGCCGAGCGCAATTTCGGCAAGTTGCTCCTGGCCTACCGCAAGCTGCAGCGGCCCGAGCCGACGCAGGCGCTGGTCGGGCAGTGGCTCGGCCTAACGCAGGGGCAGGTCAGCCGGATCGAGCGGAGCTCGGTGCCGGTCCACGACCTCGACAAGCTGGACCGCTGGGCCCGAGCGCTGCAGATCCCACAGTCGCTGCTGTGGTTCAACCTGACAACGCAACCATCTGACACATGTAGAGACATTGAAGATCCGCCTAGCCTGGATGCACACGTTCAGTACGACGAAGGAACTGATGTGCGCCGGAGAGACCTCCTTAAGACCGCTGGAGTCGTGGCCGCCGCCGGCACGAGCTGGCTCGCCGATACGCCGTGGCAACGGTTAAGCGACAGCGTGCTGCGCGGCCGCATCGTCGATCGCACGACTGTGCAGCTCGTCGAGGATCGGACGGCGGAGTTTTACACCGCCGAGGAGACTCGTCCGGCGCGCGACATCTTGACCGACCTGCAGAAGCACCGGCAGATGCTCGACTCACTACTGGCAAACGCCCGCCAGTCTGCGCTCCGCGATCGCCTCCTCGTGGCCATGGGCGAGAGTGACGCCTTGCTGGGCTGGATGCACTTCGACTTGGGCCAGCCTGCCGGAGCGGTTGACGCCTGGCAGCGGGCGCTCAATCTCGCCCAGCAAACTGGTGATAGCGCACTGGCTGCCTGTGCGCTTGGTTACTGGAGCTACCTGGCAGCTGGGCGCGGCGACGCCCGCTCCGCCATCGGCATGCTGCAGAAAGCCGAGTCAGCCGTCAGCGGATCTGCCGCGCCGGCCACGCGCTCGTGGATCGCAGTTCGGCTGGCTGAGGAGACGGCCCGCGCTGGTGAGACGACCACCGCACTGCGCTCGCTGGATCGTGCGATGACAGCGTTCGATTTCGCCAGCCCACGGTCTGAGCGCCCCTGGACAGGCTTCTTTACCGCGAGCCGTCTGGGTAGCTCGACCGTCTCGACATACACCCGACTGAATCACCGCGAGGCGGACGCCGCTGCCAAATCGCTGCTCGACTCGCTCTCGCTCAGTGACAACAAGGTCCGCGGCCTGGTGCTCGCTGAACTGGCGACCGCCGCCGCACATGCCCGCGACTTCGAGAAGGCCGGAGACCTTAGCCATGACGCCATCCGGATCGTGACGCGCACTGAGGCGAACTTCGCGCGCAGGAAGCTTGAGGATCTAGCGTCCAGTCTGCCCAGCGCGGCTGGGCCTGCTCTACGGCTACGGCACCAGATCACTAGCGGACTTAGCGCGTCTCGCTAGTGACCCACTTCAAGTAGTCGGGGTTGCCGCCGGTGGCCGGCAGGAACAATAGCTCAGGCACGTCGTAACTATGATGCTCCTTGATCCAGCTGGTGAGAGCATCCGCGCGATCGCCCGTCGTCTTGATCCACAGCTGCCACTCGGTCTCCGTTTGAACTTCTCCCTCCCAGCGGTACACGCTCTTGATCGGACTCGAGATCTGTACGCAAGCGGCGAGCCGATCCCGTACCAAGCCTTCCGCGAGAGTTGCTGCAGCCTCCTCGCTGTCAGTCGTGGTGATGGCGACGAGGTGGGTTGGGGCGTCGGCCATGAGTTCTGGTCTCCTAGAGTCGCGCGGCTACGCGTTCACCCTATCGAGGTCGGAGCCGCGGTGGCCGCCTCCGTGGGGTGTAGAAATGCGACTACCTCGTGGCTCGCCGCCATAGAGCTTGTTGACTGCGACCACGGCGCGCACGTGGTCTGGTGTCCGACTAGCGAATCACCTGCTGGGTGCACCTGACCGATCCGGTAAACGGGCAGCTGAACATCCACAGCATGTGGCATCTTGTTCTTGCTCCACCTGAGTTGCTCGAGTACAGCAAGGCCCTCCGCCGAAGAGGCCCGGGACAGTGGGTTCGACGAGCGCGCGCCAGGAACTGAACAATCTGCGACGTGCTGTGGAGACTGCTCGCCGATGAGAGAAAGGCAAACAGCCGTGACGGATGACACCACCGACCGCGAGGCAATTGGCGTTGTTGCCTTCGCCTACGAGATGGGCGTTCTCAAAAGACTCCGGCGAGCCGGCTGGTGGCACGTCGGCGTACCCGATCCGGAATCGGTCGCCGAACACAGCCTCAGAGTGGCCCAACTCGCAGCCCTGATCGCCAGCGAGGAGGGCGGTGACCCGGCCCGGGCCGCATATCTCGGCATGTGGCACGACTCGCAGGAGACGCGGATCGGCGATATCCCGCACAGCGCCCGGCCGTACGTCGAGGTTGTCAGCAATGAGCGCATTACCGACGACCAGACTACCGTTCTTCCTGACAACGCAGCCAAGAGCATCCGCGAGGCAGTTCTGGAATACGAGACCGCCGAGACCATCGAGGCACGGTGCGCCAAGGACGCGGACCGCCTCGAATGCCTCATGCAGGCAATCGAATACCGCGAATCCGGGTACCAACGCGTAGACGGCTGGATCGAATCATCACGCTCCCGAATCCAAACCCCCTTCGGCCGGCGACTCGCCGAGGCTGCTCTCCACACCTCGCTCCTCGCCTGGCGCGACCGCTGACTCGAGGGCTTGCTACCGGTGGTTTCTAGACTCGGCGCATGTCTGGCTACCTGCAGGTCTCGACCACGACAGATTCCCGTGAAATGGCGACCCGACTAGCAGGGTCAGCTGTGAGGGCCGGCCTCGCCGCCGGTGCTCAAGTCCATGGGCCGGTGACGTCGGTGTTCTGGCACCTCGGTGAGTACGGCGAGGGCGAGGAATGGCAACTCACGCTGAAGACGACAGCAGCTCGGTACGCCGAGTTGGAGGCCCACCTGCTGACCGAGCATCCGTGGGACAACCCTGAGGTCAGTGCCGTGGCACTCACGACAGGTTCTGCCGGCTATCTCGATTGGCTCGATAGAAGCACCAGCGGAAGGTAGCCCATTGCAGGCGGTTCTTCCCCGACCCTCGGGAGTACACAGAGTTTGTAAGGGCCTACGGCATCGATATCCGCGACTGGTCCAGGTACACCACATTCCGCGACCTGCGCGAACTTCGAACGATCACAACGAATGCGCGGAGGTCCGCCCCGGCAGCCCGTCCACCGGCGAAATTCACACCCGGATCGCGCAGCTCTGACGAGGTGACGGCGGATTGCTCTGGCGGCGACTATAGCCACAAGTCGAGAGTGCGCGCCTGCCTGTCACACCGCCACCTCGCCCTCAAGCAGACGCCACGCGCCCGCCCGGAACTACTGAGAGGTTGATGGTGATCGAGGCAGAATTAAAAGTCGACGTGCACGATCGACGGACCGTGCTTGACGGGCTGTCCTTACGAGCTAACGGGCAAGCCTCCATATATCGTGATTGCTACTACGAAACACCAAGGAGGGAGCTGAGCAGACACGGACAGGAGTTGCGACTTCGGACTATTGACGGTTCCGACGTAAGGCATATATTGACCTTCAAGGAAGCTGCGGTCGACGACGAGTCAGGTAGCAAACCGGAGCACGAGACTCAGATTGAGGACCGCGGTGCGGTGGAGCGCACTTTCCTGGGCCTTGGGTACATCGTCGATATCGAGTTCGAGAAGCAATGCCTGAACTTCCGATTCTCCGAGCACGGTAGAAATTTCCTGGCGACGGTTGTCCGGGTGCCCGAGATCGGCGATGCCAGCTTCCTGGAGCTCGAGACGATGGTACCGAGCTCTGACGACGTACCGGCCGCGTTGGATCACATCAAGCAGGTCATCGTCAGCCTGGGGATCGATCCCATGAGCGCACTGAACCCTCGCTATTACCAGGAGATGGTCACCACGTTCCGGAGCGACCGCCTGATGCCTTGAGTAACCCCGGCCAGTCTGGAGGCATGGTCCAGCCGGACGGATTCGCCAAGCCGAGCGCGACATGCGGTCTAGCCTCTCGCTGTTCCGCGCCGAGGGGATCCGGTCGGTCTCAGAGCTGGACAGCCGAGCGGCTAAGTACCTGGCTTCTGCAGGACGATGAACCCCTGCGACCAATATCTGACTCGAGACTTGCTGGAGAGGCCAGGATGACGGACACGACGATCACTGTGACGCCTATCGCGCACATCGTAGGAGGGCGTATTGAGCCCACCGATGACTATTGGGGCGGCACTCATGCAATTATCCGCATCGATGACCAGCGCTTCGACGAGCAGTCGACCAAAGGTCTGGATGCGTTCTCTCATCTCGAGGTGGTCTTCCACTTCCACCTCACCGACCAGAGCGACCTGAACCTAGGCGCACGCCGACCCCGCAACAATCAGGACTGGCCCGAGGTCGGCATCTTCGGTCACCGAAACATGCGACGGGTCAACTGGCTCGGTGTCTCCCGCTGCCGCCTTCTCAAGGTCGACGGACTCGACATCCATGTCGAGGACCTGGACGCCGTTGACGGCACGCCGGTTCTCGACATCAAGCCCTGGTTCGCGGAGTTCGGCGCCCGTGGCGACGTCAAGCAGGCTCCGTGGAGCACCGAAATGCTTGGCGACTATTACGCTCCTCCCCCGACCGTCTGACGGCTGCGGCCTACGCGTCGGGTCTGGCAGCGGCGGTCGGTCAACTGCGGCTCGCTTTGGCAAACTGGGCGCGTGCCTGACAAACAAGCGCTGATCCGCCCTGCTCGCATCGACGACGTCGAATCTGTCTGGCCCCTCGCCCGGGACTTTGCCACCTCGTTCAGACCCCAACGCGCCGCGTTCGACGCCGCCTGGGCTCAGCTCGTCGGCGCCCCACACACACTCCTGCTTGTCGCAGAGACCCCTGATCGCGGGATCGTCGGCTACCTACTCGGCAACAGCCATCTCACCTTCCTCGCCAACGGCCCCGTCGCCTGGGTCGAGGAAGTGATGGTCGACAGACACACGCGACAATCCGGCATCGGACGCCACCTCATGGAACACGCCGAGCAGTGGGCGCAATCCATCGGCGCCGCCTACCTCGCCCTCGCCAGCCGCCGAGCCGGGCCCTTCTACCTCGCCCTCGACTACGAAGACTCCGCAGTCTTCTACAAGAAGACGTTGACCTAAATCCGGCACCAGCGGGACCGAAATTCACGACGGCGGGTGGGGCCAAATCACTTGACGAAACCCATCTGGCCGGTGAAGGAGGGGTGGCTGCATCCAAATGCAATCGAAGGAGCCGAGCTTCTCCGAGGTGATCCGGTGCAAATGGGTGATCGGCGAACCGGCGCCGGCGTTGTATCCCTCCAGCAAGATGTCGGACCTGTCCAGGAGTCCCCGGCCCGGTCTAGGCTCGCCGGCAAAAGACGACCGCCCGCGGTCCGAGAACACGACCTGAGGAGCTGCCATGCCCGATCCCGTCACCCACACCCTCGACGTCCCGGGAGCCACCCTGACGTACGACGTCCGTGGTGATCTCTCCGAGCGCGACCAGCCGGTGCTGCTGCTGATCGGTTCGCCGATGGGCGCGAGCGGCTTTCCCACGCTGGCGTCGTTCTTCGCCGACCGGACGGTCGTGACCTACGACCCGCGCGGCGTGGAACGCAGTGTTCGCACCGATGGCTCTGGTGAACTGTCCCCGGACGACCACGCCGCCGACCTGGTGACCCTGATCGAGGCCCTCGACGCCGGACCGGTGGAGGTCTTCGCCAGCAGCGGTGGCGCGGTGAACGGGTTGGCGCTGGTCGCGCAGCGGCCCGACCTGGTCCGGACGCTGGTCGCGCACGAACCCCCGCTGGCGGCTCTCGTCCCGGACCGGGAGGCAGCGCTGGCGGCGTGCGAGGACATCTATCAGACCTACCAGCGAGACGGCATGGGCCCGGCGATGGCGAAGTTCATCGCGATCACCAGCTACCAGGGCGAGATCCCGGCCGACTACACCGACCAGCCGGCTCCGGACCCGGCGATGTTCGGCCTGCCGACTACCGACGACGGTTCCCGCGACGACGCCCTGCTCGGACAGAACCTGCGCGGCTGTACGTCGTACCAGCCGGACTTCGACGCACTCGCCAAGGCAATGGACCAGATCGTGATCGCCGGCGGCGAGGAGTCCGCTGGTCAGCTCGCTCACCGTGGGGCGCAGGCGGTCGCCGAGCGGCTCGGGACCACGGTCGTGGCGTTCCCGAGCAACCACGGCGGGTTCCTCGGCGACGAGTACGGAATGCCCGGCAAGCCGGAGGAGTTCGCAGCGAAGCTGCGTGAGGTCCTGGCCGGCCGATGACCCCGGCCTGGCCCTGGACCTGGTCCAGGCCGGTCGATCTGCTTAGCTGGAGCCATGACTGAGAAGCCTGAGATCGACTTTCCGGAGGGGCCGCCGCCGGCGGATCTGGAGATCACCGACATCACCGAGGGCGACGGCGCCGAAGCAGCCGCCGGGTCGCGGGTGAACGTGCACTACGTAGGCGTGGCCCACTCCACCGGCGAGGAGTTCGACGCCTCGTACAACCGGGGTGCGCCGCTGGCCTTCCAACTCGGCGTCGGCCAGGTCATCCAGGGCTGGGACACCGGCGTCCAGGGCATGAAGGTCGGCGGCCGGCGCAAGCTGGTCATCCCACCGCACCTCGGGTACGGCGACCGTGGCGCGGGTGGCTCGATCAAGCCGGGTGAGACCCTGATCTTCGTCGTCGACCTGATCAGCGTCAGCTGACCGACCTCCCAAACGAACAAGCCCCCGGATCCGCCAGACTGGCGGATCCGGGGGTTTCGCTTTGGGCCAGGAGGGCGTAGGACTACTCATCCGCTCAGGCGGCCGGACGGGTTGACTGGAGGCATGACGACGAGGGCCGCCGCTGCCGTTCCGAGTAATCGCCGGATCCTGAGGATCGCCTCCCTGGCAGCGAAGGCGGCCCTCGTCCTTTTGTTGCTGTCGGCACTGATCTGGCCGGACCTGAGCGGGATCAAAGGCAAGGCCTCGACCGCCCGGCTGATCGTCTACCCGATCGCCGCGATGGTGCTGCCGCTGTGGTGGTTCGCGATCGGGCGGACCCGGAGCAGGTTGCACCACACGTTCCCAAGGCATGCGGATCTGCTGATCACCCTGCCCTGGGTGATTGACCTGATCGGCAACCGGCTGAATCTGTTCGACACGATCAACTGGTGGGACGACCTGATGCACTTCCTGCTCTGGGCGCTCCTCACTGCGGGCGTCCTGACAGCCTTCGCCCCGCGCGGGCTATCCCGCGGCCTGACCACGATGGTCGCGCTCGGCTTCGGCGCCACCGCCGCCGTGATCTGGGAAGTCGGCGAGTACGTCGCCTTCGTCAGGCACTCGCCCGAGCTGCAGACGGCGTACACCGACACCCTGGGCGACCTCACCCTCGGCACCCTGGGCGCCCTCCTGGCCGGCCTCACCGTCTTCCAAGTACGCCGCTCCTGAAGCAGCATCGCCAAGTCGCGCAAGAGATGGCGGAGGCTTAGCGAGGCGGACCCTCCCCAGTTCAAGCTCACGGCATCAAGCCTCGCCGGTCGAGCCAGAACCGCCGGTTCGTCACTTCACCGTCGCGCTCGCGGCCCGAGGTCGGTGCTCGAGGGCTCAAGGCCACCGACCTCCCGTACGACGCCGACTACGCCCTGGGTGGCGGGTGAAAGCAGGCCGTGCCGGACCACGCCCCACGGTGAAAATCCGCCACCACGCTGACGTGGTGGCCCGGGGCGCAGTCAGGTGCGAAGCTGTAGGTCATGACGATCGAGCTCAGCGAGGCGGGCCGGTACATCGGTGGGGTGATGTTGCTGTCGATCGTCACGATCGAGTTCGGCGGCTGGTTCATGACCCGGATCTCCTACGGCGCGGTCCCGATGACAGCGTTCCAGAAGTCGTTCGCGCGGGCTGGTCACGGTCATGCCGGGATGCTCGTCACGCTCGGCCTGGTCGGGCTGCTACTCGCGGATGCCACTGATCTGACCGGCTTCGTCGGCTGGCTGGCGCGGCTCGGCATCCCACTGGCCGCCATCCTGATGTCGGCCGGTTTCTTCGCCTCGTCGGCGAAACCAGGAGCAGTGCGACCGAACCAACTGATCCTGATCGTCTGGCTGGGCGCCCTCAGCCTCACAGCCGGCGCAATCAGCCTCGGCATCGGCCTCCTCACCGCCGGCTAAACCCTTGCGTCCGAAGAACCTTGCGCTACAACGCAAGGTTCTTCGGATGCAAGGGTTTAGGCTGCGACGCCCGCAGCTTCTAGCAGCGCGGCTGCCGTGGTCACCCCGACACCGTCGAGAGACTTGGCCCGTACGACGGCCCGGGCGCTCGCGCCATCGAACACGATCGTCAACTGCTGCGCCAGCAGCTCGGGATCACGGGCACCGGCCGCCGCCGCCTCGGACTCGAAGAAATCCGTCAGCTCCTGCTTGAGCCGGCGCGCCACCACACTCCCCGGGTGCTCCGCGTTCTTCAGCTCGATCGCCGTATTCACCAACGGACAGCCGAGGTATTTGCCATCAGCAACCACCTCGTCCTGGCGCTCGAACACGTGCAACATCCGCTCGCGGGGCGTCCGGCCGTCGTCATCGGCCGGCAGCAACAACGCCTGGTACGACGGACCGCGGCGAGCGAGGCTCTCCGCGATCACCTCGTCTTTCGAGCGGAACAGCTGGTACATCGACTTCTTCGAGACCCCGGCGGCCTTGCAGAGGGCCTCGACTCCGACGTTCACCCCGCCGAGGTAGAAGAGCTCGCCCGCTGCGTCGAGCAGCCGCTCACGGGGGCTGGCCTGCGTTGTCATGAGCCAGAGCGTACCGGCTCGTCTTGCTTTTGGAAACCGATCGGTTTAGCCTGAAAAAACCGACCAGTTTCCTACCTCTCTCCAGGAGTACTCATGACTTCCATCCAAGGCGCTGTCGTCCTCGTCACCGGCGGCAGCCGCGGCATCGGCAAGGCGCTGGTGAACGACCTGCTCACGCGCGGCGCGAAGAAGGTCTACGCCACCGCCCGGGTGCCGAAACCGAGCACCGACGACCGCGTCGTACCGCTGGCCCTAGAGGTCACCGAGCTCACCTCTATCGAGGCGCTCGCGGCAGCAGCGCCGGACGTCACGGTGCTGGTCAACAACGCCGGCGTGAGCGCCCCGGACACCTATCTCGACGCGCCGCTGGACGACATCCGCGAGGTTTTCGAAGCCAACTTCTTCGGCCCGCTGAACGTGACCCGCGCCTTCGTCCCGATCATCGAGCGCAACGGCGGCGGCCACATCCTGAACATGCACTCGGCGCTGTCATGGGTCGCCGGACACGGCTCGTACGCCGCCAGCAAGGCCGCCTTCTGGTCGCAGACCAACGGGATCCGGCTGGAACTCCTGGAGCGTGGCATCGGCGTAACCGGACTGCACGTGGGCTACGTCGACACAGACCTGACCGCGGGCATCGGCGGGCCTAAGTCAACGCCCGAGGACGTGGCCAAGCAGGCGCTCGACGGCATCGAGTCCGGCGCTTTCGAGGTCCTCGCCGACGACGTCTCCCGCCGGGTCAAGGCGGGGCTGTCTGCCGACCTGACGGTGCTCTACCCGCAACTCACCGCCTGACAGCCCGGTCGGCTGGCCCGGCCGAGGCCCCCTCGCGGCAACGTCAGCTCAGGGCAAGGTCAGCCCGGCAGCTTGGCACACCAAGCCGTCAGCTCGACCTTGCCGGTGGTGCCGAGATCCGTGAACACCGGCCAGATGGCCGTGGGCTCACCCTTCGCAGGAGCGACAGCGAGGTAGTTGCCGTTCGTCGTATCGCCACCGGTCACAGTGTTGCTCCAAGCAACTACCGATAGGAGCTTCTCGCCCTTGGCAAGCCGGATGCGCTGCGGCCCAGGATCCCTGGCCATATACGACGAACCGTGCTGTTCGGTGAGGTTGACCTTCTTCCGAGCGGCATCCAGTACGGCGACCTCTGGGTAGCCGTTGATCGTCAGAGTCCCGGAGCCGCAGTTCCGTAACGTAAGCACGACAGCCCGGTGCCCTAAAGCGGCGTCGACCGGGCCCACCGTGACGGCGGCTCCGGAGGCCGGGCAAATGGCCGGCGGCGGGGTCGGAGTCGGCTCCGTCGCGGGAGAAGCCGACACCTGAGGTGGTGGTTCGGAACCCGTCGCTGTCTCGGTCCCACAACCGGCGGTCAACAAAAGCCCGGCCGCTACCGGCAGCACCCAACCACTCGCCCCCACCCTGCTCATCACCCGCCGAAAACTACCCGCAGGCCTCAAGCGTCACCCCTCGGCTCCCTACGCGATTCCGGCTGGAGCGCTCCCACCGCGGACGCTGCGCTGGAGCTGGCTTCGCTCTGGACCGGGATGTCACCGATCAGCTGAGGTAGAGGTCTCGGTCCCGGCGGTATTCCATCGCGGCGGCGATGCGGTCGGCGAGACCTGGGTCGACCTCGCGTTCCACAATCCGGAGCGCCAGGTCCATGCCAGAGGTGATGCCGCCGGCGGTGACGAGGTTGCCGTCATCCACCACCCGGTTCTTCTTCAGGTCAGCCCCGAACGCCTCCAGTTCCTCCCAGGCGCCTCGATTAGTGGTCGCCGGGCGGCCCTTCACCAGCCCGGCCTCGGCCAGCAGCATCGACCCGGTGCAGACCGCGCCGATCCAGCTCAGCTGTGGAGCCAGTTCGGCGATCCTCGCCGGCATCGCGCCGCGGCGCGCCTCGGCCCACGAGCCGCGCTCGGCCCGGTTCATCCAGCCACCACCCGGAACGAAGAGCGCGTCCGGCGTACCCAGGCCCTCGGGAGCGCGGAATTGCAGGCCGTTCATGCCCTGCACCTCGACGGGGCCGTCGAGTCCGACCAGCGCCAGGTCCAGGTCCGACTGCCGGGCCGCCTGGCCCCAGACCTCGAACGGGCCCATCACATCCATCTCGTCCACACCGTCGAACACCAGAATCTCGATCCGCATAGCTCAAACCCTGTCCGCCGGTTCAGCGTGCTGCCAGTAGCCGAAGGGACGCAGGTCGTCAATAACTGGCCAAATGCGTACAGCAGAGGTGAACGGGTTGCCGCTGAGCGCAAGGATCTGACCACTCGGCGCAGAATGCTCGCACTATGGGTGAGCGGTTCGCTACTGATGGTTGAGACATCCCCGTCCAGGAGGTCCGCCCATGCCTCGTTCTCCGCGCATCCGCGTATCGGTCTTATCCCCAACCCTGTCCCGACATCGCCGTACCGGCTCGCTCGTCACGATTTTCACGACGATCACCGGCACCGTCGCAGTCCTAGGTGTTGTCGTCGGTCCTGCCTCTGCCACCTCCACCAGCCGTGCCGCTGATCCAGTGACCGCGGCGGCTCCGACCAGCGTCGCGGCCAATGGCTGCGACTCGGCCGCCGCCGGCTTCACCCCTGTCCTGCAACTCGACCTGCCCACAACCGCGAACTGGCTCAACAAGACCCCGCCGTACAGCCTGGATCGGACCGCCGAGGTCGGCTCGAAGTTCGATCGCGTCGGCTACTGCCTGGAGCTGAACGGTCCCGACGGACCACAGTGGGTGTGGACGGCAATGGAGCCATTCACCAACGATGCAAGGCGTCTCGGCCTGCCGACCCACCCAGGTGAACTGGTCCGCCAGCGGGTCGGTGACCTGGAGGTGAGCTCGAACGTGCCGGGCGTGACAAACGGGACCGGCCAGACCGGCTACCTGGAGATGTGGCCGAACCAATACGCGCAGACCGTCAGCAGCCAGGTCGCGAACGCCTCACCGCTCACGTACGACGCCGACGACAACCCGAACTCCAGACTCGGCTACGGCTCGTTCCAGATCCACCAGATCGGCGCCACCCGACCGTCGGACGTCGCCGCCAAGCAGGTGCTGTCGATCAACACGTTCACCGAGTCGGACACCAGCGTGCTGTCTCTCGGCATCGGCACGAACACCGGCGGGCAACCTGACTGGACCTTCGCGAACAACGCCAACCGTTATACGCAGCGCAAGCTGACTGCCTACGTCCGTCCTTCCCTGGTGGCTGTGACGGAATCCCCGCAGGATCGTCAGCTGATTCCCCGTGACAGCCTCGGCGGCTCTACCGTGCCGGTGGCCGGCCTGGTCACGGACGCTCGGGTGAAGCAGGTCAAGCTGCGCGTCATCGGCAACGGGAAGACGCAGACCTTCGTCGCCCCTGCAGGGAAGCCGTTCCGGTTCACACCGCGGATCACGGCCGGGCTCCACGAGTACACGTTCGAGCTCAGTGCCTCCGGAGGCGGGATCGACCGCGTGGTGGCGCGGCGCGAAGGTGTCGTCTCCGGCGACGTGTACGTCGTACAGGGTCAGTCGAACGCGGAGGCCGCCAAGTTCAACGGCTCCTCGAACGGCGAGGAATCCCCCTATCTCAGGAGCTTCGGCAGCTCGACCTCGGACCCGTCCATCTCCGGCGCCGACCGGGTCTGGCACTACGCCGTCGGTGACGTGACGACGCAATCCGGCTCGATCGGCCAATGGGCCGTCAGGATGGGCCGGCAGATCGTCGACACGTACCAGGTCCCAGTGGCTCTGATCAACGGCTCTCACGGCGGCCAGCCGATCAGCTTCTTCCAGCGCAACGACGCCAACCCGGACGACCTCACTACCAACTACGGCCGGCTCCGACAGCGGCTAGCCGCGGCCGGTGTGATGAGTCAGGTCCGCGGCGTTCTCTGGTACCAGGGCGAGTCCGACAGTGACAACGCCGCGGTCCATGTGGCGGGCTTCACCTCACTGTTGCAGGACTGGCGAACCGACTTCGGTACGGCGATCGCCGGCGGCAGCAGGTACTTCGTCTACCAGGTACGCACGTCCCCCTGTGGCAACACCACAGCCGTCAACCTCCGTGAGGCGCAGCGCGAGCTCGGCGACACCCAGGGAGTCACCGTGCTGTCCACAAATGGCCTGTCCGGTCACGACGGCTGCCACTACGCGTATCTGGGTGGCTACCGCGACATGGGCGACCACACCTTCGCCGTAGTCGCCAGAGACCTTTACGGCGGACCCGCAGCAGGGGTGGCTCCGCCCAACCCAGCAAGCGTCACAGCAAGCGGCTCCACCCTTATCGTCAAGCTCCGGTCGGCTGATCCGCTCACAGTGAATGCTGGAGCCGGTGCTGACTTCCGGCTGGTGGGCTCTGCCGTCACGGTCTCCTCAGTTGTCTACCAAGCCGGCGGCACGCTCCTGCTCACCTTGTCCGGTACGCCGACCGGCGCGACCGGCCTCATCTACCAGAGCCATATCGGAGCCGGCCCTTGGATCACCAACGCGACAGGCACGGGCCTGCTGGCGTTCAGCCTGCCCATCACCTGAACAGGAGGGTCGGCGCCCAGGGGCACCTCCGGGCGCCGACCGACCTCGGGCAATCCCGGAGAGGAACGGACCCTGTGCGTCGGGTAGTGAAGCCTGGAGATGGGCTGCAGTCGACGTACGGTAGATGGCATGTCAGCGACAGGGGGACAGCGTTCTACGCCTGAGGAGGTCGTGGAACTCATCGGGCCGTACCGGTTGATCCGGCGGCTCGGGCAGGGCGGCATGGGCGTCGTCTACCTGGCGGAGAGCCCCGAGCACCAAGAGGTCGCGCTGAAGGTGCTGCGCCCGCACGTGGCGCATGACCCGACCGCTCGCGCCCGGCTGGAACGCGAGGCAACCACGCTGCAGAAGGTTTCCCATCCTGGCGTAGCCGGCATCCTGGACCACGATCTGCACGCGGAGCGCCCGTACCTGGTTACCCGCTTCATCCCCGGCCGGCCGCTGGATGAGCAGGTAGACGCGCGCGGCCCGCTCACGCCGCAGCGTTGGCTACCGCTGGCAGGCTGCCTGGCCGAATCCCTCCAGGCGATCCACGCGGCGGGGGTCATACACAGGGACCTGAAGCCCGGCAACGTGATGATGATGAACGGCAAGCCGGTCATGATCGACTTCGGCATCGCCCAAGCGGCTGATGACCTCCGGCTCACTGCTACCGGTCTCGTGATCGGTACTCCCGGCTACCTGGCTCCGGAGCTGATCGAGGGCGAGTTAGTTTCCGAGTCCGCGGACTGGTGGGGCTGGGCCGCGACCGTTGCGTTCGCCGCGACTGGTCGCCGCCCATTCGGCAAGGGCCCCTTCGAGGCGGTGCTGCACCGGGTGCACACCGGCCAGGCTGACCTGGAGGGCCTCGACCCGCGTCTGAAGCCGCTACTAGCCGCCGCGCTCTCTCCGGACCGCCGCGACCGGCCTACCCAGGTTGAGATCATGACAGGTCTCAGCCGGTTCGCCGAGGGCCGCGACGCGCTGGTCCCGAACCCCCACACCCCCACAGAGGACGTCCCCAAGACGCTTGCTGCGCTGAATCCGTCGACCGCCGTGATGACGCGCGTCATGCCGGAGGGCGAACCGTATGACGACCCGGTCGCGGTGGCGCAACTGGTTCCGCCGGTCATCCCGCCGCTTTCTGCCTTCGCGCCATTGCGGGACAAGCTGCGGGAGGTTGCAGCTCAGCAGAAGGCCCGGGCGGCGGCGGTCCCGAGTCACCCTGCTACCTACAGCCCGGCACCAGCTGCTGCTCAGCCGCCCGCACTGCCGCTTTACCAGGGCGGCGCGGCTGTGGGGTATCCCGCAGGCCTTGCAGCTGGTCCTGGTGTTGTGGCGGGAACGCCTGCTGGCCTTTCACCGAATGCTGCGCCGCTCACCGGCTCGCCGTACGGGCAGGGGTATCAGGAGCCGTACCGGGCAGATCCCTCTGGAGGGAACCCGGCACCTCAGGGCGGTTCGCCGTACAAGGGGAATGCCAGACCGCAGAACGTGGTGGCCAAGCGGCAGAACCAGGATCCGGTTGCACAGCCCGAGACGCCGGTCCAGCCACACCTGCTGCCCACTCGCTCGGGCCTGGTGCTAGCGCTACTGCTGGCGCTGGCCGGGCTGACGGCGCTTTCACCGGGCGTCGGCCTCTGCCTAGCCGTCGTGCTGATCGTGATCGCCCGACTGATCGACCGGACCAGTACGGCGCTGCTGCGGCGACGGCAGGCCCGAGGTGGGCGAGGTCGATCGGACGGGCTCGTTGCTGTGGCGGCTAGCCCGGTTCACCTGGTCACGGCCGCCCTGGTCACCCTTCCCTGTCTGATCCCGCCGCTCCTGGCCGGGTTCCTGGTCGGCGGAATCACCACAGCAGGCGCTGCTGCCTCCCAGGGCCTTGGCTGGCAACCACTGTCAGCAGTCGGCTTCGGCGCGGGCGCACTGGCTGGACTGCTTGTCGCGTGGTGGGGACCCGGCGGCTCGTCAGTGCGGCGTGGGGCCCGGGCGGGACTGCGTGGAGCTATCCGCCCGGCCTGGCTGAGCATTCTGGTCTCGGTACTCCTCCTGGTCGCGGCAGGTGCTGCCTTCAACAGTGCAGCCAACGGCGGCGGCTCGGCCTGGGCCCGCACCCCCATCCACGCACCCAACCTGCCGAGCAGCCCAAGCATCGGCAACGTCCGTGACTTCCCCCTGATCCGCGACCTTCCCCTGATCGGCCGCTGATCCTCCGCCTTTCGCAGCCTCACAGTGCGATGATCGGCACTTTCCAACGCCTACTACCCCGCCATGCTCCTGTGTGAGCCGCATCCGCCAGGTGGGCGATGTCAGCCCGATCGGAAGTCACGCAGGTCGCCGCTGTCTCAAGACAACAGGCGACGACTTGCGCATCGACCACATCAGCACCTCCAGCGACGGCCAACAGTTCGCCAACTGTCATGGCCGACTCCTGAGTCAACGGCCTTACCTGGCAGCCATCTACGAGCCGCCGCAGGCCCCGCTGCTTGGGTCCTCGCCAGACCTGGGCGAGCACCGCTGCCGGCACAATCGGCTCGATTCCCCTCGTCAACGCACGAACGTGGAGCGCCCACATTCGGGGGTCATCGCGTTCGGCGGCTATCAACGCCCCGGCGTCGTAAACCAACCGCGTCACTCCGCCGATCCTTGCCCAGCCGGACTGTTCCCCGCCTCGGCCTGGGCTTGATCGAGTGCCCGATCGGCAGCCGAACCGGCCACCCCGCCTGCTCGGCGTGGTTGGCTACGCGTACGCCGGCAGGGGCAGATCAGATGCGGTTGTCGAGGATGACCATCTGGGAGCGCTCGGGGCCGACACCGACGGCGGAGATCGGGGCACCGCTGAGGGACTCGACCGCCTTTACGTAAGCCTGCGCATTCTTCGGCAGGTCCTCGAAGGTGCGGCAGCCGGTGATGTCGTCCTCCCAGCCGTCGTACTCCTCGTATACCGGCGTCGCGTGGTGGAACTCGGTCTGCGTCATCGGCATCTCCTCGTGCCGGACGCCCTTCACGTCGTACCCGATGCAGACCGGGATCTTCTCGCGCCCGGTCAGGGTGTCCAGCTTCGTGAGGACAAAATCCGTCACACCGTTCACGCGGGCGGCGTACCGAGCGATGACGGCGTCGTACCAGCCGCAGCGCCGCGGCCGGCCGGTCGTCGTACCGAACTCGAAGCCCTGCTGGCGGAGCCACTCGCCGTCGGCATCCAGCAGCTCGGTCGGGAACGGCCCCTCGCCGACCCGGGTGGTATACGCCTTGACGACCGCCATCACCCGGTCGATCCGGGTCGGCGGGATCCCCGCACCGGTGCAGGCGCCGGCCGAGATCGCGTTCGACGAGGTCACGAACGGGTAGGTGCCGTGGTCAACGTCCAGCAGGGTCGCCTGGCCGGCCTCGAGCAGCACGGTCCTGCCATTGTCGAGCGCCTCGTGCAGCAGCAGCGCGGTGTCGGCGACCATCGGCTTCAGCCGCTCGGCGTACGAGAGCAGCTCCTCGACCACCTCGTCGACGCCGACCGCGCGGCGGTTGTAGATCTTCACCAGCATCTGGTTCTTGAGCTCCAGCGCGCCGGTGACCTTCTGCCGGAGGATGTTCTCGTCGAACAGGTCCTGGATCCGGATCCCCACCCGGCTCATCTTGTCGGCGTACGTCGGGCCGATGCCGCGTCCGGTGGTGCCGATCCGGCGGCTGCCGAGGAACCGCTCGGTGACCTTGTCGAGAGTCCGGTTGTACGGCGGGATCACGTGCGCGTTCGCACTGACCACCAGCCTGGACGTGTCCACCCCGCGCGCCTCGAGCGCGTCCAGCTCCTCGAACAGCACGGACAGGTCGACCACCACGCCGTTGCCGATCACCGGCGTCACACCGGGCGTGAGGATGCCGCTCGGGAGCAGGTGCAAGGCGTACTTCTCGTCGCCGATCACCACCGTGTGGCCGGCGTTGTTGCCGCCGTTGAACTTGACCACATAGTCGATCTCGCGGCCGGTGTTCCCGAGCAGGTCGGTCGCCTTGCCTTTGCCCTCATCGCCCCACTGGGCGCCAACGAGCACGATCGCGGGCATCTCAGCCCTCCTCTTCACGCGGTCGACTGACCGCGGGGAAACGGTGAAGCCCGGATGCGTTCGCCGATTGTTCATCTGCACCGGCATCCAGGCTCTTGCGTCCAGAGCCTACCGGACCGCGCACTACCAGTCGGTGCAATGATGCGACGCGCCGGCCCACAGGAAGGCAGGCCGCTGCGTCTGCCTTCTGCCGAGTCCATTCAGGTAGGCCACCAGCACGCAGCGCACCCCGGCACCATGAGAACCGACCCATGCACGTCGTCATCCACAGTCAGTGTCTTCCCGCCGACAGCGGCCTGCCTGTCGCCCGTCCACTCTGGCGACACGGCCTCGTACCGGTTTCCAGCCAGCACCAACGACCCTCGGCGTGGCGAAGATGGACCACAGCTCTCGCCGGGCGCCCAGCCGCGCGCGCCAGGAGGGCTATTTATAACGATAGGGTTGCCAATCTCAGTGATGGCATGCACACTCTTAGTCAGCGGCCCGCCGTAACTGCCGCAGGGGACAGTTCCGGCGGGCTCGTTTTTGCGCCTGCCGGCAGCAGAAGGCTTGCCCACAAAGGGGATTCAGTCCTTGTCGAGGCCCTCCGGGTTCGAGGCGAGCCATTCCTTCACCCGCCGGTCGGCCTCCTCCCTGGAGACGTCCTCGACCTTCGTCAGGATCGCCCAGCGGTGCCCGAACGGGTCGATCACGGTACCGAACCGGTCTCCCGTCATGAACGTCGACACCGGCTCTGCCGCGCCCCGGCCTCGATCGCCCGCTGGAAGGTGGCGTCCACGTCCGGCACGTAGTGCACCAGCGACGAATGCACCCACTCGCCGTTCGGTGCCCGCAGCCCGATCTGCGGCATCTCGCTGCTGAGCTGCAGCATCGAGTCCCCGAACTTGAGCTCCGCCTGGCCCAACCGGCCGTCGGGCATGTCCTGCCTGCTGATCACCTTGGCCCCGAACACCTGTTGGTAGAACTCGATCGCCTTCGGGCCGTCGGAGACCGCAAGGTACGGGGTGAGCGAGTGATAACCGTCGGGGATGGGGTTTACCGTGTTCGTCGTCATGCCAGCAGTCTTCGCGACCACCGACCAGCCGGTCTTGTAAGAAAGCGACAGCCCTTGCCGATCACCCCAGGCAGCCAGCCGACCAGCAGTGAGAAGGGCATCCTGCATCCGCAGGAGCAGGCCCGGCACCGCACGCTGAGCCGGCTCCCGGCCGGACGCCAGGTGGGCCGGTTCGTCGAGTGGTACTGGGTGGTCGAGTGGGACCTGCGCGACCAACCGCCGTACGTTGCCCAGGTGCTGCCCTTTCCCAGCGTGAACGTCACCTTCGAGCAGCCGGGCGGTGCGTTCGTGAACGGCGTCTGCACCCGGAAGTTCCAGCGCGAGCTGACCGGCCGGGGCCGGGTCTTCGGGGTGAAATTCTGGGCTGGCGGCTTCGGGGCGGTGACCGGCCTGGACGTGGGTTCTTTCCGGGATCAGGTGCTGCCATTGCGAGAGGTGTTCGACGATGCCGACCGACTGGCGGATCTGGTCTTCGCCGAGACCTCCGACGTACGCCGGCGTGCCGTGGTCGAGGCCTTCCTATCGGATCACCTGGTCGACGACGATCCGTCGTACCGGCTGGTGCTGCAGATCGTCGGGGCGATGGCCGACGACCGGGAGCTGACCCGGGTGGACCAGGTGACCGACCGGTTCGACGTACCGATCCGCAAGCTGCAGCGGCTCTTCCGCCGCTACGTCGGCGTCGGTCCCAAGTGGGTGCTGCGTCGCTACCGCCTGCACGACGGAGCCGAATTGCTGGCCCAGGGCGAAGCCTCGGAACTGGCCGAGCTGTCGCTGGCTCTCGGCTACTTCGACCAGGCACACTTCTCGCACGAGTTCAAGGAACAGATCGGCCTGACCCCTGCCGAGTACGCCGCCCGGGCCGAAGCCGAGCGCCTCATCGCCTACCGCGGAGGGGCCGCGAGGAGTTTCTCCAGCAGGGCATGGAGCTGGCGGTGACTGCGCTCCCCGCGCACGTCGGTGATCTGCTTCTCCAGGCCCCCGGATTGCCTTCTCCCCCGCCTCGTTGCAGGCGGTGCCCCAGTCGGTGAGGACAATCAGTTCGGCGCGCCCGTCGCTGGGATCCGGGCAGCTGGCTGGCGCTGTTCGCCGTCCTAGGCTGGATCCTCATCCAGCAACGGCAACGGCCGCCCAACACGGCCTAAGCGAGCAAGCGGTCGAACGCGTCGTCCACGG
>JAWWPC010000346.1:0-3323 GCA_033851055.1 Kribbellaceae bacterium | reverse complement strand
GGCGAACGGGCTGAAGTCGAAGAGCGCGTTCATTGAGCTCCTTGGACGCGGAGCCGATGAGCCCGGGCGGGCTCATCGGCACGGCGATGCGTCAGTTGCAGCCTGCCGCGGCCGGCGCGGTGGAGTCGAAGTTCAGGCCGGTCTTGCCGAACCACTTGTCCCAGAGCTGCTTGGTGGTGCCGTCGGAGTACATGGCGGTGATGGCCTTGTTGACGGCCTCGCAGCCCTTGAGGTCGCCCTTCTTGAGCCCGACGCCGTACTTCTCGTCGGTGAACGGGGCGTTGTCGATCTTGAAGACGCCGGGCTCGCGCGCGGAGAAGCCGGCGAGGATGGTGGCGTCAGTGGAGATCGCGTCTACCGAGTTGCCCTTGAGCTTGGTGACGCAGTCCTCGTACCCCGCGGCCGGGATGAGCTCCGCGGCCACCTTCACGTTGAGCTTGTTGGGGCCCTCGGTGATGTTCTTCCAGGAATTCGAGCCGGTCACCTGGCAGAGCTTCTTCTTCTTGAGGTCGGTGACGGTCTTGATGGAGGTGTCGGCCGCCCGGGTCATGATGTCCTGGTGGGTGACGACGTAGGGTCCGGCGAAGGTCACCTTGGGTTTGCGCGCCGCGGTGATGGAGTAGGTCGCCACCACCAGGTCGACGGTGCCGTTCTGGAGGAACGTCTCACGGTTGGCGGACCGCGCCTCCTTCAGCTCGATGTTCTTCTCGTCGGTCACGCCCAGCTTCTTGGCGATGTACTTCGCGACGTCGACGTCGAAGCCCTGGGCGCCGCTGCCGGTCTTCTCACCCAGCCCCGGCTGGTCGTACTTGACGCCGATCACCAGCTTCTTGTCGTTCTTGGCCTTGTCGGCTACGGACGAGTTCTTCTTGGCGCTGCATCCCGAGACGGCGAGGGAGGCCGTCGCGAGCGCGGCCAGCACGATTCCGGGTCGGCTCACGTTCATGGGGGGTACCTCGAGTTCTCTATGGTCAGTGGGTGAGGATCTTGGAGAGGAAGTCCTTGGCGCGTTCGGTGCGCGGATGGGTGAAGAACTCGCCGGGAGTGCTCACCTCGGCGATCTGGCCGTCCGCCATGAAGACCACGCGCTGGGCGGCGCTGCGGGCGAAGCCCATCTCGTGGGTGACGACGATCATGGTCATGCCGTCGCGGGCCAGGCTCGTCATGACGTCGAGCACCTCGTTGACCATCTCGGGGTCGAGTGCCGAGGTGGCCTCGTCGAAGAGCATCACCTTGGGCTTCATGGCCAGGGCGCGGGCGATGGCCGCGCGCTGCTGCTGACCGCCGGAGAGCTGAGCCGGATACTTCTGCGCCTGATCGGTGATGCCCACGCGTTCCAGCAGGGTCATGGCCTCCCCCTCGGCCTCGGCCCGGCCCATCTTGCGCACCCTGGTCGGCCCGAGGGTGACGTTCTGCAAGATCGTCTTGTGGGCGAAGAGGTTGAAGGACTGGAACACCATGCCGACGTCGGCGCGCAGCCGGGCCAGCGCCTTTCCCTCGCCGGGCAGGGGTACTCCGTCGAGCGTGATCGTGCCCTCGTCGATCGTCTCCAGCCGGTTGATGGTGCGGCAGAGCGTGGACTTGCCGCCGCCGGAGGGGCCGATGACGACCACGACCTCGCCCTCGTGCAGGGTCAGGTCGATGTCCTTGAGGACATGCAGATCGCCGAAGTGTTTGTTGACGTTCTCGAGTACGACAAGTGGTCTGCCGCCGGGCACCGGGGGCGCTACGCCGCTGTCCGCCATGGCCCAGAACACTACGACGTGAAGGCCGGCAGATCATGGCTTCGGACGGTACCGATCAGATTACGGATCACATGGCACCTGGTAGATGTGGTGTTTTTTCCCAAACTTTTACTGGTTTCTTTTGGGAAATTCCTCTGCGGGCCGGGCGTGTCGGGCGTGTCGCGGCGATCCGTGAGCGGGTTTCGGACGTGCCGCCGGTAGCGAGCGCGTACCCTCCGCCGACGCGTACCCTTGGTGATTGTCATGAGCGCACCCACGATCACGCACCCGCGTACGTACGACATCCGCACGTACGGCTGCCAGATGAACGTCCACGACTCCGAGCGGCTGGCCGGCCTGCTGGAGGCGGCCGGCTACGTGAAGGACGACGCAGGCGATCCGGACGTCGTCGTCTTCAACACCTGTGCCGTCCGGGAGAACGCCGACAACCGGCTCTACGGCAACCTCGGCCATCTGCGCCCGGTCAAGGACGCCCACCCGGGCATGCAGATCGCGGTCGGCGGCTGCCTCGCGCAGAAGGACCGTGACGTGATCGTCCGCAGGGCGCCCTGGGTCGACGTGGTCTTCGGCACGCACAACATCGGCTCGCTGCCGGTGCTGCTGGAGCGTGCGCGGATCGCCCAGGAGGCGCAGGTCGAGATCCACGAGTCGCTGGAGACCTTCCCGTCGACGTTGCCGACCCGCCGCGAGTCCCCGTACGCCGCCTGGGTGTCGATCTCGGTGGGCTGCAACAACACCTGCACGTTCTGCATCGTGCCCGCGTTGCGCGGCACCGAGAAGGACCGCCGGCCGGGCGACATCCTGCAGGAGATCGAGGCGCTGGTCGCCGAGGGCGTGCTGGAGATCACCCTGCTCGGCCAGAACGTCAACGCCTACGGCTCGGGCTTCGGGGACCTGGAGGGCGCCGCCGACCGGCAGGCGTTCGCCAAGCTGCTGCGCGCCTGCGGGAAGATCGACGGGCTGGAGCGGGTGCGTTTCACCAGCCCGCATCCGCGCGACTTCACCGACGACGTGATCGCGGCGATGGCCGAGACCCCGAACGTCATGCCGTCGCTGCACATGCCGCTGCAGTCCGGCTCCGACCCCGTGCTGAAGGCGATGCGGCGGTCGTACCGCCAGGAGCGCTACCTCGGGATCATCGACCGGGTCCGCGCGGCCATCCCGGACGCGGCCATCACCACCGACATCATCGTCGGATTCCCCGGCGAGACCGAGGCCGACTTCGAGCAGACCCTGCACGTGGTGCGGGAGGCACGGTTCTGCGGCGCGTTCACCTTCCAGTACTCCAAACGCCCGGGCACGCCCGCCGCCACGATGGACGGCCAGGTGCCCAAGCAGGTCGTGCAGGAGCGGTACGAGCGGCTCGTCGCCCTGCAGGAGGAGATCTCCTGGGCGGAGAACAAAAGGCAGCTCGGCCGCACGCTGGAGGTGCTGGTCGCCGAGGGCGAGGGGCGTAAGGACCAGGCCACCCACCGGCTGTCCGGCCGGGCCCCCGACAACCGCCTCGTGCACTTCTCACCGGGCGTGGAACTACCGCGTCCCGGGGACATGGCCACGGTGGAGGTGACCTATGCGGCA
>JAWWPC010000322.1:0-2624 GCA_033851055.1 Kribbellaceae bacterium | reverse complement strand
GTCGCGGCACTAGTGCTTCGATGGGAGCGCGGGGGTGTGGTGTGAAGCGACTCAACGGCATGGACGCCATGCTGCTGTACAGCGAGACGCCGAACCTGCACACCCACACGTTGAAGGTGGCGATCATCCATGCCGCCGACTTCAACGCCTCTCACGATGGCGAGTTCACGTTCGACGTGTTCCGCCGGACCATCCAGCGCCGGCTGCACCTACTCGACCCGCTGCGATATCGGCTCGTCGACATCCCGTGGAAGCTTCACCATCCGATGTGGATGGAGAACTGTCCGGTCGACCTCGACTATCACCTGCGCCGCGTGCGGGTGCCGACCCCCGGCGGCCGCCGGGAGCTTGACGAGGTGATCGGCCGGATCGCGGGCACACCATTGGACCGCAGCCGTCCGTTGTGGGAGTTTCACTTCGCCGAAGGCATGGCCGACGACCGCTTCGCGTTGATCGGCAAGGTGCATCACACGTTGGCCGACGGAGTCGCCTCGGCGAATCTATTGGCGCGGCTGATGGATCTGGCCGGCTCGGCGCAGGACGAGCGCGACGACTACGTCATGTGTGACCCGCCTTCAAAAGGGCAGCTGCTCTGGGAAGCGCAACTCGACCACTTTCAGAACATGGCCGCCTTGCCACGGCTCATCTCGGACGCTGCACGCGGGTTCGCACGAGTTCGTAAGCGCAACAAGGAGCGGCCCGACCACCCCGACATGGCCAGGATGTTTCGGGCGCCGCCGACTTTTCTCAATCATGTGGTCTCGCCGGTCCGCACATTCGCGACGGCCACACTATCCTTAGCCGAGGTCAAGGAGACCGCCAAGCATCTCGGCGTCACGTTCAACGACATCGTGCTGGCGATGGCGGCGGGCGGGTTGCGGGAGTTGTTGCTGCACTACGACGGTCGTGCTGACCGACCGATACTCGCGACGGTTCCTGTCAGCACCGACAGGTCAGCGGAGCGGATCACAGGCAATGAGATCAGCGGCATCACCATCTCGCTTCCGGTGCACATCGACGACCCGCTGCAGCGAGTGGAGCTGACGGCGCTGTCCACCAAGCGCGCCAAGGAAGGCAATGAGTTGCTCGGTCCGAAGCTACAGGGCCGGATGTTGGAGTATCTACCGCCGCCGGTGGCACCGGCGATGTTCCGTCGACAGTCCAAACGGGCCGACCACAACAGGTTGATGAACGTCGCGGTGTCCAATGTGCCGGGTCCTCGGGAGCGCGGCCACGTCGGCGGCGCCCCAGTGAGCGAGATCTATTCCGTTGGAGTGCTTTCGGCGGGCAGCGCCGTCAACATGACGGTGTGGAGCTACGTCGACCAGCTGGACATTGCGGTGCTGTCCGACGATCAGACCTTCAAAGACCCGCATGAGGCGACGGATGCAATGGTCCACGCATTCGGCGAGATCCGGCGAGCGTGCGGCCTGGCCGACATGACCACCGTCGGCACCGCGATGGCCCCCGCAACAGCGAGCGGTTAACCCAGCACCGGGAAACGGCGTTCGCCCGCCAGCTCGTCGAGGGCCTTCTGCATGACCGCGCGCACGTGGCGGTCGACATCATCGACGTCTGGGTCCTCCCCGAACTGTGCAGCGATGTCGATCGGCTCGAGAACACGCGTGACGATCTTGGCGGGCAGAGGCAGATTCGGCGGCAAGATCGTCGACAGGCCGAATGGGAACCCGATGCTGATCGGCAGGATCTCGATGCGTGCCCGCTTGAGCCCAAGCCGCCTGGCGATGGAATCGCCACGGGCAAGGAACAATTGGGTTTCCTGGCCGCCGATCGAAACCATCGGCACAATCGGCACGCCAGTCTCGATGGCGGTCCTGACGTAGCCGGTTCGGCCGGCGAAGTCGACGACGTTCTCCGTGAACGTCGGCCGATAGGAGTCGTAGTCGCCGCCGGGGAACACCAGCACCACGGCGCCCGATCGCAGTGCCTTGGCGGCGTTTTCGCGGCTGGCCTCGATGACCCCGGCACGGCGGAGCCAATCACCGATATTGGCGATGAAGACGCCGTAGTGGGCAAGCGTGTAGAGGGGCCTGTCGAAGCCGAACTTCTCGTAGAACGCCGGGGCGAAGATCAGGACGTCGGGCGTGAACATGCCCCCCGAGTGATTGGACACCACCAACGCGCCACCGGCGGTAGGCATGACGTCCAGGCCGCGCACTTCGGCGCGGAAGTACTTTTTGATGGCCGGTCCTACCAGCTTCGCGATCTGCCGGGTAAACCCGGGATCCCACTTGGCGGTTTCTGGCTTGTCCACCCCGTCGTTGCCCATGTCTAGCCTGTTCCCCATTCGATTCCCCCGGAATCAGAGTATGATACTCTCAAAAAAAGAGAATGTCATATCCGCAGGTAAGGGGTCATATGACCGACACGGTGCTTGTCACGGGCGGCTTCGGCCTGGTGGGATCGGCGACGGTACGACAGCTTGCGACTGACGGTCGCCCCGTCGTCATAGCCGACCTCGAAACGCCTGCCAACGTCAAGAAGGCAAAGGCGCTGCCGCAGGGAGTCGCGGTTCGCTGGGCCGACCTCACGGACGCAGACCAAGTGCAGCGCCTCATTTCCGACGTCGCACCCGCCGCGATCATCCACCTGGCCGCGATCAT
>JAWWPC010000162.1:0-10717 GCA_033851055.1 Kribbellaceae bacterium | reverse complement strand
GCCAGTCCGGGTGGAGCTGCCGGACCCGGTCGACGACGTAGCCGTTGCCACAGCCGAGTTCCAGGAAGGAGCCAGCGGCCGGGAAGTACCGGTCGAGAGCCCAGTTGATCAGGTCACTGCGTCCGCGAAACCAGAAAGCTCGCACCCTCTAGTTCGAACAGCTGGTCGAAGTGACTCGGGTCGAAGCCGCCAAGTGGAGCCGGATTGGTCACAAGCCTGAATCTAGCGGTCCACCAAGCTACCGCCAAGGCCATGGGAAGTCCTTCATCGGCCGAAAACGTACCAACTGCCACCGGCGGCCAGGGCGAACAACGCCGGGAGCAGCAGCAGAACCAGCCCGCGCCGGCTTCGGCGACGTCCGGGCGCCTCGCTGATCGCCGTACTGGTGTCGTCGACGCTGATCGTGGTGCGCAGCGAGGCGAGCAGCGGCGCCTCCTGCTCCAGCCGATACGCCTCCGCCTCGAGCCGTTCGGCCAGCGTGTCGGCTCGGTTCCAGCGTTCGCCGACCCGGAAGGCCAGGGCGCGCGCCAGGATGTCGTCCACCTCGCCGAGCGAGTCGTGCAGCAACGGTCGCAGGCTTGGCGGGTTGCTGTCCGGGTCGCGCGCAACCACATCGCTGATCGACGACGCCACGAACGGCGCCCGCCCGGTCAGCAACGCATACGTCACCGCCGCGACGGCATAGACGTCGGCCCGCTCATCGAATCCGCCATCGCCCCGCCCCTGTTCAGGAGCCATGTACGACGGGGTGCCGACGGCCTGGGTGAGTCCGGACGCCTCTACGGCACGCTTTGCCAGCCCAAGATCGGCCAGCACGATCCGATGGGTGCCACCGCCCGACTCGTTCCCGAACGACGGCCGCAGCAGCAGGTTTGCCGGGGCGATGTCGCGGTGCACTACGCCTTCGGCGTGCAGGGCAGCAACCGCCCGGGCCAGGTCAGCGCCCCACCAGAGCGCGTCGGCCGGGTCAACCGGGCCGTGCGCGAGCACGTCCGCCAGGGTGCCGCCGCCGACGTAGTCCATCACGAAGTACGGGCGCCCGTCCGGCAGTTTGCCGAGGTCGAACACCCGCACCACCCGTTCGCTGGCTATCCGGCGCATCAGCCGGGCCTCGGACAGGAAACGCTCGCGGACATCGGCCCGGGAGGCCCAGTTGTCGGCCAGCACCTTCACGGCGACGTCGACTTCGAGGTCGTCGTCGAACCCGCGCCAGACCGTGGCGAAGGCGCCTGCGCCGATCTTCGAGTGCAGCCGGTACCGTCCAATGACATCCATCCCGGCTATTGTCAACGACGTCGGGGACGAAGGCGAACGGCGACGCGGCGGTTCCTGTTCGTATCCGGCTCGATCGATGCTGGGGGAGTATGAACGAGGACTTGGAACAGCTTGCGGCCCGCGCTGCGGCCGGAGACGAGTCTGTCCTGCCGGAGCTGCTGCACGCGATCCGGCCTCAGGTGCAGCGCCGGGTGGCCAAGTTCCTGCCCTGCCACGAGGACGCCGAGGAGGCTGCGCAGGACACCCTGCTGACGGTGGCGACGAAGATCCACACTTTCAAGGGCACCGGCAGCTTCGCCGCCTGGCTGACCGTGGTCGCGACCAACTGTGCCCGGCAGACCTACCGGTCGCTGAAGCGCCGGTCCGTCGAGCAGTCCGCCGAGGTGCTCCCCGAGTCGGCCGATCCGCGGACCACCTCGGTGATTGCCGGCTCTCGGCTCGACCTGCTGGAGGCGCTCGACGCGCTCGAGCTGAACTACCCGCAACTGGTTCAGCCGCTGGTGCTGCGCGATCTCGGGGCGATGAGCTATTCCGAGATCGCCGACGAGCTGCACATGCCGCTCGGCACCGTCAAGGCGCGCATCCACCAGGCCCGCAAGCAGGTCGCACAGCGGCTCACCGCCTGCTGAATATGGCTCGCCGCCCGCTGAAATATCCAGCACTAGAATCCTGCAGCTCAGTAACCACGTCCGCGGTCAGTCGCTACCAGTTCAACGACGTCTGGACCCGTCGAGGGCTAATTCGGTACTGCTGCAGCGAACGGTAACCATGGTCGCCGCTGTCGCCACGGCTTCGACGGCCAGCTGCAGGAGGCGATCAGCATGTCCGACCTGTTCCTGTCCGGCGCCAACGTCTCGTTGCCCTGGTCAACGGTCGCCCAGGTCGAACCGCTGGCAAGACTGGAGGACATCTTCGATAGCTCCGACCTCAAACCGTTGCCTGCAGCCTCTTGAGGGCTGTCGTCGCGAGCGGCGCACGCGCCAGCTTCGCGGCGTACAACGCAGCACCGATCACCGGGGCGAACCGCGGCGTTCTGAGGTCGTAACGGCCGTCCTCGCCGGTGAGCCGCTGCTCGAACCTGCTGAGAACCTCGGGTGCGGAGAGCACCCCGCCGGAATACGAGACCGGCACCGGTTCCCCCGCGGCAAACCCGAGGCGGCGGCACGTCGTCTGGATGAGCAGGACAAGCTCGTCTGCGGCGTCGGTGAGAACCTGGGCGGCCACCGCGTCGCCACGCCGGGCCGCCTCGACGACTTGCCGGGACAGCGCGGCAATGTCGCGCCGGCTGCCCCGCCAACGGTTCAGGACCACGTCGACAACGTCGAGATCGGAGCGGAGGTCGAGGTGTTCTCGAAGGACGTCAACGAGTGGGCCCGCCGGGAGCCGGCCGTCGCTCATGTGTGAGAACGCCTTCAGGCCGCGGACGGCGATCCAGTAGCCAGAGCCCTCGTCGCCGAACAGCTCGCCCCAACCGCCCACTCGCACCTGCCGTTCCGCCCGTTGTCCGTAGCTCATCGACCCTGTGCCGCTGATGACGTTGACTCCGTCCTCCAGAGCGAGCGAGCCGGCCCAGCCGCAAACCATGTCGTTGTCGCAGCGATAACGACCATGTCCGAGTGCGGTACGGGGAGCGGCATCGAGAAGCGGCAGGTCTGCACTCACCTCGCCGTACGCCGGCAAGCCGAAAAAGGCGAAGGTGATCTGGGACGGCACTGTCCCGGCCGCGGTGCACAGCGCCGGCACTGCTTCGGCCAGCACACGGGTCACCAGCGACACGCCTTCTGTGGAGCCGGCACCGAGGTAGTAGCAGCTCGGCGCGTCCAGCAGGCCGAGGACGTCACCGTCTTCGGAGATAAGGCACAGCGCCGTATTCGTCCCTCCCCCATCGACGCCGAGATAGATGCTCACGCCGACAGCGGGTGGATGGTGACGCCCTGCACGACGCGGTTGACCTCGCCGTCGGGGAACGGGTTGTCCGGCGTCCGACCCAGCTCCAGTGAGAACTGCAACGCAAGCACCTGGGCGATGACCGCGAGTGGCAGCGCCAACGCGGCGTCGTTCACGTCGCCCAGCCCGCCGATGCGCCAGGCACCGGTGTCGGCGGAGGAATTCCCGTCCCGGGCGGCGACAACGAGGACGTTGTCGTCTCCGATGGCCGCACGGAGTTCCTCGGCGATGTCCTCGTCGTAGCGGCGGGTGTACGCGTCGTTGGAGAGGTAAACGACCACCAGCGTCCGCTCGCGCAGCACAGCCTTCGGGCCGTGGCGGAAGCCGAGCGCGGTGTCGTAGTAGCTGACCACCTCGCCCGCGGTGAGTTCGAGTAGCTTCAACGCCGACTCCCTGGCGAGGCCGCCGAGGGGGCCACTGCCCAGGTAGACGACGCGGTCATAACCGCGGGCAGCCAGTCCGGTAAGGACGTCTGATTCCGCAAGCACCTGCTCAGCAGCAGCCGCCAGCCGCTCCGCAAGGTCGGCGCGGTCCCCCACTGGGGAGAGCACCAGCCAGGCTGCGAGCAGCATGGAGGTGAAGCTTGACGTCATGGCGAAACCACGGTCGTTCGCTGTCGCCGGCATCAGCAGCACGAGCGACGAGGAGGACCCCGCATGTTCGCCGGCCAGGCGACCATCGGGATTGCAAGTGAGGACTAGCTGGTGGACCGAGCGGAGACATTGCTGTGCGAGTTGGGTGGCCGCAACACTTTCCGGGCTGTCACCGGAGCGGGCGAAGGAGACCAGGAGCGTCGGGACGTCCTCAGCGAACACCTCTCGCGGGTTCGAGACGATGTCGGTGGTCGCCACCGCGTCGACGCGCCGGCCGAGCGAGCGAGCCAGCGCCGGACCAAGCACCTCGCCGGCGAAGGCCGACGTACCGGCACCGGTGAGCACGATCCGCAGATCGGGCCGGGCGAACAGCGGTTCGAGAAACGCTGCCACCTCGGGCGCCCTCCCGGCCAGCATTCCGGCGACCTTACGCCAGACAGCAGGCTGCTGGATGATTTCGCGGTACGTCGCCGCCGCGCCGCGATCGTGGAACGCCTCCGTCACGAGTTGCCGTGTCACGCGGCAACCTCGGCCGCCGCGAAGCGATCCATCACCGAACCGTGAGCCTTCACCGCGTCGTCCAGGATCGCGGTGGCCACGGCAAGGCCGGGCACGAGCGGATCGAGTACGAGTGCCTGCAGCGCCAGTTCCCGGTCGCCCGCCAACGCCGCGCGAACGGTGATCTCCTGTTGCTGCGCCCGGGCTGTCAACACCGCGGCGATCGCGTCCGGCAGTGCGCCGACGCCGAGGCCGATGATGCCCGCAGCGCCGACCACGGCCGGCACCTCGACGACCGCTGACGGCGGCAGGTTGGGAATCTTGCCCTCGTTGGGCACATTCACCGCCAGCTCGACATGGTCGTGGCCGGTGACGATGGCCTCGGCGATGGCGACCAGGCGTTCTGCTTCCTGGTTGTCGGTCTGTGGCAGCGGCGCCCTACCGTCGGCCTGCGCGTGCAGGAGATCCCAGAGGTCGCCCTTCTCGCCGATGTATTCCATCGTTGCGTCGCGCCCGCCCTGCAGCCCCCAGGGGAGGTGCGACTCGTCGGCGGGGGTCCCGTTCTCCCCCTTGAGGTACCAGCTGAAGAACTCGGCAACGTGTCGATCGCCTGGCGCCGGGTACCTGCCGAACGTCCGGAACAGGTCCGCGGACACCGCAAGGTGGACACCCTCCTCGCGGGTGGAAGGGGCGTCCAGCCCGCCGGCGCGCTCGGCCACGAGTTGACGCAACTGGGGGTACAGGTCGTCTGCGCCTCGACGGAGGTCGAGGAGCCAGCAGAGATGGTTGAGTCCCGCGAAGACGGCATGCACCTCCCCGGCAGGAAGCCCGAGGTCGGCGGCCAGCTTGGACAGCGTGTGCATCGTGCCGTGGCACAGGCCCACGGCCTTCACCGGTGTCTGTGACGTGATCGCGCGGACGTTCGCGGTCAGCGGGTTGGAGTAGTTGATCATCTGCGCGTCGGGGGAGAGATCCGCGACGTCTTCGGCGATCGCTACCAATTCAGGCACGTGCCGCAGGGCACGCAGTACGCCGCCCGGGCCGACGCTGTCGCCGACCGTCTGCGCGATCCCGTACCGCCCCGGTACCTCGATGTCATGGCGCCAGCCGTCGGCTGCCCCGACGGCGATGGTCGTCGTGACGAACCGTGCACCGGGCAGCGCATCGCGACGGTCGGTGTGGGGCACGAACGCGAGCTTGGCGCCGCGCTGGTCGGCGATCCGGCGTCCGACGCGGGCCATCGTGTCGGCGGCTTCCTCGTTCAGGTCAACGAGATGGACGGTCCAACCGTCGAACGTCGGTGAGGACGCGAGGTCGGTCATCAGTCCCGGGGTGAACACGGTGCTACCGGCACCGATCAGGACGATCGAGTTTTCGCTCACGAAACTTCCTTTTCATGATTTGTCTGCGCGCCCCGGTTTGCGGTGCGTGCATCACTTGGTGCTGCCGGCCAGGAGGCCGTTGACGATGTAGCGGTTGAAGGCGAGCGCCAGGGCCGCCGGAACGATGATCGCGAGCACGCCGGCTGCGTTGAGCAGCGTCGAAGGCACGACATGGCGGCCCTGCAGTGCTGCGATGACGACGGTGAGCGGCTGCGTGGACAGATCGCTGGAGAGGACCAGGGGGAAGAGGAACTGTCCCCAGGCGAACAGGAACGTGATGAGCGCGGTGGAGATGATGCCCGGCCGGGCCAGCGGAAGGAGGAGATGCCACAGCACCTGGAGCCGACGTGCCCCGTCGACGAGTCCCGCCTCCTCGATGCCGGCCGGCAGGCTGGCGAAGTAGTTGTGCAACACCCAGGTGGCCAGCGGCAGAAAGCCCGAGACGTACACCAAGACGATCCCCGAATAGGTGTTCACCAGACCGAACAAGCTCATGATCCGGTACAGCGGGATGAGCGTGGTGTAGGCGGGAAACGCCATTGTCGCGAGCACCGCGTAGAAGAACAGATTTCGACCCCTGAACTGCATCCGCGCGAAGGCGTAGGCAGCCAGCGTGGCCAGCAGAACCGTCAAGATGGTGGCCGCACCGCACTCGATGACGATGTTCAGCGAGGACTGGCGGATCTGACCGGGGATATCACCGCTCCCCGACAGCAAGGTCGCGTAGTTCTGGAGGGTCGGATTGGTCGGCAGATAGTGCGCCGGCCGGGAGCGAGCGTCCGCGTCCGTCTGCAGGCTGGTCTTGATCGCCCAGTAGATCGGCAGCAGCGACCACATCAGGATGAGGACGACACCGACCCAGCGCAGTGTGGCCGTGCGGCGCCTCACAACTCGACCTTCCTCACAGCTCGACCTTCCGGTAGACGGCCCGGACCACGACAAGCGAGATCACCAACGTGACGATGGTGATCAGCAGCGACAGCGCATAGCCTTCGCCGAAGTCCAGATCCTGGAAACTGATGAAGTACGTCTGCATGGTGACCGAGGCACCGGTCGTCGCGGCACCGTTCAGGACGTACGGCTGATCGAAGACGTTCAGCGTCGCGATGACGGCCTGCACCATCGTCACCGCGATCCCCGGCCGCGCCAGCGGCAAGGTGATGCGCAGAAATGCCGACCACGGACCGCAACCGTCGATCTCCGCCGCCTCGTACAGCTCGCCCGGAATGAGTTGCAGGGTGGCGAGGATGAGCAACACCGAGAGCGGCGCGATCTGCCAGACCTGGACAAGCTCGATGCAGGTGATGGTGAGCAACCGGTTCTGTCCGAGGAGGACCGTGGTGCCATCTGTCAGGTGCAGCGAGGACAGCACACTGTTGATCAGGCCGACATTCGGATCGAAGATCCCGGTCCAGAGGATGCCCTCGACCACCCCCGGCAGGGCCCACGGCAAGATCAGCACCGCGATGACGAGGCTGCGGCCGCGGAACGGCTTCTGCAACACCACGGCCGCCGCAATACCGATCAGGGTCGAAAGCACGACCCCGACGACAACATAGAACGCTGTGTTGCCGATGCTGCCGATGACCGCCTTGTCGTGGGCGAGCCGCACGAAGTTGCCGAACCCATCGAACCGTGTCGGCGGGTCCAGGGCGTTCACCCGGAAGAACGACTGCACCACCGTGAACACGGCCGGGACGATCGCGAGGCAGGCGATGAAGATGAGAACCGGGGCGATGAGCAGGTAGGGCAGTACGTCGAAACGGGACCTGCGGACCGGCGCTACCCTGTTGGGTCCGCCGGCCGCTTGTGGCTGCCGGGCTGTCGCCGTGGTCGCCACGGACTGCAATCGGCCTGACGGGGTCAACGTCACGATCCGGCTCCGAGTTGGTTGGCCGTGTCCGCGATCGTCTTCATCGCCGCCTCGACCGTGATCGACCCGGTGGCCGCGGCATGCAGATTCGTGTAGACGGCGTTGGAGAACTTCGGGTACCAGGACGGCGCACCGCCCTCGAACACAGGCTTCGAGCTTTGCAGCATCGGCTCGAGCACATCACCACCGACCAGGTTGCCCTTCGCCGTCATCTGTTGCACGGCTGAGAGGTGCGACGGGATGGGATATCCCTGGAACGCCTTGTCCGGCCCGTTGACGCCGGCGAAGTCCGCCTGCTGCTTGGCGCTGGTGAACCATTCGATGAACTTGGCGGCGGCGGCGGGGTACTTCGCCTCCTTCGGGATCCCGATGCCGTCAGGGTTGCCGAGGTTGGCGGCGGGTCCCGTCGCCCCCGGGGTCTTGATGTACTTCACCTTTCCGGTGACCGAGGACGTGGCCGGCACGTTGTACAGCGTGCCGACGCCGCCCGAGTAGTCGGAGAAGGTGCTCGCGACCTGCCCCTTCGCCATCAGGGTCTGCAGCCCCTGGCTGTCGGTGACGTTGATGTTGCCGGGCGGCACCAGGCCGTTCTTCAGCGCGTCCACCATCCACTGTGCCGCCTTGTATCCGGGCGAGTCGGGCGTAGTGAACTGCGGCTTGCCGTTCGTGTCGAGCACGGTGCCACCGAACGCGCCCGTCGTCTCGTACCAATAGGTCGAAAGTCCCTCGGCGGCGGCGAAAGGAATGTTGAGCGGGTACTTGGTGACACCCTTGGACTTGATCGTCGTAAGCGCCGCTGTGTACGCCTCGATCGTCTTGGGCGTCGGGTCGACACCAGCCTTCTGGAACATCTGGGTGTTCACCGTCGTGACCATGAACGAGGCGTCGTACGGGATGCCGACGACGTGTCCGCCGCTGGTGAAGGAGGCGAGCTGCGGGACGTCGGCAGCCATCGACTTCGTGTCGAGGTAGGTGTCCATCGGATAGAACCAGCCGAGCTTTCCGAGTTGCCCGACCCGGGACCAGTCGACGTCGGTCGCGTCCGCGAAGTACGTCTTCGCAGTGGCAGCCGCCGAGATCTTGGTTTGCAGGCTGTCCCAGTCGATGTTCACCCACTTGACCGTGATACCCGTCTGTTTGGTGAATGCATCGAGCGCAGCCTTGGGTGGCGCGTCGGATGCCAGCGCCACCGTGATGGTCACCCCACTGGTCTGCGTCGACCCTCCGCTGCTCTTGCCGCTGCCTCCCCCGCAGCCGGCCAGAACGAGTGCAGCGGCGGCGACTCCTACCACCACAGTCCCGCGCCACCGTGTCCAGCCCGAACGACGCCTGATCATCGACATGATGCCTCCTTTTCGATCTGCCCAAAGGGGCAGCCACAGCCACCGCACGGTAGAGCCAAATCGCGCAGGAACGCGCAATCACCGCGCAATCGTGCGCGAATCTGACTGAAAAGTAGCCGCATCGCGGAACCCTGGTCAAGCACTTCGCTCAACTACGCACCCACTTGCACAAATGCGCAGATGTGCTCATTCTTTGATAGGGTTTAGGCCGTGCGAAGGGCAGAGCGGCTGAGCGCCATCCTCGACAGCGTCGGGGAACGTGGCAGCGTGGATGTCGCGGACCTCGCCGCCACTCTTGGCGTGTCGGGCGCCACGATTCGCCGCGACCTGCAGTCGCTGAGTCGGAGCCAACTCCTTGTCCGGACCCATGGTGGGGCACTCGCCAATGAGGCAGGCGACGAGGTGCCCACCCGGGTGAAAGCCGGGCTTCGGCAGCCGGAGAAGAAGCGCATCGGACACGCGGCTGCCGATCTGATCGAGGACGGTGCCGTCGTCGGCATGACGGGCGGCACCACGGCATTGGAGTTGGCGCGAGCGCTGTCCGAACGTCGCGGCATCACTGTCGTCACCAATGCGATCAACATCGCATCGGAGCTCGCGGGCCACGCCGGGTTGAGACTCGTCGTCATCGGCGGGATCGCTCGGCACTCGTACGAGCTGGTGGGTCCCGCGGCCGCGGCAATGCTGGCGAACTATCACCTCGACATCACGTTCATCGGTGTCGACGGTCTAACGCCCGAGGAAGGCTGTACGACCTACGACGAGATGGAGGCCCAGACCGATCTGGCCTTTCTGAGCCGGGCGCGGCGCCGCGTGGTCATCGCCGACAGCACGAAGATCGGCAGAGTGACATTCGCCCGGATCAGCCTGCTCTCGGGCGTCACCGACATCATCACCGACCGCGGCGCCCAACCCGAGCAACTCGATGCTCTGCGTCGAGCAGGCGTACAGGTCAGCGCGGTGTGACCGCCAGGCCCGCTCTCATGCTGGGAAGGCTGCCCGGACGGCGACCGCTCGGCGGAGGTCGTCCGCCATGTCTGCCACCACCCGACGGATGCCGGGACGGCCCTCACGGCTCGAAGCGGTAGCCCATGCCTGGTTCGGTGAGGAGGTGTTTGGGGCGGGCCGGGTCGGCCTCGAGCTTGCGGCGCAGCTGGCCCATGTAGAAGCGGAGGTTGCCACCGGCGTTGTCGTAGCCGGGGCCCCAGACCTCGGTGAGCAGCTGGCGTTGGGACATCAGCTTGCCGGGATGGCGGATGAGGACCTCCAGCAAGTGCCACTCGGTCGGGGTCAGCCGGACATCCTCACCGCTGTCCATGGTCACGCGCTTGGCGGCCAGATCCACCTGGGCGTCGCCGACCGTCACCACGGGCTCGTCCCGGGCGAAGTTGCTCCGGCGCAGTACGGCGCGCATTCGGGCGAGCAGCTCGTCGGTACCGAACGGCTTGGTCACGTAGTCGTCCGCGCCCGCGTCGAGCGCTTCCACCTTGTCCGTGCTGTCGGTCCGCCCGGACAGCACCAGGATCGGAGCCTGGGTCCAGCCGCGCAGGCCGCGGATCACCTCGATACCGTCGAGATCGGGCAGACCGAGGTCGAGGATCACCATCTCCGGCGGGTGCTGCCCCGCCACCTCCAGCGCCGCCGCACCGCGGCTGGCAAGGTGGACTTCGTAGCCCCGGGCTTTCAGGTTGATCTGCAGGGTCCGGACGATCTGCGGTTCGTCATCGACCACCAGGACCCTGGTCACCGGTGCGCCATCCTTGCCGCAGGCATCCATCGGGCGCAGGTCGTCATTCGTGCGCCTCC
>JAWWPC010000147.1:0-6404 GCA_033851055.1 Kribbellaceae bacterium | reverse complement strand
TAGACGCTGGGCGGCACACCGACCAGCTCGGTGAAGCGAGTGCTGAAGGTGCCCAGCGACGAGCAGCCGACCGCGAAACAGACCTCGGTGACGCTGAGGTCGCCACGACGCAGCAGCGCCATCGCGCGCTCGACGCGCCGCGTCATCAGGTAGCTGTACGGCGACTCGCCGTAGGCGCGCCGGAACTCTCGGCTGAGGTGCCCCGCCGACATGTGCGCGCCGCGAGCGAGCGCCTCGACGTCCAGCGGCTGCGCGTACTCCCGGTCGACACGGTCGCGGACGCGGCGCAGCCGCGCCAGGTCGCGTAGGTGCTGCGCTGCGTCAGGCCTGCTGGTCACCGCGAAATCGTGCCACGTCGCGCGTAGTCGACCTAGTTGAACCCGGCGGGTCGGTCGCGCTGGTGTTGTGAGCTGTCATGAGTCGAGAAGTTGGCAGAGTTTGATCTTGCTCGGGTCGGGATTCTCCATCTTTGGAGGGGGTCCTCATCGTGTTCGCGTGAGCGTGGGTAGGCGACCGGAAGTAGGTCTGGCGCGGTGTGCGGCCTTCGATCAGGGGTGGCGGCCCGCAAGGACGCAGAACTCGTTCCCCTCTGGGTCGGCAAGTACGACCCAGCTCTCATCGCCTTGGCCGACGTCGGCGTGTCGAGCACCTAGGTCGAGCAGGCGACGGACCTCTTCGTCTTGCTCCCTGTCGGTTGGGTTGACGTCGAGGTGGAGCCTGTTCTTGACGGACTTGCCCTCGGGCACGTGCGCGAATGTCAACGTCGGTGGCACTGGGCCAAGGTGGTTCTTGCCTTCAGGCACCATAGGGGAGCCAATTGTGACAATTCCGTCGTCTTCATCCTGCACCTCGTAGTCAAGGACCGAGCACCAGAACCGGGCGAGACCGTTGGGATCGGCACAGTCGATCGCAAGCTCGGTGAACTTACTGGTCATGTCAGGAGCTCCCAGTCAAGTAGCGGGTCCGCCAAAGGCCACACGCTAATCGCGGTGTTCGACGGCGAGGTAAGTACGCCCAGGCGCAAGCGCTGACCGCAATGTGCGGCGAACGACCATTGTCGTTTGGCTCCGCGCGCCACGCCACACCTTTGCGTCTTCCCGACCCCACTCCGACATAGCCTGCCGATTCGACCCGTCATCCCGGAGTCGTGAGGCCCCCGCCGGAAGCCAAATTCGGCAGAGAGCCCGGCCTAGCTGGCGTCCTGCGCTGGTTCATCCCTGGACGACCGTTTGCCACCTGATGGCTGACGCATTCGACGTTCACGCCCGGATTGCGGCATGTCCGGATGACCGTTCGCAGGGGCGACATCTGATTAGCGAGGCACTACTGCTCGCAGCGCCGACGCGCGAGATGGACGGTGATGTCGGCGGCGATCTCGACCGTCTCAGGCAGGACCTGCATGATCCGGCTATATACCTGCTCTTGCTCCGAGGTCGGCAATTCGAGATAAGCCGAGATGGTCGAGAGATGGCCAACGTAGTCGCGAGCACTCATCGTCGAGCGCCGCTCGATCACAGACTGCTGAACATCGGCGAACCACTCAGACCGTTGGAGCTCCGTTCCCGGCCACTGCATGTCCTGTCCCGGAGGCGTCCCATCTGGAGACGGAACCTCGTCGCTCTCCAAGAACGGTGCCCGGGCCGCGCGAACAGCTTCCTCCACAGCCCGGTCAGCCAGCTGGAGTGGTCCACCGAACGAGGCAAACACGCCACCCGACTCCAGCAGCGCGGCCATGCGCGACCACCGACCCTCCGGGTTCGTCCAATGCAGCGCCGCTGCCGCATAAACCAGCCCGTAGCTCTCGCCCGGTCGCAAGTCCTCGAACGCGGCTTGCACGGTCTTGACATCTGCTGGCACGTGCTTAAGCAACTCGGCGAGCATGGCCCCGTCAGGCTCGGTCGCGGTGACCGTGACCCCCCGTTGAGCGAACAGACAGGTTGCTTTGCCTGTCCCGGCGCCAATCTCGAGGGCAGTCCGAACCGGCTGACCCGCGTACGTCATCACCATGTCGAAAAGCTCCACGGGATACCCCGGCCGGAATCGTTCGTATGCTTCCGCCATCACTCCGAAGCTCAGTGCGCGACTAGACATGCCGAGCATCCTGACACGATCTGCGCCGTCAATGCCCGGTCTTTTCGCGCGACCCACCCGCCCGATCATGGGCAGCGGAACTCTGAAGCAGCGACGATCGATCATCGGCATGTGCGGAGTGCGCCGTAGCCGTCAGCCTCACAGGCGAGGTGTCAACGATCGGGAGGCAGCGAACGTCAAACATCAAGTGGCACACGACAGATGCGCCCGAATTCCCGTTGCACATGCTCGGCTGCACGACCTGAGGCACGTGCACGCGACCTTGCTCCTTGTCGCGGGTGTCCCGGTGCACGTCGTGGCCGACCGGCTCGGGCATGCTGACCCGTCGATCACGCTCCCGGTGTATGCCCATGTGATCCGCCGCCTCGCGGCCGGAATCGCCGATGTGTTCGCTGCTGCGGCCGACCAGGACGACGGGCCGGACCCGTCAGCACTGATGCCGTGTTAGCAGAAGTGTTAGCAAACCAGCCGCGGAAATGACAAAAACGCGGGTCGTCCAACTGGGTGACCCGGGGTTTTGCTGGCGCGCTCGGAGGGATTCGAACCCCCAACCTTCTGATCCGTAGTCAGATGCTCTATCCGTTGAGCTACGAGCGCCTAGACAATGCTGAGCAAGAATACACTCGCGGCGCCTTGGCAGGCCAATCGGCTCCAGCGGCCCGCTCAGCAGACCCTCCATCACCGCCTGTCGGGCCCGCTCGGGCGGCGGCGCGCGAGCACTCCTGCAGCAGGCGCCGGCTGCGCCCGTCGTACCGCGGTGGGGCCGAAGCTGATCGCGTTGTCGGTCTCTGAGCTGGACGCCGCGGAGACGGTCGCAAATCCGGAGGACCCCAGGGCGTTGCCCGTACGTCCGAGCGGACGCCCGGGTTGGCGGTGCCCCTGTTCGGAGTGCGGAACCTGCGGCAAGAAGCTGAGTGGGAAGGGAGACCCCCGGCGTGGCTAAGGTCGCGGGCATGGCGAGTCGGTTGGTGCGGGGGACGGCGATCGCAGGGGGCGCCGCGGCGGTCGCCGGGTTCGGGATCGGGTTTGCCGCCGGTCAGCCCGTAGATCCCGCGGACCTCCCAGCGGCGCGGACTTTGCCGAGCGATCTGTGCAGTCGGTTGGGCGAGGTGTCGATACTGCTGCCCAAAGCGACCGGTGAGAAGCCGAAGCTGCTGCAGACCGGGCGAACCGCCGTCCGCTGCACGGTCGAGGCCGACGAGAAGACCCAGCCCACGCACAGTTCGGCGAGCCTGACCGTCGCGATCACGCCGTACGGCGCCAAGCTCGGCGGCGCGGGTGCTCCGCCGATCCCGCCGGAGACGATCGCGCGGCAGGCGTACGACCGCAAGCCGTGGACCGAGCTGAAGGACCGGCCTTATCCGACGAAGATCGACCGCAGCCCAGTCGACGAAGGCGGGGAGAACTGGCGGATATCCGTACTCGTGCTGCGCGCCGACATCGTCGTACAGGTGGAATACACGGCACATCCGATCGCTCGGGGCACGGCTGAGAAGGCCGCGCTGGTGATGGCCGATCGCGCGATCTGGGAGTCGAAGTGAACGTCGTACCGCAGCTTCCCGGGTACGAGTTGGACCAGCGGTTGCTGGAGCACCCGCTGGCGGAAATCTGGCGTGGCCGCTCGTTCACCGGGATGGAGATCGTGGCGCTGGTGCTCAGCGACGCGGGCGCGGCGAACGAGGACGTGCGGGACCGGCTCGATCGCGCCAGCCGGGGTGCCGCGCCTCCGCTGTGGGCCGCCAACTTCACCACAGCCAGGCCCTACGCGATCACTCAACTGGTGCCGGGACAGTCGGGCGCGGAACGGTTGCTCGATCCACTCGACGGGGTGTTGGGCAACGACGAGGAGTCGCTGAACGCGGTCCGCAGCCAGCTCGCCCAGTACGGCGCCGCACCCCTGCCGCCAGGGGAACTCCCCTGGGCCCAAGCGCCGAGCGAGCCGCCGGCGCCGGACAACGTGCCAGCGGGGAAGTTCGCCATCGCCGACGAGTATCACCGCCGGTTCGGCGGGAAGATCTACCTCGCGATCATCGTCGCTGTCCTGATCGTGTTCACGGTGACGTATTCGCTCGGCGGCGCGATCGGTAGTGCCGTGAAAGATCCACAGCCGGCCATCACCCAGGGCCCGGCTCCGGCGCTGGCGAGCCCAGGACCACTGCCTACGCCTGCCGTGCAGCCGGGAGTCGTAAAGGCGCAGACGGCTCCATACAACCCGAGGGCGCAGCGGGTGGCCCTCGTCGGGGCGACGTACGGCAGCGGCGCCGATATCCAGATCGCCGACCAGCTCGACCTGCCGTTCGCATTCGGGTGGCCCCGGCCGCCGCTTACCAAGGACCTGGGTGAGTCGTCGTACGCGATCTATCGGCGGGTGCTGACCAGCACGAACCCGGCGACGTCCGCGGTGGACGCCCGGATCGCCGTTCACCCCTGCCGTGACCTGGCGGGCTGCTTGGCCGAGCGGACGGCGTTCGACAAGCACTGGACGACCTACTTCAAGACGGAAGTACCGAAGACCGCCAAGGAAGACAACACCTGGATCACCGAACGGCCGGCCGGCAACAAGCAGCGGTACGTGCTGACGATGACGCACGCGTTCCAGCGCGGTGACCAGTGGTGGCTGGCCGGAGTCGTCGTGACCGGGTTGCCCGGCCAGGAAAAGCCGGCGCAGCGGGTGCTGAACGACATCCGGAGTCAAACCCCGTAATTCGGACGTCACCCGAACAAGGCCGGGACCGCGGTTCAGGAGCGGCCCGGTCTCCTTTTGCTGGGAAAGCCCTTGTCGGCGGAAAGCTGTGACAGGCCTCACGCCCTAGCGGTTCTCAGCACCCCCGCGCTCCGCGTACCGTAGTACCACTTGCACGCTGGTATATGCCCACTGGCACTACTGGTATGCGAGCGACCGACACCGACAGCCAGCTGAATCGAACCGCCGGAGGCCCCGGCGGTCGGCGCCGTACCCCCGGTGGGTCACCGGCGCCGGACGATCGCGAGAGGGAACGAGCCGCCGATGACCACCACCGCCAGCCCAGCCCAACCGGACTCCGTTCTCACCGGCGAGAGCCCCGACCAGCCCCCGAATACCGCACAGCCCCACCTGACCGGCGCGCCCACCAAGCACGCGGGACTGCTCGCCTGGGTCGCCGAGGTAGCCGCTCTCACCCAGCCGGACCGGATCCACTGGGTGGACGGCTCGGAGCAGGAGTACGCCCGGCTCACCGACGAACTGATCGCCGCCGGCACGCTGGTCCGGCTGAACGACGAGAGGAAGCCGAACTCGTTCTGGGCCCGGACGGACCCGTCCGACGTGGCCCGGGTCGAGCAGCGCACCTTCATCTGTTCGGTCAACGAGGCTGACGCCGGTCCGACCAACAACTGGATGGACCCGGTCGAGATGAAGGCCGTGATGACGGGGCTCTACCGCGGCAGCATGCGCGGCCGGACCCTGTACGTCGTCCCGTTCTGCATGGGCCCGCTGACCGCGGAGTACCCGAGGTTCGGCGTCGAGATCACCGACTCGGCGTACGTCGTGGCATCGATGCGGATCATGGCCCGCAGCGGCGCCGAAGTTCTAGCGAAGATGGGGTCTGGAGACACAGCCGCGAAGTTCGTGCCGTGCCTGCACTCGGTCGGCGCACCGCTCGAGCCTGGCCAGGCCGACGTACCGTGGCCGTGCAACGACGAGAAGTACATCGTCCAGTTCCCCGAGGAACGGACCATCTGGTCCTATGGTTCGGGCTACGGCGGCAACTCGCTGCTCGGCAAGAAGTGCTATTCGCTGCGGATCGCCTCGGCGATGGCCCGCGATGAGGGCTGGCTGGCCGAGCACATGCTGATCCTGAAGCTGATCTCGCCGGAGAAGAAGGTCCACTACATCGCCGCGGCCTTCCCGAGCGCCTGCGGCAAGACCAACCTGGCGATGCTCGACCCGACCCTGGAGGGCTGGGAGGTCGAGACGCTGGGCGACGACATTGCCTGGATGCGCTTCGGTCAGGACGGCCGCCTGTACGCCGTGAACCCGGAGTTCGGGCTGTTCGGCGTCGCCCCCGGCACCGGCTGGAAGACCAATCCGAACGCGATGCTCACGATCGAGAGGGGCAACTCGCTCTTCACCAATGTGGCACTGACCGACGAAGGCGACGTCTGGTGGGAGGGGTACTCGGCGACGCCGCCGGACCACTTGATCGACTGGAAGGGCAACGACTGGACCCCGGAATCCGGCGAGGTCTCATCGCACCCGAACAGCCGGTTCTGCACCCCGATCAAGCAGTGCCCGATCATCGCCGACGAGTACGACGACCCGAACGGCGTACCGA
>JAWWPC010000018.1:0-4695 GCA_033851055.1 Kribbellaceae bacterium | reverse complement strand
CTCGCCCTTCGCGTCGAAGTGCGGCACCGTGAACCGCCCGTCGTCCAGGCTCGGCACCCGGCCGTCATCGCCGAAGTGCGGCCTGGTGTCCTCCAGCGTCGACCAGATCACGTGCCGCACCCCGGCCTCCTTGGCCGCCCAAGCCGCATTCGCCGCCTGCTCCAGCTCCATCTGCGCCCGGGTCCGCGCCGCGTCTTCCTCCGCCGTCCGCTGAACCCAGTAGTTCGTCACCACATAGGCGCCGTACGCGCCGTCGAACGCCTTCCGCACGCTCGCCTGGTCGTCGAGGTCCACCTCGACCACCTCCGCGCCGGCCGCCGCGAGCTCCTGCGCCTTGCCGGACCGCGGGTCGCGGGTCAGCGCTCGTACTGCGAACTCCCGGCTGGGGTCCGCGAGGATCGCTCGGACCAGCCCGCCACCCTGCGAACCAGTAGCTCCGACAACGGCGATCACTTTTTGCTCGGTCATCACTGTCTCCTTGGGGCCGATTATGTTGATGTTTCACCTTAATATACTTGCTTCGTGAAGCACATATATAGTCTGTACATGGCGGCGCCAAGCTTCCGCCATGAACCCTCTACGCGCGGCGCAACGCGGTAGCTCGGGACCGACAACAGGAGGAACGACCAGATGGATCTCGTAGGCGACGACCTGACTGCGGCGGTGGTGGCGAGCTTCGGCAGCAGCCCGGATCCCCGGACGAAGGCAGTGATGGGCGCGCTGGTGCGGCATCTGCATGCGTTCGCCCGCGAGGTGGATCTGACCGAGGAGGAGTACTTCACCGCGATCGACTTCCTCACCCGGACCGGCAAGGCTTCTTCCGGCAGCCGGCAGGAGTTCGTGCTGCTGGCGGACGTGCTCGGTGTCTCGATGCTGACCGTCGGCCTCGGCAACCGGAAGCCGAAGGCGGCCACCGAGTCAACGGTGTTCGGCCCGTTCTTCGTCGAAGGCTCCCCCGAGATCGAACTCGGTGCCGATCTGGCCAACGGCGCCCCCGGACAGCCATGCCTGGTGACAGGACGAGTCCTGGACACCAACGGCAACCCGATCACCGGCGCCCGGGTGGAGACCTGGCAGGCCGACCAGGACGGCTTCTACGACGTCCAGAAGGATACCGCCGGTCCGCAGAACCGTGGGCATCTGACGACCGATGCCGAGGGCAACTACTCGTTCTGGGCGGTCCGGCCGGTGGCCTACCCGATCCCCGACGATGGTCCAGTCGGCGAGCTGCTCCGCGCCGCCGGCCGCGGGCACATGCGCCCCGCGCACATCCACTTCATGGTCACCGCGCCCGACTTCGCCCGGCTGATCACCCACGTCTTCGCCGCCGGCGACGAGCACCTGCACGACGACGCCGTGTTCGGCGTGAAGGACTCCCTGATCGCCGAGTTCATCGAGCACCCGGCCAGGATCGCCCCCGACGGCCGCGCGCTCGACGAGCCCTACTCGACCGTGCAGTACGACCTGGTGCTCGCTACCACCGAGGAGACCCGTCTGCTGTGACCGAACAGTTCGAGACACGCCGACGCCGAGGCCGACCGGCGGCAGCCGAGGCCGAACTCGATGGGGGTAGCAGTTGACGCCGCGCCATACCCAGATCACACCCGCGGCCGGGCGGATGTCCGCGTCCGGATCCAGATGAACCGACGGAGTCGTCCTCGGCCGGCAACGCTGCAACACTCCACGAGCTACGCCTAGCGATGACGACTTGGCCGGTCGGCATTGAGGGTCAGTCCGCCTCGGGCGGCCGGGTCGCTCGGGCGGTTGTGGGAGGCCGGCACAGCTTGCTGAAGGTGCTGCCCAAGCCGACATTGGGCCCCCTGGCTGGCCAACCAACTCGTCCGCCTCCACCGGGTCTGTCCGGGGAGCCGGCAGCCTTGGCCGTGTTCGACGATCGTGGGAGTTGATGGAAGGTGTTGGGACGTCTCAGGTTCGCCGTACTTGGCCCTGTTCAGGCGTGGCGGGGAGAGCAGGAGTTGCCGCTCGGTCCGCCGCAGCAGCGTGCCGTGCTGGCGCTGCTATTGCTGCGCGATGGTGCGCAGACCTCGGTGGAAGAGATCATCGACGCGTTGTGGAGCGGCCGAGCGCCCGGCTCGGCCGACAATGTTGTCCGCAGCTACATCTCCCGGTTGCGGGATCCTCGGTCCGGCTGACTCGGTGCAGGAGTCGGTGATCGCCACGGTGGGGCACGGCTACCTGCTGCGGACCGGGCCGGAGTCGTTCGATCTCGCGGCGTTCCGTGACGGCGTGGCGAAGGCGCAGGAGGCCGCCGGCGCCGGCGATCACGCGAAGGCGATCTACCTTCTCGACGAGACGCTCGGGCTGTGGCGCGGACCAGCGCTGGCAGCGAGCAGCGGGGACTTCGTCGAGCCGCAGCGGCTGCGGCTGTCCAAGCTGCGCCTTGCGGCCCTGGAGTCGAAGGTCGTCGCTCAGGTGGAACTGGGAGCCCACGGTGACGCTGGTCTGGTGCTCGACCAGCTGATCGGCGAGCACCCGCTGAACGAGCGATTCCGTGAGTTGCAGATGCTGTCGCTCTACCGGTACGGGCGGCAGTCGGACGCGCTCGCGGTCTACCGCGAAACCCAGGAGCTGCTCGCAGAAGAGCTCGGCGTCGATCCGGGCCACCGGTTGCGGTCCTTGCACGAGCGGATCCTTCGCGCCGATGCCGGCCTAATCACGGGGTCCGGTGGTCCGTCCTCGGCCAGGCCTGGTGCCCAGGCCGATGCGCGTGCGCCCGAGCGACCGGGCCAGGCCCACCCGCGGGCACTACATCGCGGCACGAACCCAGACGCAACGGCCTTGCGCGAGCAAGTAGCTAAGGTTCATTGGCCAGCTTGATCGCCGTGGCCGCCGGCTGGCCATGCGCTACTGCTCGGAGTCGCTGGGCGGGTCGGCGAAGATTCCCTCGAGCATCCCGGTGGCCTGGCCGATCTCGACGAGGTAGCCGTCGGGATCTCGCAGGTAGCAGCGCAGTTCGGCCTTGCGATCCAGCGGTTCGGTGAGGAACTGTGCGCCCTTGGCCGTGGCGTCGGCGTAGAACTGACGGATGTCGGCGACGCGGACGTTGAGGAAACTCGACACGGTGTTGTTGTCGGGCTCGGGTGGCACAAGGGTGGTGTCTGGCTTGTCGGGGGTGGGGCCTCCACCGGGGTTCATGATGATCCAACCGTTGGCGACCTTGATGATCGCCGGATTCTCCTCTAGAACGATCTCGCCGCCAAGAATGTCGGCGTAGAACTCTCGCGAGACCGCAACGTCGCGCACGGTGAGGAAGTGGGTGAGTATCAGCCCGTGCTTGGGAGCGGGCAGGTTGCCGTAGGTACTCATCGATAGCTCTCCTTCTGCACGTCGTGGCCAGGCCATTTCTGGTCGCCTCGGTGGATATCATTGTTTGCAGCGCCCCATTTCACATGGCGAGGATCTGAGCACTCGCCACCCACCCCAAGGCTGCTTGGGTTGCCGGTACCCCGTGTGTGATCAGGCAAACGCGAGGCAGACTGGCTTCGGTTGCACTCTCACTGGTAGCCGGCGCCCGTGCCTGTTACCGGCTCGAAGCGGCTGACCTGGCGATGGCGCCGAGGATGAGCTCTATGCCGGTGGAGGGTGCTGGACCTGCGTGCTCACAGCCACGGTCGACCAGCTGCTCACCAATCCCAGCACCGGGGTGATGGCAACCGAACTGGTGCCGGCTGCTGCCGCGTTTAAGTCAATGAAGCGGGCGAACGGCGGACTCACCTGGGTCAATCAGAAGCACGTCACCGCGTTCCTGAACCAGCTCGCCGTCGCGCCGGAGATCAGCCACGCCAGCCTCGATCAGCTACCCGTCTCGAGGACCCGTGACTACGTGCGCGGTCTGCTGGTCGAGCATGGCGCTCTCCCCCGACGCGATGAACTCGCCTGACCTTGTCGGAAGCGCGGTACTTTGGCGAGATCTTCGGTCGGCCGTTTCCCGAGCAGTTGCCCCGGTTCGACGACCCCGATTACGTGAACCACGACCACATGTGGGTCACGGAGCAGGAATCACACGCTGACATCATCGATGGGTACAAGCGCGCCTGGCGCCACGCCGACGCCACGATCGAGGCGCTGTCGATCGACGCTCCCGGCTTCGTGCCATGGTGGCCGCAGCCGGATGTGAAGTTGTTCAACGTGACGGTCCACGTCCTCACTGAGACCACCCGCCACGCTGGCCACGCCGATATCCTGCGCGAGCAGCTGGACGGGGCTGTCGGAGCGGGCCCGGTCACGACTTTGGATCACGACGACGCCGACTGGGAGGCACACCGGTCGAGGATCGAGAAGGCAGCCCGGGAAGCCAGTTCCGACACCTGACCGATGCAACGCATCCGCGACCTATGCCGAGTACATCGCCGCGGTCGGTCAGGCTGCAAATCGTTGACGCCGCCAACGACACATCGCGGAGCCAGTGCAATCGGATGCCGCGAAAGACCGGGGCTCAGCGCGTCGCTGGTGCGTAATCGGCGGGATCGTTGCCCAACGGCAGCAAGGATGATGCCGACGGCAAGAAGACCGGCGAGCTCAGGACGCGCGAGCCACCTAGGCCTACCGTAAGCGCACCGCCAACCTAAGGCGCAAGGCTGATCGTGGCTGGGGTGCCCTGGCGGGTCATCTTTGAGTAGGGACAGATCGCCGCTGCCTTCGTGAGCAATCGGGTGGCTGTCTCTCGCTCGACTT
>JAWWPC010000109.1:0-17940 GCA_033851055.1 Kribbellaceae bacterium | reverse complement strand
ACTAGTGGCCGGTGCGGCGGAATCTGACGAGGGGGTAGACGGGGTCGGAGCCGGCGCCTCGGGCTTGGCCGTGGCCGACGAAGGTGGTGGCGCCGTCGAGGACCAAGCCGTACTGCGCGGATCGGGCGACCAGGAGGGACAGGGCGTCCTCGGAGCGTCTGTCGCGGGGTCCGCGGCCAGCGGCGACCCGGGTGGATTCGGGCTTCTCGACGGTGGTGATGAAGACGCCATCCGGACGGAGCACTCGGGCAACCTCGGCCAGGACTGGCTCGCTGTCGGCGAGCAGATGCAGCAGCCAAACGGCAGCGACAGCGTCACACCGGCGATCCGCGATCGGCAGGACCGTGGCGTCGGCCACGGCGACGTGCCCGGGCAGGCGCACCCGGGCGTGGCGCAGCATCGCCGCGGACAGGTCGACCCCGTGGACAAGGTTGCCCAGGGCAGCTAGTTCGGCCGCGACACTGCCGGTGCCGACACCTAGCTCGAGGACGCGACCACCCTTTGGTAACAGTTCGTGAACCGCCTCCGCCGCGGCTTGGGCTCGCGCCTCGCCACCGCGCGTTTCGTCGTACCGGGCGGCTTCGGCGTCGTCGTACTCGAAAGCCCGCGCGGACGGTGCCCAGAGGGAAGACCAGGTGATGCCCACCTCGGCGAGCATCCGACGAAGGAGCGGCAGCGAGAGGCCGACCACGTTGTGGTAATCGCCCTCGATGCCTTCTACAAAAGGGCCGCCGAGGCCGTCGACGGTGAACGCGCCGGCCACTACGAGCGGTTCGCCGGTCGCGACGTACGCGTCGATCTCGGCGTCGGTCAGGTCGGCGAAGTACACGGTCGTCGAGGCCAGTTCCCGAAGCTCTTGCCGGGTCTTCGTGTCGAAAAGGCAGTGGCCGGTGTGCAGAACGCCTGAGCGGCCACGCATGCGACGCCACCGCTCGCGGGCGACCTCGGGTGAGCCGGGCTTGCCATAAGCAACGCCATCGAGTTCGAGCACCGAGTCGCAGCCGAGCACCGTGGCGTGGTCATCCAGTGTCGCCACGACGGCGCGCGCCTTCAGCGTGGCCAGCGTGCGGGCCAGCTCGCCCGGGTTCTCGGCGGTGACATCGTCCTCGTCGACACCGGAGACGATCACCTCCGGTTCGACGCCGGCGTTGCGCAGCGTCTGCAGCCTGGCCGGTGAAGCCGAGGCGAGAACGAACCTTGGCCTCTTCACAGGCGACCTACTCACAGGCAACCGAGTCACAGGCGACCGAGAGCGCTGCGCAAGGGGTCCAGACCGATCGAGCCGAGATTCAGCGCGTCGCGGTGGAAGGCCCGCAAGTCGAAGTCCGAGCCCTTGCGCCGCTTCGCCTCCTCGCGCGCCTGCAGCCAGATCCGCTCGCCCACCTTGTACGACGGCGCCTGCCCCGGCCAGCCGAGGTATCGGTTCAGCTCCGCCTTGAGGAACTCCGTCTCCATCCGGCAATGGCCGCGCAGGAACTCGAAGCCGAGGTCCGCGTTCCAGGTCTCGCCCGGGTGGAACCCGAACGGGTTGTCCGCCGGGATCTTCAGCTCCAGGTGCATGCCGATGTCGATGATGACACGGGCCGACCGGAACGCCTGCGCGTCCAGCATGCCGAGCCGCGCGCCCGGGTCGTCGAGATAGCCGAGCTCGTCCATCAGCCGCTCGGCGTACAGGGCCCAGCCCTCGCCGTGGCCGGAGACCCAGCAGCCGATCCGCTGCCAGCGGTTCAGCAGGTCGGTTCGCAGCATCGTCTGGGCCACCTGCAGGTGATGCCCGGGCACGCCCTCGTGGTAGACGGTGGTCACCTCGCGCCAGGTGGCGAAGTCCTCCAGCCCGGCGGGAACGGCCCACCACATCCGGCCTGGGCGGGTGGTCAGGTCCTCGCTCGGACCGGTGTAGTAGATCGAGCCGTCCGAGGTCGGCGCGATCATGCACTCGATCTTCTTGATCTCGTCCGGGATGTCGAAGTGGTTGCCGGCGAGCTCGGTGACGGCGGCGTCCGCCAATTGCTGCATCCAGTCCCTGAACGCCTCCTTGCCGTGGATCTTGCGGCTGGGGTCGTTGTCCAGCAGGTCTGCGACGGCCTGGATGCTGCGGTCGCCGGAGTTCAGCTCAGCGGCGATGGTCTGCATCTCGCCCTCGATCCGGGCCAGCTCCTCCCAGCCCCAGGCGTAGGTCTCGGCCAGGTCGATCTTGGCGCCGAGGAAGTTGCGCGAGGCCAGCTCGTACACCTCCCGGCCGCAGGCATCCCGGCTCGGTGCCTGCGGGGCGAGGTCGGTCTCCAGCCAGGCGCCGAACTGGTCGTAGGCCTTGCGCGCCTCCGTGGCGGCCGCCTCCACGGTGGCCTTGACGGTGTCCGGGGCCTGCGCGGCGAGGCCGGCGAAGAAGTCATCACCCTCCGCACCGGTCCAGCTGGCGATACGCTGGGCCAGGTCGTTCACCTGCCGGAGGGCAGACACCCGGCCCTGCCCTGCCTGCTCGAGGAGGCTCTGGCGATAGCCCTCGAGGGCGGCGCCGATCTTACTGAGCCGGGTCGCGATGGTCCGCCAGTGCTCCTCGGTCGCGGTCGGCATCAGGTCGAACACCTGGCGGATCTCCGCCGGGACCGACGCGATCGCGTTCAGCTGGTACTGCGGGACCCCTGCCTGATAGGTCTCCAGCTCGAGGCCGAGCCGCTCCAGTAGCGCCTCCTTGGCGACCTGCTCCCGCTGGCTCGGCGTCTCGGTGGCCCCGGCCTCGGCGATCGTCCGCCGGTTCAGCTCTGCCAGCGCCGCGAATCCGGCCGGCGAGTAGTCCGGCAGGCGGTCGTCGTAGCCCTCGATGCCCATGAAGGTGGCAGCGGTCGGCACCAGCTCCACGTACGCGTCGAGGAAACGCTCGGAGATCTCGTCGATCGGGGTCTTCGGTGTCGTCGCATCCGTCACCGGGCTGACATTACCGCGACCGCCCCGATAAGGTCGCGGGTTAAGCGCTGGTGGCGTCCAGGTGCTGGAGGAGGTCGTGGGTGGCCAGCACTCAAGCTATTTGCCAGACACACCACTAGTTCGAGGCGCAGGCGGCGACGGCCAGCTGATCCACCAGCTCGTTCATCGGATTGCCCGAGTGTCCCTTGACCCAGCGGAAGGTGACGTCGCCGCGGTCCAGCACCAGCTCGACCAGGGGCTCCCACAGATCGCGGTTGGCCACCGGCTTCTTCGCCGCGTTCGTCCAGTCACGCGCCAGCCAGCCCCGCCACCAGCCCTTGAGGAAGCAGTTCACGACGTACGTCGAGTCGCTGACCACGACCAGTGGACCGTCCAGCGTGCGAACGGCCTCAAGGGCGGCCATGAGCTCCATCCGCTGGTTCGTGGTGGCGGGATCGGCTCCGGATGCCTGAGGGCCGTCGGCCACCGCCCAGGCCCAACCTCCCGGGCCGGGATTCCCGGCGCAGGCCCCGTCGGTGTAGACCTCCGTCGTACCGGCTGGGACGTGGGCCACGGGCTGTGGGGCGCCGGCGGGCGTCGATCGGACCGGCTCCGCCATCGCCTTGGCCGCGACCACGGGGTCGGGATGGCAGGCGGCGTGGACCCATCGGCCGCTGCCCCGCTCGCCGAACCCGGCCATCGGATCACCGGGCTGGATCCGCTCCGGGCAGACGGCGCAGCTCGTCGCATAACGTGCCAGCATCACAGTCCTCTTGAGTCGTCGGCGCTTGTCTCAGCGTGGGTGCGCACTGGCCCGCCAGCGGCCGGGACCGTGCTGCAGCGGCTGCCTGACGTTGCGCCAGTACGACGGCCAGTCGCTCGCGCGCTCGGGCTCATCCGCGGCCGCGGCCGAAGCGGATGCTCCGGCGGCGGCGCGGGCGGACACGACCGCGACCAGTGCGGCCAGTTCCTCCGGCGTCGGCTCGCCTTTCACCACCTGCAGCACCGGCGTCGGCTCTGCCGCGGACGCCGCGGTTTCGTCAGTCATCGGGTCTGCTCCTTCAGAGGACGGTCGGCACATGATCGGCACATCACAGCGGGATGTTGCCGTGCTTCTTCGGCGGTAGGGTGTCGCGCTTGGTGCGGAGCAGGCGGAGGCCGCGGACAATCTCCGAACGTGTCTCGCTGGGTCGCACCACAGCGTCGATGTAGCCGCGCTCGGCCGCGACGTACGGGTTGGCCAGCTGGTCCTCGTACTCGGTGATCAGCTGCTGCCGCCGGCCCTCGGCATCTTCACCGGCTTCAGCGGCCCTGCCCAATTCGCGCCGGTGCAGGATGTTCACGGCCCCCTGCGCGCCCATCACCGCGATCTGCGCCGTCGGCCAGGCGATGTTCATGTCGGCGCCCAGATGCTTGGACCCCATCACGTCGTACGCGCCGCCGTAGGCCTTGCGGGTGATCACGGTGATCATCGGCACGGTTGCCTCGGCGTACGCGTAGATCAGCTTGGCGCCGCGGCGGATGATGCCGTTCCATTCCTGGTCGGTGCCCGGCAGGAAGCCTGGTACGTCGACGAAGGTCAGGATCGGCACGTTGAACGCATCGCAGGTGCGGACGAACCGGGCCGCCTTCTCGGAGGCGTCGATGTCGAGCGTGCCGGCGAACTGCATCGGCTGGTTCGCGACCACCCCGACCGCGCGGCCCTCGACCCGGCCGAAGCCGACGATGATGTTCGGCGCGAACAGCGTCTGGACCTCCAGGAACTCCCCGTCGTCCAGTACCGACTCGATCACCGTGTGCATGTCGTACGGCTGGTTCGGCGAGTCCGGGATCAGCGTGTCCAGCGCCAGATCCGTCTCGTTCGGCTCTAGATCGTCGGCCGCGTCGTACTGCGGCTCGTACCTCGGCGGGTCCTCGAGGTTGTTCTGCGGCAGGTGTGCGACGAGGGACTTCACCCACTCGATCGCGTCCTCCTCGTCGCTGCCCAGGTAGTGCGCGTTGCCGGACTTGGTGTTGTGCGTCCGCGCGCCGCCCAGGTCCTCCTGGCTGACATCCTCACCGGTGACGGTCTTGATCACGTCCGGGCCGGTGATGAACATGTACGACGACTCGTCCACCATCACGGTGAAGTCTGTGACTGCGGGGGAGTAGACCGCGCCACCCGCGCAGGGGCCCATGATCAGCGAGATCTGCGGGATCACCCCGGAGGCGCGGACGTTGCGGCGGAAGATCTCGCCGTACAGGCCGAGTGAGACCACGCCCTCCTGGATCCGGGCGCCGCCGGAGTCGTTGATGCCGATCAGCGGGCAGCCGATCTTCATCGCCAGGTCCATCACCTTGACGATCTTCTCGCCGAAGACCTCGCCCAGGCTGCCGCCGAAGACGGTGAAGTCCTGCGCGAACACGCACACCTGGCGGCCGTCGATGGTGCCGAAGCCGGTCACCACGCCGTCGCCGTACGGGCGGTTCCCGTCCAGGCCGAAGGCGGTGGAGCGGTGCCGGGCGAACTCGTCCAGTTCCGAGAACGACCCCTCGTCCAGCAGCATCGCGATCCGTTCCCGGGCGGTCTTCTTGCCGCGGGCGTGTTGTTTCTCCACCGCGCGCTCCGACCCGGCGTGCACGGCCTCGTCCAGTCGGTGCTCCAGGTCCGCGATCTTCCCGGCGGTAGTGTGGATGTTCACGGTCTCTCCCATAAGCGGGCAGCCTAGCCATTGGCGCCGTGCCGCGGACCGGCCGCCCGGAAGTCGCTATCACGATTGAGCGCCCACACGTCGGGACGCAGAGGCGTGGCGGCCGTGCTCGCGGATAGGGTGGCGAAACGTGACCGAGACCGGCAGTAAGGCTGTGGCCCAGACCCGCATCCGCACCCGCGCACGTTTCGAAGTGCCCGAGGAACTGCGCGCCGACGTGCGCCTGCTCGGCGAACTGCTCGGCCGGGTGCTGGTCGAGTTCGGCGGTCAGCCGCTGCTGGACGATGTTGAGAAGCTCCGGGAGCTGACCATCGCCGGCGAGGGCGCGGCTGCTGAGGAACTGGTCGCTTCCTGGCCGCACGAGCGTGCCGAGGACGTGGCCCGGGCCTTCACCTGCTACTTCCACCTGACGAACCTGAGCGAGGAGCTTCACCGCACCCGGGTGCTGCGCGAGCGTGACCGGTCCGGTAACGCCCCGTCCGTTTCGGAACTGGCCCAGGCGGTTGAGCAGATCGCGGAGGACAGCGGTGACCAGCAGGCCCGGGCGCTGCTGAACGGGCTGGAGTTCCGGCCCGTGCTGACGGCCCACCCGACCGAGGCCCGGCGGCGCGCCGTACTGGCGACCATCCGCCGGATCTCGACGCTGCTGGAGGAGCGGAGCGACCCGCGGACCGGCGACTCCGAGCTGGCCGAGAACCGCCGCCGGCTGCTGGAGCAGGTCGACATCCTCTGGCGGACCTCGCAGCTGCGGACCAGCCGGCCGACACCCCTTGACGAGGTGCGCTCCGCGATGGCCGTCTTCGAGGAGACGCTGTTCGAGGTCATCCCCAATGTCTACCGGCGGCTCGACGACGCGCTGGCCGGTGAGTCGGCCGGAACCAGGCCGCCGGCGGTCGCGCCGTTCGTCCGGCTCGGCTCCTGGATCGGCGGCGACCGGGACGGCAACCCCAACGTCACCGCCGCGATCACCCGCGAAGCGATGCAGATCCAGGCCGACCATGTGCTCCGCGCGCTCGAGCAGGCCACTGACCGGCTCGGCCGCAGTCTCACCCTGGACGCCGCGACCACGCCGCCCTCGGCGCAGGTCCGGCGGATCATCGAGGACGCCAGATCGCAGAACCCGGACCTGATCGCCGACATGGAGAGCCGCTCTCCGTCCGAGCCGCACCGCCAGTTGCTGCTCCTTGCTGCGCAGCGGCTGGCTGCTACCCGAGCACGCAACGCCGACTTCGGCTACCCGCTGGCCTCGGACTACCTGCACGAGCTGACGGTGCTCCAGGACTCGCTGGTGTCGGCCGGTGCGCCGCGACAGGCGTACGGCGAGTTGCAACAGCTGATCTGGCAGGTGAGCTCGTTCGGGTTCCACCTGGCGGAGCTGGAGGTGCGGCAGCACTCGGCAGTGCATGCGAAGGCCCTCGAAGAGGTCCTGAGCAGCGGCGAGCTCTCCGACCAGACCGAGGAGGTGCTGGCCACGCTGCGGGTGATCGGCCAGATCCAGCAGCGCTTCGGTCCGGAGGCCTGCCGCCGGTACGTCGTCTCGTTCACCCGGAACGCCGGGGACCTGGCGGCGGTCTACGAGCTGGCCGACGCCGCGTTGGACGGCCGGCCGATCGAGCTGGACGTGGTACCGCTGTTCGAGACCGGCGAGGACTTGCAGAACTCGGTCGAGGTTTTGGACAACGCGATTCAGCTGACCCGGGTCCGGCACCGCCTGACGGCGAACGACCGGCGGTTCGAGGTGATGCTCGGGTACTCCGACTCCGCGAAGGACGTCGGCCCGGTCTCGGCCACGCTCGCCCTGTACGACGCGCAGGCGCGGATCACGACGTGGGCACAGCGCAACGCCATCCGGCTGACCCTGTTCCACGGCCGCGGTGGCGCTCTCGGCCGCGGCGGCGGTCCCGCCAACCGGGCGGTACTGGCGCAGGCGCCTGGCTCGGTCGCCGGCCGCTTCAAGCTCACCGAGCAGGGTGAGGCGATCCCGGCCCGCTACGGCAACGCGGCGATCGCCCAGCGCCACATCGAGCAGGTCACAGCCGCGACCCTGCTGGCCTCAACTCCTGAAGTCGAACAACGTGCAGCTGTAGCGGCCGAACGGTTCGCAGTCGTGGCGAAGACTCTCGACGAAGCCGCCCGTACGGCGTACCACCGGCTGGTGCGGGCGGAAGGCTTCGCGGAGTGGTTCGCCCGGGTGACACCTCTGGAGGAGCTCGGCCAGCTGCCGCTCGGCTCTCGCCCGGCGCGACGCGGTGTGGCGGTGTCGAGCCTGGAGGACCTGCGGGCGATCCCCTGGGTGTTCGCCTGGTCCCAGGCCCGGGTGAACGCTCCGGGCTGGTACGGACTCGGTTCGGCCCTTGCTGCCGTCGGCGACGTCCAGGTGCTGCGGGACGCGAACCACAACTGGCCGCTGTTCCAGGTGATGCTCGAGAACGCAGAGATGTCGCTGGCCAAGACGGACCGGCGCATACTGGGCCGCTACCTGGAGCTCGGTGACCGGCCGGACCTCACCCAGCGAATGCTCGACGAGCACAAGCTGACCACCGAGTGGGTGCTGAAGGTACTCGGCAGCGACCGTCTGCTCAGCGGGCGCCGGGTGCTGGGAAGGGCGGTCGAGCTGCGCAATCCGTACGTCGACGCGCTCAGCTATCTGCAGCTGCGGGCTCTGCGCACCTTGCGGACCGACGACACGCTCGACGAGGCTCAGATCGAGCGGACCCGCCGGCTGCTGCTGCTCACTGTGTCGGGTGTTGCCGCCGGTCTGCAGAACACCGGCTGATGCCAGACTTCTCCGACCTGGACCGGCCCCCACTGGACGCACAGTTCCTGCAGGGCAGGTTGGTCCGTCCAGGCTCGCTGTGGACCCAGATCGACGTACTGGCTGAGACCGAGTCAACAAATCTAGTGGTCGCGGCCCAGGCACGTGCTGGAGCGCCTGAGGGTCTAGTCGTCGCCGCGGAGTACCAGTCGTCCGGCCGAGGGCGGCTCGGGCGTACTTGGACCACTCCGGCTCGCTCTGCGCTGCTCATGTCCGCGCTGCTGCGTCCCGTGTCGGTGCCAGCGGTGCGGTGGCCCTGGCTGGGCCTGCTGGCTCCACTAGCTGTCGCCACCGCCGTACGACGGGTTGGCGAGATCGAGGCCCAGGTGAAGTGGCCCAACGACGTACTGGTGGAGGACCGCAAGCTGTCAGGGATCCTCCTCGAACGGATCGACACACCCTCCGGGCCTGCTGCAGTGGTCGGTATCGGCCTCAACGTCACCCTGCGGGCGGATGAGCGTCCACACGCCGCAGCAACGTCCTTGGCGCTCGAGGGGGCCACGACCACCGACCGCGCGACGGTAATGGCCGCCGTACTGCGGGAGCTGGCGATGCGCTACCAGGCTTGGGTGGATGCTTACGGCGATCCGGAAACGATCCTCCCCGAGTATCGCGAACTCTCAGCCACCTTCGGCCGGGCAGTCCGCGCCGAACTGCCCGACGGCACGACTATCACCGGCCGGGCGATCGGCCTCGACCCCGACGGCCGCCTCGTCGTACAGACCTCGAGCGGGCCCCACCCGCTGGCGGCCGCCGACGTGACCCACCTCCACAGACTCGGCAACTCTGCGATTGATGGCGAGGGCGTCAGGCCGTGAAGATCTTGGCGGCTGTGATGAGGGTTTCGATGACGCCGTAACCGAGCAGGACGGCGACCAGCAGCCAGGAGATGATCGGCCGGACCTTCTGGCCGGCCGGTTCGGTCGGGGTGGGGTTCATTTCGCGCTCCGGGTGGCTTCGGCGGTGCTGGTAGTGGTGCTACTAGTGGTGGTGGACTTCTCGTGGAACCGGTCGGCGACGGGCCGGATCAGCAGGTTGGCGATGAAGCCGACCGCCAGTACTCCGACCATGGTGAACAGCGCCGGGCGGTACGCGGCCGCCGTCAGCGTTCCGGGTTTGCCCTCACGGTCCAGGAAGCCGTTGATGATGAGCGGCCCGGCTACTCCTGCCACCGACCAGGCGGTCAGCAACCGGCCGTGGATGGCGCCGACCTGATAAGTGCCGAACAGGTCTCGCAGGTAGGCCGGAGCTGTCGCGAAACCGCCGCCGTAGAAGGAGATGATGACGGCTGCGAGCAGCACGAAGATCAGGGCGCTGTTGTGTCCGATCGTCGCCAGCAGGGCGTAGAAGACGATGCCGAGGCCCAGGTACATCGCGTAGATCGGCCTCCGGCCGATCACGTCGGATGTCGATGACCAGGCGAACCGGCCGCCCATGTTGAAGATCGACAGCAGGCCGACGAAGCCCGCGGCAGCACCGACCGCCACGGTGGACTTGCCGCCGTCTCCGCGGAAGAAGTCCTGGATCATCGGACTGGCCTGCTCCAGGATGCCGATACCTGCAGTGACGTTGCAGAGCAGCACCACCCACAGCAGCCAGAACTGCGGCGTCTTGATCGCGTTCGCGGCGGACACGTTGGAGGCCGTGACCAGCGGCTTCTTCTTGATCGAGGCCGGATCGAAACCGGCGGGCTTCCAGTCCGGGGCGGGCACCCGGATGTTGACCACGCCGAACATCATCACCACGAAATAGCCGAGGCCGAGCGTGATGAACAGTGCGACCAGTGCTCCACCGCTTGCTACCGAAGCAGAGTTGCCGGGGTCGTAGCCGGCGTCGTACAGGGAGAGCAGTTGACGGGACAGCGGGCTGGCGACCAGAGCGCCACCGCCGAACCCCATGATGGCCAGGCCGGTCGCCAGTCCCGGCCGGTCCGGGAACCACTTGATCAGGGTCGAGACCGGTGAGATGTAGCCGATACCGAGGCCGATGCCACCGATGACTCCGTAGCCCAGGTAGACGATCCACAGTTGCTTGGTGGCGATGCCGAGCGCACCGACCAGGAAGCCGGTGGCCCAGAACGAAGCGGAGACGAACATCGCCTTGCGCGGTCCGTTGCGTTCCACCCAGGTGCCGCCGATCGCGGCCGATAGCCCGAGCATCACGATCGCGATGCTGAAGATCACGCCGATCGCGGTCTGGCTGGCGTCGAACTGCTTCACCATCGAGGTCTTGTAGACGCTGGTCGCGTACGCCTGCCCGATGCAGAGGTGCACCGCCAGTGCCGCTGGTGGGATCAGCCAGCGGCTGTACCCCGGCGGGGCGACGGTGTTGTCGCGATCGAGTACCGACAGCATGCCCATTCCGGCTCCTTCTTCGTGGAACCCCCCTTGGTCTTGTCGAATCCTCCGGCGATCTTCGCCGATAGTATGCAATTTGTGAAGTCTTCAATCATCATGTGGCATCGGCGACAGCGGACCCCGGAACTGTGAGACTGGGCTTATGGCGATCTCGGCGAAGTTGTTGGGCGAGGACGAGTACATCGTCGTCAGCACCCGCACCCACTGGAAAGCACTGCTCTACCCCGTGTTCCTGCTCCTGGTGGTCGCCGGCGGCGGGGGATTCCTGGCCGCGATAGTGCCGGACGGTTCCCTGCAGACGCCTGCCCGGATCGCGATCGCCGTGGTGGGAGTGCTCGTGCTGCTCGTCTTTGCGGCGAAACCGTTCCTGAACTGGCTGTTCTCGACGTACACGCTGACCAACCGGCGGCTCATCACCCGGCACGGGATCCTGACCCGGACCGGCCGGGACATCCCGCTGATGCGGATCAACGACGTGTCCTACGAGCACGGTCCGGTGGACCGGATGCTGGGCTGCGGCACGCTGCAGATCGAGTCCGCAGGCGAGCGTGGCCAGGTGATCCTGCCAGATGTGCCGCACGTCGAGCACATGCACCTGCAGATGTCTGACCTGCTCTTCGGCGGTCCGGAGGGCAGGCCCGGTGACGGCATCCTCGACGACGAGGCCCCGCCGGCCCACCAGCAGTTGCGCCGACCGCGCGGCGACAAGGGCTCGTCGACGCTGTTCAATTCAGACGACGAGGCCCGCTGAACGACGAAGCGACGCCGTCCCAGCCGGGGTCAGCGAACGGCGGGCAGGTCGCCCGTGCTCTCCGCATCCAGCGCCGCGGGGCTGTTCGGGGCGACGTGCTCCGACTCGTCCAAGGCGATCTCCTCGCGGAAGACCCACTTGCGGTAGGACCAGAACCGGAACAGTGTGCCCAGGCCCAGACCCACAACATTGGCCGCGATGTTGTCGGCGAGCGCGGTGTGCAGGTCGAGGACGTAGCGGGAGAAGCCCAGGCAGCCCGCCGCGATCAACAGGCCGATGCCGTTCAGGATGAAGAACAGCACGTACTCGCGGTGCAGACCAGTGCGCTCACGGTGCCGCCAGGTCCAGTGCCGGTTCCCCAGGTACGTGGCGACGGTGGCGATGCTGACCGAGATGAACTTCGCCGTGACCGGGCGGTCGTGCATCAAGGCGCTGTCGGGATGCGGTGTGCCGACCACTAGCGGGTTGTCGAACACCAGCCAGTTGTAGATCGGCAGATCCACCACCATGCCGAGCAGTCCGACCAGACCGAACTTGGCCACCTCGTGTAGCAGATGGTCGACCTGGCGGTACAGCGTTGCGACGATCTTCAACGGTCTGCGGCGCTTTCTGTGAGGTCGGACCCCGATGAGGGTAATGCCCCACGGTACCGGCCGACCCGTTCGTCTGGAAATCGCCCCCGCGGCGCCATCGCAGTGCTGCGAAAGTGCGCCCGAGTGCCCGCCTGGACGCCGCCACCGCTGAAAGGACGCTTGAGACAAAGCACTAGGCTCCTCGGCGTGAGATTCGAGCGTGGGCAGTTGCCGGTCGGAACGCCTGTGGTGGGTATGGTCGGCGGCGGTCAGCTGGCCCGGATGACGCAGGAGACGGCGATCGCGCTGGGCGTGCAACTGCGTGTCCTGGCCGAGGGGCCGACCGTGTCCGCGGCGCAGGTGGTCGCCGACGCGCCGGTGGGCGACTACCGCGACCTCGAGACCGTACGACGCTTCGCCGCGGAGTGTGACGTGGTCACCTTCGACCACGAGCACGTACCGACCGATCTGCTGCGGCAGCTGGAGTCCGAGGGGATCGCGGTGCGGCCCGGGCCGGACGCATTGGTCCACGCCCAGGACAAGGCGGTGATGCGGGCCCGGCTCGACACGTTCGACGCCCCGTCGCCCGCGCACCAAGTGGTTGCCTCCGGGGACGAAGTGGCCGAGTTCGCCGCGCGGATCGGCGGCTTCCCGATCATCCTGAAAACCACCCGCGGCGGCTACGACGGCAAGGGTGTCTGGGTCGCGAAGGGCCTGGACGACCCGGTGGTCGCGGAGGCGTTCGGCAGCGGCGTACCGATCCTGGCGGAGGAGAAGGTCGACTTCGTCCGCGAGCTCTCGGCTGTGGTGGCGCGGTCGCCGCACGGTCAGGCCGTCGCCTATCCGATCGTCGAGTCGGTCCAGGTCGACGGGATCTGCGTCGAGGTGACCGCCCCGGCGCCCGGGCTCGAGCCGGACCGGGCGGCTCAGGCACAGCAGACCGCGTTGCGGATCGCGGGCGAGCTCGGCGTGGTCGGGATCCTCGCGGTCGAGATGTTCGAGGCGCGCGACGGGCGGCTGCTGGTGAACGAGCTGGCGATGCGCCCGCACAACACCGGCCACTGGTCGATCGAGGGCGCCGTCACGTCCCAGTTCGAGAACCACCTGCGGGCGGTACTGGATTTGCCGCTCGGCTCGCCGGCCGCGCGAGCGCCGTACACCGTGATGGTCAACGTCCTCGCGGGTGATGTCGAGGACATGCATCTGGGGCTGCTGCACTGCCTCGCGAGGGACCCGGGGTTGCGGGTGCACCTCTACGGCAAGTCGGTCAAGCCGGGCCGCAAGGTCGGGCACGTGACTGCTTACGGCGACGACCTGGACGAGGTTCGCGAACGCGCCCGGCACGCCGCGGCGTACCTGACCGGCACCATCGACGAGTAGAGGACGGCACACCGTGACCGCGCTGGTGGGAATCGTGATGGGGTCGGACTCCGACTGGCCGACGATGCGGGCTGCTGCAGAGGTCTGCGCCGAGTTCGAGGTGCCCTTTGAGGCGGATGTGATCTCCGCGCATCGGATGCCGGCGGAGATGCTCGACTACGGACAGTCAGCGCATCAGCGTGGGCTGAAGGTCCTGATCGCCGGCGCGGGTGGCGCGGCGCACCTGCCAGGCATGCTGGCGGCCGTGACACCTTTGCCGGTGATCGGCGTACCGGTGCCGTTGAAATACCTGGACGGGATGGATTCCTTGCTGTCGATCGTGCAGATGCCTGCCGGCGTACCGGTCGCGACTGTGTCGATCGGGAACGCGCGCAACGCGGGACTGCTCGCGGTACGGATCCTGGCGGCGCACGACGAGGGGCTGCGGGAGCGGATGAGCGCCTTCCAGAGCGGGTTGGCTGATCAAGCCAGGGCCAAGGGTGTCACCGTACGTGATGACGCGGAGGCCCTTCGTAAGGTTTGAGGTTCGTCAGGTTTTCCACTAGTTGCAAGCGGCTGCCGTGTGAACCCGCCGATTGTCGTCTAAGGTCATCGATCGTGACTCTGCCCGCAGACTCGGACACGCAGCGCATACCGGTCCGATACTGGATCTGGCTCCTCGGCGCCGCTGTGTCCCTCCTCGGCGACTTGACGATGATGTTCGGCATCGGATGGTCGGCCAGCCATTACGGCGGCCGGACCGCCGGGCTCGTCCTGCTGGTGGCCGCGGCCCCCCGGGCCGCGCTGTTGCTGATCGGTGGTGCCGTCGGCGACCGGTTCGGCGCACCTAGAGTGCTGCTGCTCAGCTGCGTCTCCATGTTCCTGCTCACGCTTGTACTGGTCCCCGCCACGATGGCTGCCGGTGAGCCCGTTTGGCTGCTGCTCGCTACGGCGCTCGCTGTCGGCGTCATCGACGCGTTCTTCCTGCCCTCGTCCAGGTCGATGCCGCGCCTGCTGGTGCCGGCCGAACAAGTGCCGCGGGCGCTGGCGAGCTTCCAGGTCACCGGCGTGGTCTTCGCGGTCACCGGTACGGCGGTCGGGGGCTTCCTGGTCAGCTGGTCCGGACTGACGGCGGCAGCCGGCTTCGACGCGGTGACCTTCGCGGTGATGATCGTGGTGTTGCTTCTTCTGCGCGGCACCACCGCACCGCACGGCGCCGTCAGGACCGGCATGTTCCGGTCGATCGCGGACGGCGTGAAGATGGCCTTCGGGCGACCGCTGACCAGGGCGCTGCTGATCACGATGACGGTTGCGGCCGGCCTGTTGATGCCGCTCGACCAACTGGTGCTGCCGTTGCTGGCTCGCGATCACAACTGGAATGCGGCGACGGCTGGTCTGCTCGTTGCCAGCCGAAGCCTCGGCGTCGGGGTGATCGCGCTGCGCATCTTGACCCGCGGCGCCTTCCAGCGGCCCGGCCTGGTGGCCGCGCTCGGGTTGCTGCTGGCCGGCGTCGGGTTGATGGGGCTTGCTTCCCTGGACCCGCTGCCGTTGACCATCGCGGCAGCGGTTGTCAGCGGGATCGGCGTCGGCACCTTCACCGGCCACGTGCTGCCGCTGCTGATGAACTCGGTCGAGCGCGAGTACCAATCCCGCTTGCAGTCGGTGGTGGTGCTGTGTCAGAGCCTGGCGCTGGTCGTGATGAACCCGCTGCTCGGCATCGTCGCGGACCTCAGCGGGGTGGGCATCACCGGTGTCTGTCTCGGTATCGGCATCGCTTCGGTCGCGGTCGGCCTGGTCGCGCTGAGCCGCCAAGTCCTTCGCGACGCAACCGTCTAGTGTCCTGAGTCGCTCAGGGGCGGCCCGGGGCGCGGTACGTCCAGCCGGCGTTGCGGTAGGCCTGCGCGTCAAGGGAGAGCCGGGCATCGACCATCAGCGGGGTCTCCACCACGGCCTTCAGCCCCGCCGGGTCCAGTTCGCGGAACTCGGGCCACTCGGTCAGGTGCAGCACGACGTGGGCGCCTTCGCAGGCTTCCGCCGCCGAGGCGGCGTACCGGAGGGTCGGGCGGACCCGCCGGGCGTTGTCCATCGCCTCGGGGTCGTAGACCGTGACGGTGGCGCCGTGCAGCTGGATCCGGCCGGCCACGTCCAGCGCCGGCGAGTCGCGGACGTCGTCGGTGCCGGCCTTGAAGGCCGCGCCGAGCACCGTGACGTTCCGCCCGACCCAATCGGCACCCAGCAGTTCGTGGGTGACGGCCACGATCCGCGAACGCCGGTGGCGGTTGATGTCGTCCACCTCACGCAGCAAGGTGATGACCTCCTCCACGCCGAGCTCGCCGGCCCGGGCCATGAAGGCGCGCAGGTCCTTCGGCAGGCAGCCGCCACCGTAGCCGGGACCCGCGTTCAGCATGCCGCGGCCGATCCGCTTGTCATGACCGAGGGCGTCCGCCAGCAGGGTGACGTCGGCGCCGGTTGCGTCACACATCTCCGCGAGGGCGTTGATGAAGGAGATCTTCGTGGCCAGGAAGGCGTTCGCGCCGCCCTTGACCAGCTCGGCGGTCGGCAGATTGCAGATCACCACCGGACTGCCTTCGGCGATCGGCGTCGCGAAAACCTCGCGCATCCGCTGCTCGGCGGCCGCGGACTGTACGCCGAATACCAGCCGGTCCGGGTGCAGGGTGTCGTCGACGCCGTGCGCCTCGCGCAGGAACTCCGGCTGCCAGGCGATCTCGACCCCGGATCCCGCGGGGGCTTCGGTGTGGAAGCGCCGCTCGATCAGCTTCGACGTACCGACCGGGACGGTGGAACGGCCGACCACGAGCGTGGGTTGGGTGAGCAGGTGTGCGAGCATGTCGACGACCGAGTTCACCTGCGACAGGTCCGCGGCGTCGCTGCCCTCCGTCTGCGGCGTACCGACGCAGATGAAGTGCACGTCGGCCCAGTCGGCCACCTGGCGGTAGTCCTTGGTGAACCTGAGCCGGCCCGAGTCTGTGTGCTTCTTCAGCAACGGATCAAGCCCTGGTTCGTACAGCGGGGCCTTGCCGTCGTTCAGCAACTTCAGCCGGTGCTCGTCGATCTCGACGCCGATCACGTCGAAGCCGAACTCGGCCATTCCCGCGGCGGTGTTGGCGCCGAGGTAGTTGGTACCGATCACCGAGACCCGCAGCGGCCGGGTGGCCTCGGTCGTAGAGGTCGAGCCATTATTCATGCGGGCGACTCTACAGATCCCGGTTGCGTCCAGGTGACCGGATCGTGTCCTGCCGTAGTCGGTGCGCTGTTGGTCACTTTCCGGGTACGCAGGGTCCCGGCCGCGGGCGATCCGTCGTACATTGCAACTCGTGAGTAACTCATTCGACCTTTATGCGCTGTCCGAGGAGCACCAGGCGATCCGCGAGGCCGTCCGCGACGTCTGCGACGCCAAGGTGGCCCCGAACGCCGGTGAGGTGGACGAGCTCGCCGAGTTCCCCAAGGCGTCGTACGACGCGCTGAAGGCGTCCGATTTCCACGCCCCGCACATCCCCGAGCAGTACGGCGGCGCCGGGGCGGACGCGCTCGCCACCGTGATCGTGATCGAGGAGGTGGCCCGCGCGTGCGCGTCCACCTCGCTGATCCCCGCGGTGAACAAGCTTGGCTCGTTGCCGCTCTTGCTGTCGGCTTCGGAAGAGGTCAAGCAGCGGTATCTACCTCCGGTGGCCGCGGGCGATTCGATGTTCTCCTACTGCCTGTCGGAGCCCGAGGCCGGTTCGGACGCCGTCTCGATGAAGACCCGCGCTGCGCTTGAAAAGGTCGACGGCGGCGATGTTTATGTGCTGAACGGCGTGAAGCGGTGGATCACCAATGCCGGCGTGAGCGACTTCTACACGGTCTTCGCCGGCACCGATCCGGACGCCCGCTCGAAGGGCATCAGCGCCTTCGTGGTGGAGAAGTCCGACGACGGCGTGTCCTTCGGTGCCCCGGAGAAGAAGCTCGGCATCAAGGGATCGCCGACCCGCGAGGTCTACTTCGACAACGTCCGGATCCCCGCCGGCCGGATGATCGGAGACCCGGGCACCGGCTTCGGTACGGCGATGGCGACGCTGGACCACACCCGCGTGACGATCGCGGCGCAGGCGCTCGGTATCGCGCAGGGAGCGCTGGATTACGCGCTCGGCTACGTGAAGGAGCGCAAGCAGTTCGGCAAAGCGATCGCTGAGTTCCAGGGGCTGCAGTTCATGCTCGCGGACATGGGCATGAAGATCGAGGCAGCCCGGCAACTGACGTACGCCGCGGCGGCTCGGTCGGAGCGAGGGGACAAGGACCTCACCTACTTCGGCGCCGCGGCCAAGTGCTTCGCCTCCGACGTCGCGATGGCGGTCACCACCGATGCGGTCCAGTTGCTCGGCGGCTACGGCTACACCCACGACTACCCGGTCGAGCGGATGATGCGCGACGCCAAGATCACCCAGATCTACGAAGGCACCAACCAGGTCCAGCGCATCGTGATGGCCCGGCAGCT
>JAWWPC010000107.1:0-34195 GCA_033851055.1 Kribbellaceae bacterium | reverse complement strand
GACGAACCCGATGGGTTCCGACAGGCTCATCCGCGACTCACCTTCGACCATCGGAGATCTGCAATGCAGTGGTACACGGATGTACTCAAGAAGTACGTCGAGTTCAGCGGCCGCGCGCGGCGCCAAGAGTTCTGGATGTTTGTGCTCATCAGCGTCCCTATCTGGCTGGTGTTGTTGATCATCGACAACTTGATCGGTACGGGCAGTCGCAACGGCGGACTCCTCAGCGGCCTGTACTCATTGGCGGTCCTGCTCCCCGGCCTCGGTTTGGTCTGGCGGCGGCTGCATGACACGAACCGCAGCGGTTGGTGGATCCTGATCGGCCTGATCCCGCTAGTCGGCACGATCATCTTGATCGTGTTCTATGCGACCGATGGCGATGCAGGCGACAACAAGTACGGCCCGGACCCGAAGGCCGCGGAGCGCAGTGGTGCCGCCTTCCCCGGCGGGGAGCCCGGCTACCCGACGGTCTGAGCTGCTGACCCAGAAGTCCCGCGAACCTGGTGAAACCCCGGGTTCGCGGGACTTCTGCATTCCGGATGTCAAGAACGCGCGCTATGTTCCGACCCAGTTGCGTCCAGCCGAGCGGCTACCCCGAGGAGCACACCATGGAAACCACCACGAACACCCTGAAGGTGCCAGGCGCAACCCTGTACTACGAGGTGCGCGGCGCCGGCCCGGTCCTGCTGCTGATCTGCGGCGGGATCTATGACGCCGCCGGGTACGCCGGTCTCGCCAACCAGCTGGCCGATCGCTACACAGTGGTGACGTACGACCGCCGCGGTAACTCGCGGAGCCCGCTCGACGGCCCGCCGGAGCGGCAGCGCATCGAGATCCATGCTGACGACGCGCACCGCATCCTGACGGCGGTAGGTGTCACGGGCAACGAGCCGGCCGAGGTCTTCGGCAACAGTTCCGGCGCGGTGATCGGCCTCGAACTGGCCGCGCGGCACCCTGAGCAGGTGCGCACGCTGGTGGCCCACGAGCCGCCCGTCTTCGGTCTGCTGCCGGACAGCGATCACTGGCGTAGTGTCATCCGGCAAGTCGAGGACGCTTGTCGCACGGGCGGCCCCGGCGCCGCTATGGAGGCTTTCTCTACCGGTATGGAAATGGGCCGCGGTTCGCAGCCCGAGCCGGCCCAGGACCAAGCGTCAGAACAGGCAGCGGAGCCGGACGCCGAGACCTTGGCGATGATGGGCCGGATGGGCAAGAACATGGACTTCTTCATTGCCTACGAGGTGCCGCCGTTCGCCGAGTTCACTCCCGACCTCGAAGGCCTGAAGGCGTCCCGGGTCGTGCTGGCCGCGGGTGACGCCTCGGTGGGTGAGGCGCCGCACCGGGCCGCCTTCGCCGTGGCCGAACGGCTGGGGACACAGCCCGAGCTGTTCCCCGGCGACCACGGCGGCTTCGGCACTCAGTCCGAAGCCTTCGCCGCCAGACTGCGCGAGGTACTCAGTTGGCTTGGCTGACGCTTGACATGTTGAAGTCGGGCACCAGCAGCGGCGGGGTGGCGGTTCGGGAGAAGAAGTCACCCCATTCGCGCGAGAACGAGGGCACCGTCGCGCCGGCGGCGGTGAAGCGGCCGAGCAGATCGACCGGACTCTCGTTGAAGCGGAAGTTGTTCACCGCACCGGTCACCTCGCCGTTCTCGACCAGGTAGACGCCGTCCCGGGTCAGCCCGGTCAGCAACAGGGTCTGCGGATCGACCGTCCGGATGTACCACAGACACGTCAACAGCAGTCCATGGTCGAGACCGGCGACCAGGTCGTCGACCGAACCGTTGGCACCGTCGACCGACAGCACATAGTTCCCGATCGGCGGCGTGACCGCGCCGCCGGTCAGCTCGGCCGTGTACCTGCTCTGCATCAGGTTCTCGAGTTTGCCGCCGCGGATCCAGTCGGTCGCGGTCAGCGTCAGGCCGTTGTCGAAGATGCTCTCCGAGCCGGACGACGCCCGGGCCACCGCGAACGGCAGCGTCTCCAGACCGGCGAGGTGTGGATCCGACCGCAGGCTGACCGGCTGCGAGGACAGTTGGTCGCCGATCCTGGACCCGCCGGTCGGTTTCGAGAACACGCTGCGGCCCTCGTGGGCGTCGCGCCCTTCCAGCTCCCAGTACAGGTACGTCGTGAGGTCCGCGACCGCTGCGGGTGGCAGTACGGTCGGGTGCCGCCCCGCGTCGACCGAGACCGTCCGGCTGGCCCAGCCGAGGCGCCGGGTCAGCTCAGCGTCGACCGCGGCCGCGTCGATGTCGGTGAAGTCGCGGGTGGCGGCGCCGACCCACGCCGACTGGCTGAGGTCGGACGACTTGCCGGTTGCGGTGATGTATCCGCGGGGCAGGGCTTGACGCAACCTCAGCCCGGTGGATGAGCCGATGTACAGGGTGATGACTTCGTGGTCGGCGAAGCCGTACAGCCAGCGGTTCTCCTTGCCGGCGCGGGACAGGACCTCGCCGAGCGCGGGAGCGAAGGTCTCGTAGACGGCGACCGAGGTCTCGGCGGGCTCCTCGTCCCAGCCCGGATCAACCGTGCCGTCGACCAGCGGACGGGCGTCTTCGGCCGGGCTGGACGCGCGGGCGGCTGCCACTGCCGCGTCCACGATGCCCTGGAGCGATTTGTCGGTGACCGAGGACCGGCCGACGACTCCCGCGGCGGTGCCTTCGCCGGCGCCGACGGTGGCGATCACGGTCACGCTTGATCCGCGCATAGCGCCGTTGGTGGTCAGGGTGTTGTTGGCCCACCGCAGGTTGGCGCTGGAGGTCTCGGCGACGAGGACGACACAGCCCTCGGCGCCGGCCGCCGCGGCGAGCTTCAGAGCCCGCTCGACCGTGTCCTGCGGGGTCAGCTGAATGGCGGTCGTCACCGGCCGGCCTCCTGCGTGGTGTTGAGGATGCGGACGTCGCGGAACAGGGCGGACGGACTGCCGTGGCTGACGGCACCGACCTGCCCGGGCTGGGCCTTGCCACAGTTGAGGGCACCCGCCAGCAGGTAGGTGTCCGGGCCACCGACAGCCTCCATCGAACCCCAGAAGTCGGTCGTGGTGGCCTGGTAGGCGACGTCGCGCAACTGGCCGTCGAGCTTGCCGTCGGTGATCTTGTAGAACCGCTGCCCGGTGAACTGGAAGTTGTAGCGCTGCATGTCGATCGACCAGGACTTGTCACCGACGATGTAGATGCCGTTCTGCACCCGGCTGATCAGCTCCGCGGTGGAGGGGCCGTCAGCGGCAGGCTGCAGTGACACGTTGGCCATCCGCTGGATCGGGATGTGGCCCGCCGAGTCGGCGAAGGCGCAGCCGTTGGACCGGCCGGTTCCGAGCACTGCCTCGTTCACCTTGGCCATCCGCCGGTCGACCTGGTAGCCGACCAGTACACCGTCTTTGACCAGATCCCACTGCTGCCCGGCGACGCCCTCGTCGTCATACCCGATGGTGGCCAGGCCGTGCTCGGCGGTGCGGTCGCCGGTGATGTGCATGACCGGTGAGCCGTACTGCAAGGTGCCGAGCTTGTCGATGGTGGCGAAGCTGGTGCCGGCGTAGTTGGCCTCGTAGCCGAGGGCGCGGTCGAGCTCGGTGGCGTGGCCGATCGATTCGTGGATGGTCAGCCACAGGTTGGTCGGGTCGATCACTAGGTCGTAGTTGCCCGGCTCCACGCTCGGCGCGGCCATCTTCTCCGCCAGCCAGCCGGGGATCTGCGCGAGCTCCTCGTCCCAGTTCCAGCCGGTGCCGGTCAGGTATTCCCAGCCGCGGCCGACCGGTGGTGCGCAGCTCCGCATCGAGTCGAACCGGCCGGTCTCGGTGTCGATCGCGACCGCCTCGATCGATGGGCCGATCCGGACCCGCTGCTGGCTGGTCGAGGTGCCCTCGGAGTTGGCGAAGTACTTGCACTCGCTCACTGAGCTGACCCGGGTGTTGACGTGCGAGACACCCTCAGCGGAAAGCAGCCGCTGGCTGTAGTCGACGAGCAGCGCGACCTTCTCGGCGCGGGGCAGGTCGAGCGGGTCCACCTCGTAGCCGGACACCCAGCTGACGTCGTCGTACACCGGTTCGTCGGCCAGCTCGATCGGCTCGGTGTTGATCGGCCGGGAGATCTGCGCGAGGTTGACCGCCTGCTCGGCGACCCGGACCGCCTCGTCGGTGGTCAGCGCGACCCCGGCGGCGAACCCCCAGGTGCCGTCGTGGATCACCCGGACGGCCAGACCGAGATCCTCGTCGTCGCGCGCACTCTCCAGTACGCCGTCACGCAGCGCGATGGACTCGGAACGGATCCGCTCGAGCCGGAACTCGGCGTAGGACGCGCCGAGGTTCTTGGCGCGTTGCAGCGCCGCGTCTGCGAGGTCACGGCGAGGGAGGGCGAGGAAAGCTGCATCGACTTCTGGCACAAGCTGACCCTATGACATCGGTCCGACAGGTCTTACCGACGGCCGGGGAGCAAGGGGAACCCGTCGCCCTTCGGCGGTGTAGACAGTGTGGACGAACCGAACAGGAGGCGGGATCAGCGAGACGGGTGAGGCGGAGATCCTGGTCCGGCTGCGCAGCGGTGATACCGCCGCGTACGCGGAGCTGGTGCGACGCCATGCCCCGGTGGCCAAACGGACGGCCGTACTACTAGGCGCCGGCTCCGAAGCGGACGACGTGGTCCAGGAAGCGTTCGTAAAGGCGTACGCCGCGCTGCGCGGGTTCCGCGAGGGTGCGGCGTTCAGGCCCTGGTTGCTGCGCATCGTCGCCAACGAGACCCGCAACCTGGTCCGGTCGCGCAGTCGGCGCTCGCGCCGGGAGGAACTGGCGACGCTACCGGAGAGCGTGCTGGCCGCAGGGGAGTCAGCCCTCGACCCGGCCGTCCAAGCGGTGTCAGTAGAACGCCGGACCGAGTTGGTATCGGCACTGCGTGAGCTGCCTGAGCAATTCCGGCTGGTGGTGACGTGCCGCTATTTGCTGGACCTGGATGAGCAGGAGACGGCGACTGTCCTCGGCTGGCCGCGTGGCACGGTGAAGTCCCGGCTGCACAGAGCACTAGGACGGCTTCGAACCCAGCTACCGGACAAGGAGGTGCAGCGATGACCGACGAGCAACTCGCTGAGGAGCTACGCGCTCTCGGCCGCTCTGCCGCCGTACCTCCGGTGGCGGACGGTCTGGCGACCGCCGTGGTGGAACGCGTTGCCGAGCTGCCCGTACGTCGTACCTTCGCGCAGGTGGTCCGTAGCCGGTGGCGGGCGCTCCTGGCTGCACTCCTGGTGGTGCTCGGCATGTCAGCCCTGGTGGAGCCGGTGCGTGCAACCGTGGCCGACTGGCTCGGACTGGGTGGTGTCGTTGTTCAGCAGGTTCCGTCTGGCCCAACCACAGCACCGCAACCTCCGACTGCGCGCGGGTCAAGCCTCGCCGAAGCCGGCAAGCTGGCTGGCTTCACCCCGGTCGTCCCGTCCGAGCTAGGGACTCCGGAGGGCGTGGAGGTCTCGGCGGACCGGCGCATCGTGGCTATGAGCTGGCGGACGTCCGGCGGCACGGTCCGCCTGGAGCAGTTCGTGGGCCAGGTCTCGATGATGTACATCAAGAGGGTCTACGACCAGGTCGAGTTCCTGCAGGTCGACGGCAGAGATGCCTTCTGGTTCAAGTCGCCGCACGAGTTGGTGTTCGTCGACAAGCAGGGCATCGAGCAGACAGCGCAGGCCCGCCCGGCCGGCCCCACCTTGGTCTGGCAGTACGACGACCTGACGTTCCGGCTCGAGGGAATCCCGGACAAGACCCGCGCCACCGCGATAGCCACCTCGACTAGGTAGGAACCGCAACGCCTGCAGCGGTGTACCAGGTGTACCCGAGCAGAGGAGAGCCGCTATGGCCCACTGGTTACGCCGTACTGTCCTGGCAATCGTCGCCGTACTGGTGGTGGCGTCGAGCGGTGTGATGCCGGCGGCGGCCGGTGGACCCACCAGCGTGCTGTTGAGTGCCCCAAGTGTCCCGCGGGTGGTTGCTGCGGGCTACGAAGACAAGGCCTACAAGGACCTGACGGAACTGATCCAGTCCACCGATGCCACCGGCAACATCGACACGAGCCATCAGCACGAAAGCGGGGAATTCATCCGGGCGACCTGGCTGATCCACGACATGTCCGTCTGGCGGCTGGACGTGATCTACCCGCAGGCACCAAACGGACCGTGGATCGCGACCACCACTATGGACGAGTCCGGCAAACTGTCTGAGACGCCGGTCTGGCACCAGAGCGCGGACATGCCGAAGATGCTCAAGCTGCTCGACGCCCTTGGTCTGCTCGGCGGCAAGCACAGCGTGAGTGGTCCCACCAACCTGTCCTGGAACGATGGCACCCAAACGACAACCGCACCAGCCGAGCAGCCGGTCGCGCAGTCGGCTCCCGCAAGCTCGGTGAAGGCGCAGCCGGGCGCGCTGACGGGCTGGCGCTGGGCCATCCCCGGATTCGTCCTGGGCGCGCTGATCGCCGTGGTCGCCGTCCGGTTGATGCCGCGGCACCGGCCGTGGGAACTCGTCGACGTGGAGTGACCGACGATTCCACAGTGTGTGGACTGACTTTCTCATCATTCAAGATGAAGCCCTGATGGTGGAGACTCTGGCCTACCTTCAGTCGGCCAGCTGTTCGGCCGATCTGGGGGGTCGGCCAAGTCAATCGTTGTCAGGAGTGTTCGTTGGGTTCCGAGGTCGCCACCGTCTCACCGACCCGGCAGGCACTGAGGCGGGTCCGCCGGGACCAAAGCTCCCGGTTCGGCGCTGTGCTGGTGATCGCCCTGGTGGTCGTCGCGGCTGCTGCACCGTTGCTGGCCAAGCTGGAAGGTCAGGATCCATACACCTACAGCATCGCCCTGCTTGACCCTGCCCGCGGCAACGCGCCCCTTGGCTCGCTGGGCGGGGTCAGCGCGCAGCACTGGTTCGGGGTCGAGCCGCTGACCGGCCGGGACCTGTTCGCCATCGTCGTACTGGGCATGCGGACGTCGCTGTTCATCGGCGTCTCCATCACCGTGATCACCACCGTGATCGGCACTCTGGTGGGCATCAGCGCCGCCTACTTCGGCGGCTGGTACGACGCCGTGGTGTCCCGGTTCCTGGACTTCCTGTTCGGATTCCCGGCGCTGATCTTCATCGTTGCCCTGAGCATCATCGTGCCGGCCCGCTTCCCGCGCTGGTTGTTGCTGATACTCGCCCTCAGTCTGTTCTCCTGGGCCGGGCTTGCCCGGCTGATCCGCAACCAGGCGATGTCCCTGGTCACCCGCGAATTCGTCGAGGCGGCACGCTCGGTCGGCTCCAGCGGCTGGCACGTGATCACCCGGGAGTTGCTTCCCAACCTGCTCGGTCCGGTGCTGGTAGTGGCAACCATGTCGATCCCTGGCTTCATCGGCAGCGAGGCCGCCCTGTCCTTCCTCGGGGTCGGCGTGCCACCACCGACGCCGAGCCTCGGCCGCTCGATCTCGGACTCGGTCGTCTGGGTCTACACCGGCACCGATCCCTGGTACCTGCTGTTCCCCGGCGCCGCGCTGTTCCTGATCGTGCTCGGCTTCACGGTGCTCGGTGACGGCGTCCGGGACGCGTTCGACGTACGCCTGCGGCGGGTGAACTGACATGCCCGACCTCGCCTGGTTCATCGTCCGCAGGCTGTTCACGACCTTGCTGGTGATGCTGGCGCTCAGCCTCGCCGTCTACCTGGTCTTCTACGCGATCCCGTCCGATCCAGCTCGGCTCGCCTGTGGCAAGCCCTGTACGCCGGACCGGCTCGAGCAGGCCCGGCACTTCATGCAGCTCGACCGCAGCGTGATGCAGCAGTACCTGGACTTCCTTCGCGGGATCGTTGCCGGCCGCAGCTTCGGAGAGGGCGGCGCGGTGGTGCAGTGCAACGCGCCCTGCTTCGGCTACTCGTTCCCGTTGGCCCGGCCGGTCAGCACCCTGATCGCCGCCCGGCTGCCGATCACCGCGTCGATAGCCCTCGGGGCCGCCGCGCTGTGGGTGACGGTGGGTGTCTCGCTCGGTGTTGGTGCGGCGTTGCGCCGGGGCAAGTTCCTGGATCGGCTGGCGGTCGGGATCGCGTTGATCGGGGTGTCGGCGCCGACGTTCCTGGTCGGCCTGCTGGCGATCCTGCTGTTCGGCTTCCTTCTGAACGTCGTACCGGTGAACGGGTACGTGCCGTTCTCGGAGAGCCCGGTCGATTGGCTCTGGCACCTGGTCACGCCCTGGGCTGTGCTGGCCACGCTGTCGGCGGCGTCGTACATCCGGCTGACCAGGGCGCAGATGCTTGAAGAGATGAACCTCGACCACATCGTCACCGCCCGGGCTAAGGGTGCGGGGGAGCGGCGGGTGGTGGTCCTGCACGGGCTGCGCGGTGTGCTGGTGCCGATCGTGACGATCTTCGGGCTCGATCTCGGCGGCCTGCTCGGTGGTGCGATCGTGACGGAGAAGGTGTTCAGCATGCAGGGGCTCGGCGATCTGCTGCTGACGGCCGTGAACCAGTCCGACCTCGCGGTGGTGGTGGGCGCGTCGCTGTTCGCCGCCTTCCTGGTGATCCTGGCGAACCTGGTGGTGGACGTGGTGCACGGTGTGCTCGACCCGAGGGTGGGCCATGCCTGAGACGCCAGTGCAGTCGACAGTGCTGTCCACAAAACCGGTCCTTGAAGTACACGACCTGCATGTCACCTTCCGGACCGAAGGCGGGGTGGTGCCGGCCGTGGCCGGGATCGACTTCTCCGTTGCCCCGGGCAAGACGCTCGCGATCGTCGGCGAGTCCGGCTCCGGCAAGAGCGTCAGCTCAGCCGCGGTGATGGGTCTACTGCCGTCCAACGCCGATGTGAAGGGCGAGGTGCTGCTCAGCGGGCAGCAGCTCGTCGGGCTGTCGCGGGAGGAGCTGCGCAAGATCCGCGGCAACGACATCGCGCTGGTCTTCCAGGACGCACTGTCGGCCCTGAATCCCTACTACAGCGTGGGTTGGCAGGTCGCGGAGGCCTACCGCCTGCACCACGACGTCTCGAAGAAGGAAGCCCGGCGCCGGGCCGTCCGGATGCTCGAACTGGTCGGCATCCCGGATGCCGCGCGCCGCTCCCGGTCGTACCCGCACGAGTTCTCCGGGGGCATGCGACAGCGCGTCGTGATCGCGATGGCCCTGGTCAACGATCCGCTGGTGCTGATCGCGGACGAGCCGACCACCGCGCTCGACGTCACCGTGCAGGCCCAGATCATGCGACTGCTCGAGGATGTCCAGGCCGAGTTCGACACCGCCCTGGTGTTGATCTCGCACGATCTCGGTGTGGTGGCCGAGGTCGCTGACGACGTACTGGTCATGTACGCCGGACGGGCGGCCGAGGTCGGCAGTGTGCGCGACTTGTTCCACCGCGCGGCCCATCCGTACAGCCTCGGCCTGCTCGGTGCGATGCCGCGGGTCGACGTACCGCCGCAGCCGCGGCTGACCACCATCCCCGGCAGCCCGCCGTCACCCGGATCGATCGAGACGGGCTGCCCGTTCCAGCCGCGCTGCGCTTACACCGAGCGGGTGGGGGAGCGCTGCATCACCGAACGACCCGAGCTCACGCCACGCCCCGGCGAGGGCAATCACGAGGCGGCCTGCCACCTGGGCCGACGGCCGGAGGTCGCCCTGTGACAACTACTGGGACAGCTACTGGGACATCTACTGGGACATCTACTGGGACATCGGATGAGCTGCTGCGGCTGCACGGCGTCCGGAAGTACTTCGGCCAGCGAGGCGTCCCGTGGCGCACGACCGGCGCAGTAAAAGCCGTCGACGGCGTGGACTTCGTCGTACGCCGCGGTGAGACGGTCGGGCTGGTCGGTGAATCAGGGTGCGGCAAGTCCACCCTGGCCCGGTTGTCGACGAGGTTGCTCGACCCGACCGAGGGCCGGGTCGAGATCGGCGGCCAGGACGTGACCAGGTTGCGCGGCCGCAGGCTGCGCCCGGTCCGCCGGAAGGTCCAGATGGTCTTCCAGGACCCGCAGGCGTCGCTGAACCCGCGGCAATCCGTCGGCACCATCCTCACCACGCCATTCCGGGCCCAGCGGATCCGGCCGACTCGTGCACAACTGGTCGAACTGCTCCAGCAGGTCGGCCTGTCGGAGGAGCACCTGGAGCGGTACCCGCACGAGTTCTCCGGAGGTCAGCGGCAGCGGATCGGCATCGCGCGCGCCCTTGCAGTGAAGCCGGAACTGCTGGTCTGCGACGAGCCCGTCTCCGCGCTGGACGTGTCCGTGCAGGCTCAGGTGCTCAATCTGTTGGCGGATCTGCGCGACGAGCTCGGCTTGTCTTATGTCCTAGTCGCGCACGACCTGGCCGTGGTGCGTCAGGTGGCCGACCGGCTGGCAGTGATGTACCTCGGCACCATCGTCGAGGAAGGACCTGCGGCCGAGGTCTATTCGTCACCGGCGCATCCCTACACCCGCGCGCTGCTGTCCGCCGTACCAGTTCCGGAGCCTGATGCCGAGCGCGACCGGATCGTGCTGACCGGCGACGTACCGACGCCTGTGGACCCGCCGTCCGGCTGTCCGTTCCGGACCCGCTGCTATCAGGCCCAGGACGTCTGTGCGACGACGCGACCCGTGCTGGAATCCGTGCCAGGAGCAGTCGGCGACGAGACACACCGTGTCGCGTGTTACTTCCCGGAGATTTCAAGCCCCCCATTGTCTGAGAGGACATCATGAGACGCACCACCCGCGCGGTAGCCGCTGCGGCTGTACTGGCGCTGGCGGTCACCGCCTGCAACGCCAACAACAAGTCCGGACCGACCGCTGGCAGCACTGCCGCCGCCGAGCAGGGGGGCACCCTGCATCTGTTGAGCACCAGCAAGGAGATCAGCCTCGACCCGGCCAAGAGCCAGAACCTGGGTACGAGCACGATCCACCTGGTGCTGCGCGGGCTGACGTCGTGGAAGACCTCACCGGACAAGGCGGCCGAGATCGTCCCCGACCTAGCGACCGACACCGGCAAGGTCAGCGACGGCGGCAAGACCTGGACGTACACCCTGAAGCCCGGCCTCAAGTACGCCGACGGCTCGCCGATCGTTGCCGCTGACATCAAGTACGGCGTCGAGCGGTCCTTCGCGCCCGAGCTGTCTGGCGGCCTCGGCTACCACAAGGCACTGCTGGTCGGCGGCGACAAGTACACCGGTCCCTACAAGGGCAAAGAGCTGGCTTCGATCGAGACGCCAGACGACAGCACCATCGTCTTCAAGCTGAACAAGTCGTTCGGCGACTGGCCGTGGATCGTCAGCATGCCGGCCTTCTCGCCGGTGCCGAAGAAGGCCGACACCGACCCGGCGCACTACGGTGAGAAGCCGGTCGCGAGCGGCCCGTACCAGGTGAAGTCCTACGCCCCCGGCTCGAAGCTGGAACTGGAGCGCAACCCCAACTGGGACAAGGCGAGCGACCCGGCCCGGACTGGCCTGCCGGACTCGATCGTGTTCGATATGGGCCTGCAGGCCGATGTGGTCAATCAGCGGCTGATCGCCGATTCCGGCGACGACAAGTTCGCCGCCACCACCGGTACGTCGGTGCCGGCCGCGCTGATCCCGCGCGTGACGGGTGACCCGGCCGTGAAGGCCCGGCTGGCCACCTCCCCGTCGGGTGCGCTTGAGTACCTGGCGATGAACAACAAGCGCCCGGGCCTGGCCAACCCGGCGGTCCGCAAGGCGATCCAGTACGCCGTCGACAAGCAGGCCGTCCAGGTGGCGGAAGGTGGACCCGAGTACGGCGGTGAGATCGCCACCACGCTGATCACTCCCGGGATGGACGGCTACAGCAAGTACGACCTGTACCCGGCGCCGCCGGCGGGTGACCCGGAGAAGGCGAAGTCGATGCTTGCCGCTGCCGGGGTGAAGAACCTGAGCCTCGTGATCGCCGCCGATGCGGACAACACCAAGTCTGCCGAGGCGATCCAGCAGGGCCTGAAGCGGGCCGGCATCACCGTGACCATCAAGCCGTACGACTCGGCCACGCTGACTGACGTCGTCACCGGTCCCAAGGGTGACTACGACCTGGCCGTATCGAGCTGGCTGCCGGACTTCCCGAGTGCTATCGGCAACATCCAGCCGCTGTTCGCGTCGTCGGAGATCGGCAACGGCGGGTACAACCTGTCCCGCTACTCGAACCCGAAGGTCGACTCCGCGATCGCCGCAGCCACGGGTGAAGCCGACCCGGCCAAGGCCGCGGCCCAGTGGGGTGCGCTCGACAAGCAGATCCTCGCGGACTCGCCGCTGGTCCCCCTGATCTACGCCCGCAACGCCTTCCTGCACGGCTCGAAGGTCCAGAACTTCTACCTCCCGCCCTACCCGCCATACCCCAACACCCTCATCGTCGGCCTCAGCAAGTAACCCCGATCGTCGGTCCCTTGTGACCCGGCGTGTCGGAGTTCATCGGTCCGTTGTGACCAGGTGCTTCAGGTGCGACCTTCGGACTCCTGTGCATCGAACAGTGTGGGTTGCGACTCCGGGTCCGTTCCCCAGTCCGCGTGCATGACGGTGAAGCCGGCCTTCTCGGCTGCGGTGCAGACGCTGAGGTCGTCGTCGACGAGGACGGCGACCTTGCGTTCGCCGGCGAGTTCCTTGAGCCGGGCGAGCTTCATCACCGCTGACGGTCTGCGGTCGGTATTGCCGCGCATCAGCAGCCGGCCTTCGGGGAAGCCGAACTTCTCAAGCCACTTCAACGTGTCCCGCCGGATCCGCGCGGGCCGCCCGGTCAGGTAGACGATCTCGTGTCCGTCGGCCAGCGTCGTCGCGATCGCCAGCCCTTCGTCCAGCAGCGAGTCGTCCTTGGCGTGGGCGAAGAACGAGTCCCAGTCCTTCGGCCGCCGCTCGATGAAGTGCAACCTCATCCGGGCGTCGGACAACGTCGCGTCGATGTCCAGCACGGCGTACGGAAGTTTGTCGTCAGGCACCCCGACAGCGTGCCACGTCGCTACCGCGAGACCTGCTGCCAGGTGTCGCGATCGATGCCGTACTCGACCTCGCCGTGTTCGGTGCCCGGCAAGGGATCGTCGAAATGCTCGTGGTAGACCCGCTGGAACCGCAGGCCGGCCTTCTCCATCACCCTGCGGGACTTGGTGTTCACCGCCATCGTCTGCGCCTCGACCCTGCGGATGCCCAGCTCGGTGAAGGCCTTCGCGATCAGCCCGCGCGACCCCTCGCTCGCGTATCCCCGTCCCCAGCCGGAGCGGTGCAGGCGATACCCGAGGTCGGTCACGTCGTCCTGCGCCGTGGGCTGCAGCCCGAACCACCCGATGAAACGGCCGCTCGCCTGCTCGTGCGCTGCGAAGGTGCCCAGCTGCGCATGCCGCTCGTACGTCGTGAGGATCCCCAGGATCCTGGCCTCGATCTCAACGCGCGGCGTCGGCTTCCCGGTCAGGTAGCGCATCACCTCGACGTCCGAATCAAGCTCGACCAGCAGCTCGACATCAGCCGCGGTGAACCGCCGCAACACCAACCGCGGCGTCTCCAGGTATACGTCCACCCACCGATCCTTTCCCGCCTGCGCCGAGACATCAATGGCATTTTGCGTCCCCGCCGCGCTGCGCTGGTGTTCGGATGGCGGTCGCTCCCGGGGTTGTGGGCGCGTTGGTTGTGGTTCTGTCGGTGGGGCGGGTTAGCGTTCTCACCGCGATGAACGACTCGATCACCTTCCTGCACAGTTCCGACTGGCAGCTGGGCATGATGCGCCGGTTCCTGGGGCCGGACGGTCAGGCCCGGTGGGCCCAGGCGCGACTGGACGCCGTCATGCGGATCGGCGAGGTCGCTGCCGAGACCGGCGCGGCCTTCGTCGTCGTGACCGGGGACGTGTTCGAGCACAACCAGGTGGAGCGGCAGACGATCCTGCGGGCGTGCGAGGCGTTGAAGCGGATCGAGGTCCCGGTGGTGCTGCTGCCGGGCAACCACGATGCCCTGGAGCCCGGCTCGCTCTGGACGTCGCCCCAGTGGCAGGCGCACGCCCCTGACCACGTCGTGGTCGTCACCGACACCTCGCCGATCGAGATCGTGCCTGGCGTCGAGATCATTGGTGCGCCTTGGCGCTCGCGCCGGCCGGTGTCGGATCCGGCCGCGCCCGGTTATGCCGAGCTTGCCCCAGCGCCGGAGGGTACGACGCGGATCCTGCTCGCCCATGGCCAGTTGAGCAGCCTCAGCGGCGGCATGTCCGACGTACCGACGATCGATCAGGCGGCTCTTGAGGCGGCCGTCGCCGATGGGCGGCTGCACTATGTGGGGTTGGGCGATCGGCACTCGATGACCGAGGTGACGGACCGGATCTGGTTCTCCGGGACGCAGGAGGTCACGGCGCCGGAGGAGACCCACCCGGGCAACGTGCTCGCTGTGACACTCGGCCCGGGCAGCGTCGAGGTCAAGCCGGTCCGGGTCGGCGCCTGGTTCATGGTCGAGCACCACGCGGAGTTGGACGACGAGGAGTCCTTGACGGCGTTGGAGGACTGGTTCGCCGAGCTGCCGGAGAAGGAGCGGACCTACGTCCGGCTAGCGGCGCACGGCTCGTTGACGCTGCCGTTGCTCAGCCGGCTGGAGGCGATGGTCGACGCGCAGGGCGAGGTGTTCGCCAGTGTCGAGCGCTGGGCCAAGTTCTGGACCGTCCGGCCGGCGCCGGATGCGGGCGACCTCGACGCGTTGCAGTTGAGCGGCCCGGCCCGCGCCGCGATGGAGGAGTTGCGGCAGGCGCTCGCCGGCGGTGACGAAGGAGCCGGTGCCGCGTTGACGTTGATGCACAGACTGGCCCGGGACGCGGGATGAGGCTGCATCGACTGACGCTGCGGAACTTCCGCGGCGTCACGGACCGTACCGTCGAACTGCCCGCGATCGGCACCACCGTCGTGGTCGGCGACAACGAGGTCGGCAAATCGAGCCTGGTCGAGGCTTTCGCGCTGGTGTTCGACTTCCCGGACGACTCGAAGTCGACCCGGATCCGCGACATCCAGCCGGTCGGACAGGATGTCGCACCCGAGGTGACGGCGGTGCTGACGTTGGGCGGGCGCGAGCTCACCTACACGAAGCGCTGGCTGAAGAGCCGCTCGACAGAGCTGACCGTGGTCGAGCCCGACGGCCGGCGGAAATTATGGACCGGCCGCGAGGCGCACAACGAGGCCGAGCGGCTGTTCACCGAGAACGTCGACCCTGTGCTGTGGCAGACCTTGATGGTCGGTCAGGGCCAGTCGCTGGTGTTGCCGACCCCCGCCGACGCCGAGCCTCTGATCACGGCCGTCACAGCAGAATCCGGTACGCCGGTGGACGGCGCCTCGATGCCACTGGTCTCTGCCGTCGAGCACGAGTACCTCCGGTACTGGACCAGGGGAGGTCGTCCGACCGGCGACTACGCGAAGTCCGCCCAGGCCGTCGCCGCCGCTGAACTGACTGCGGAGCAGGCGGCGCGAGCGATGGAAGAGGTAGCCGCCGACATCCGCCGGGCCGAGCGACTCGCGCTGGACCTCGAGGGTCTCAGCAGCCGGCTCGGCGATCACCTCAAGTCGGTCGAGGACCTGCGCGAACGCAAGAAGGCGACCGACGAGATCCTGCTGCGCCGCGATGCCGCCAGGCACCGGGCCGCCCTGGCGAAGGCCCGGCTGGACGCTCACACCAGAACCCGGCGCGAGCGCGAGCGACTGCTGGCCGAGGTGCACAGATTCACCAAGGCGGATGCCGAGCTGACGGTCCGGCGTACTGAGGCGGAGACCGTGGCACGCAAGGCTGCGGAGAGCGTCCAAGCGGCTGAGGCAGCACTGGCGGAAGTCGTCGAGTTGAAGGACGAGCGGCGAGGCGAGGTGCAGCAGTCCGAGCAGCTCGTCTCGTTGCTGATGGACCGAGCCGAGCTTGATCGGTTGACGGGCCAGCAGGCCGAACTGGTCGCCGTACGGGCGCGGATCGCGGCGGCGGGCAGCGTACTCGACGGGATCCGGGTCGACGACGCCATCGTGGCTAAGCTCGAGGATGCGCGCGCGAAGGTGGTCGAGGCGCGGGCTGCGCTTGCTGCCGGGGTGCCCGAGGTTTCGATACGGCGGGTTGGCGGTGGGGTGGTCGAGTTGTCAGGCACCGGCCTCGACGCGGGTGCCGGATCCGTGCCGGAGAAGCTCAACGAGGGTGCCGAGGCCCGGCTCCTGGTTTCGGGTGAACTGGTCGTCGGCGTGCCCGGGCAGTTGGAGGTCACGGTTCGCGCGGGTGGGGAGGCAGCCACTCTGCGTTCGCGGCTGGACGATGCGCTGAGGCGGGAGAAGGACCTGCTCGGTCGCGCCGGCGTACGGGATCTGGCCGAGGCGCGCGAGCTGCTGCGCAAGGGCGACACCGCTTCCGCCGAGTTGCAGGAGGCTCGCCGTACCGAGCGATCGCTGACCGCAGGTGGCGACCCTGCCGAGCGGATCGCCTTGCTGTCCGCACGACTCGGTACGACGACGTCTCAAGGCGAGCCGGAGCAGGACGATCGGCCGGCCGCGGTCGAAGGTGTGCCAGGCCAGATGTCGCTGTTCGAGGAACTCGGTTCCGAGGAGGAGGTTTTCGATTTCGAAGACCTCGAGCCAGGTACGACGAGCGATGCGGCGGATCTCGGCGCCGCGCAGCAATCGCTGGAGGAGGCGCGTGCCGAGCTGGCCGCTGTCGAGCGCCTGCTGGCGGACGCAGAGTTCGCCGCGGCGCAAGCTCGGAAGGCCGCGGACGAGGATCGCTCGGAGGCACAGCAGGTCCGTGCGCGCTGCGAGCTGACCGCGGAACGGCTGGCGGCAGCAGCCGAGGCTTTGGACGCTGCCCGGGCCGAGGTCGCCGACGAGGATGTCGAGAGCGAAGTGGCGACGGCGACCGCCGAGGTCGAGTCCGTTCTCGAGGACCTGACCGTCGTCCAGGAGCAGGCGGATGCAGCCGGGGCAGATGAGGTCGCGGGCGAGTTGGCTGACGCGCTTGCGGTCGCCAACCGGTTGCAAGCCGAGCGCGAGACCAACAGGGACGCGTTGCGCACCACCGAAGGCAGACTCGAGCAGTCCGGGCGGGACGGGCTGGCCACCCGCCGCGATGCGGCTGCGCTGGAGCTGGCCGCGCTTCGGGCCGACCACGAGAGCCTGAGCCGTCGCGCTAAGGCTGCCCGCAGGGTGTACGAGACGTTGGGCAGGCACCGGGCCGAGGCTCAGACCAAGTACTCCGAGCCGCTCCAGACCCGCATCGAGGCGCTCGGCCGCAGCGTCTACGGGGCGAGCTTCCGAGTCTGGCTGGACGACGACCTGGCCGTCGCCGAGCGCGAGCTGGACGGTGCCCGGCTGCGGGTGGAGGCTCTATCGACCGGCGCCCAGGAGCAACTGGCGATCATCACCCGGCTGGCGATCAGTCATCTGGTCAGCACCGGTGACGGCAGCGTGCCGGTGATCTTCGACGATGCCCTCGGCTGGTCCGACAAGGGCCGCCTGCGGGACATGGGCGCCCTGCTCGGCCGGGCCGGCGATCACGGTCAGGTCATCATCTTGACCTGTATGCCGGAGCGCTACGAATACGTGCCGAGGGCAACCTTCATCAAGCTCGAAGCCAGCTAGCTATGGTCATTGCAGTACGCGCTCGGGTGAGCTGTAGACCACGCAGCGATCGCCTCGGGCGAACCCGGCCAGGGTGACCTCGAACTGCCGGGCCAGCTCGACGGCGAGACTGGATGGCGCGCCCACTGCAACGATCATGCCAAGGCCGGCGGCGACGGCCTTCTGGACGATCTCGTACCCGATCCGGCCGCTGACAGCCAGCACCAGCCCGCTCCTGCTGCGGTGGTTCAGAACGGTCCAGCCGACCACCTTGTCGACGGCGTTGTGCCGCCCGACGTCCTCCCTGACGACAACCCGCTGGCCCTCGGTGGTGAAGAGCCCGGCCGCGTGTAGCCCGCCGGTACGGCCGAACGTCGGCTGGGCCTCCCGAAGCAGATCAGGCAGCCGCCGTACGACGTCGACCGGCACCTGCACCTGGTCGACCGGCGGATAGTCCCGCCCGGCCAGTTCGTCCAGGCTCTGCTGGCCGCACACCCCGCAGGCGGCCGAGGTAACGCCGTACCGCTGCGGCGGCTCCCGGTCCGGTGGCCCGTCGAAGCTGACCGTCACCGTGTTGAACTGCTGTTCTCGGGTCAGCTTGACGTCGGTGCAGTAGGCCACGGTGTCGATGGCGTGCGGGCGGGTCGCGAAGCCTTCGCCGAGGCAGAACCCGGCGGCCAGTTCGAAGTCGGCACCAGGCGTGCGCATTGTCACCACCAGCGGCTCCGGAGGCCGCCCGGGCCACTCCAGCCGGAGCTCGAGCGGCTCCTCGGTCACCACTAGGTCCTCACGCCTGGAGACGCGCTCGCCGTACCGAACCTCGACTTTGAATCTGGTGGTCGGACCTTTGCTCATAGTCCAAAGCTACGGCTTCACCAGTTGCGGCGTACTGCCAGCCATTCCAGGAATGCCCAGGCATAGAGCCGCTGGTGCCGTCGCAACTCCGGCGTACAGCCAGGAGGAGGCGGTTTGTCGACGTTGTCCAGCATGTAGGCCACTATCAGTGCGGCGAAGCAGTCCAGGTGCTCAGGCGGTACGTCGGCGGTGAGGGTGCTGGCGGCGACAGCGCTAGCGGTGTCCATGCCGTCATGATGCGCGAGCGGCAGCAGGCCGACCCAGTCCATCCAGCGTGGGCCGAGGGCCAGCCAGTTCCAGTCGACGGTCCAGCACTGGCCGATCGGATCGAGCAACATGTTGTCCGGGCGGAGGTCGCCGTGTGTAGCTGTAGTCCCGGCGAGAGCCTCGGGGTAGAGGTGGACCAGCTCTGCCAGCTCGCCGAGTCGCCGGCCCAACCAGGGCTGGAAGCCGCCCGGCAGCGGCCTGTCCCCGGACCTGATCTGGTCCGGGAGATCCTTCGGGAACCCATCCGACTCACCATCGCTGACAAACAGTTCTAGGTCTCCCAGCGGGCTGGGTGACAGCGCGTCCGCCATGACTTCGCAGTTCGCGGTCACGGTGGCGAAGTCCGCAGCTGTCCACGGCGTGCCCGGCATCCGTCCGTCGACCCGCTGGGACGCCACCGCGAACCACCTGCTGTCCCCATCAGTGGCATTGGCAGTCGCGACGATCTGTGGCACCCGTACGGTGGCCGGCAGCTGCGGCACGACCTCCGCCTCCCGCTGGTACGCCGTGAACGCGTGCATGGGCTCGGCAGCAGCCTTCACAAAGACCACCCGGCCGTCGGCCAGCCGCAGAGGAGCGGCGAACCCGCCGGTGAAGCCCGAGCCGACCGAAGGACCGGCCGCGACGATCTCGGTGCCCAGGGCAACTGCACAGGCTTGCTGAAGACTCGCGGGCAGCTCATCCCAACCAGGACGTGCCGAGGTGGCGTGATAGTCGACCACCGGCGCTCCACTCATGCCCGCGACAATAGGCCGTAACGCCCCCTCCCCGCCCCCCCATTTCCCGCCAACCATCCGCCCCAGCTGCAACCCTCACATCCGTTCGTCGGTCCCTTGTTCCCGGGCGTGTCGACGTTCATCGGTCCCGACTTGCCATCTGGGTTGCTGCACAGGCGCCAGCCCGGCGGGTTTGCGTCTCCGCCGCGCTGCCCCGTTTGCAACAGCCGTACGCCGGTCTCTGGTCGGTGCGGCGTGCTCGCGCGGCAAGTCACGCTGCCACGGCCAGTCGAGACAGGAGGTCCCCTAGCCGAGCGACGAGAGCCGGGAGGGCCGGTACGGGCAGTGGCCGGCCGTTACCCGGCCTGGTGGTCGCCACCAGCCGGGTGTTGGGATCGTCCGGGCCCGGGCGGGGCCGGGCCTGGCCGGCGTGGGATCACGCCGACCGGTGGGACGTCGTACGAGCTCGGACGCCGGGCAGCCTCGTACGAGCTCAGCCGCTCCAGGCAGACCGAGCCCGTGGCGGGATGGTGCAGAAGGCGGGGCGATTGGACGGCCTTGTGCACGGCTCAGCCAGCCCAGGGCGGGTCTATTGGCTGGATGGTGCACAAGGTGGAGTGGCGGTGTCGGCTTTGTGCACGGCCGGGTCAACCTGAGCCGCGGGCAATGGATGAGCTGTGCACAAAGGCCGACGCATCGCGCGGACCCGCGAACCCCTTCAACCCACCCCGGTGCACCGACCGCTGGAATCCGCCCGCATCAAACCGGCGAGTGGAGGCAGTAGGTCCAGACCGCGCGGCGAATCGAGGCAGGACGTCGGCGTACCCCGGGCCTGTCGAAGGCGGGAAGTCGGCCAGCCGAGACGGGACGTCGCCCGGGGTGAGTGGTTCGTAGGGGTGAGCCGGACCTGGGTCGATGGTCACAAGGGACCGATAAGTGGCGACACGCCGGGCACAAGGGACCGATGATGGCTAGGTGTGGGCGAAGCGGGTGTCGGGGCGGGCGAAGGTGACGGAGATGCTGGCGACGACGGCGCAGACGATGCCGATGGTGACGGGGACCCAGTAGGCCTTTGAGGCGCCCCAGAGGTCTATTGCATGACCGGCGGCGGCGTTGCCGGGGGCGACGCCGAAGAGGATGCCAGTGACTGTCCAGGTGATCGCTTCGGTCAGGCGCTGCGGCGGGACCCATTCCTCGACGCAGGCGGTGAGCGCGACCATGGTCGGCGCGATCGTCATACCGGCGCCGAACAGGACCACGCCGAGCATCAGGATGTTGCTTACCCACGGCAGCGGCGCCAGCGTGATCGCCAGGGCGACCGTCCCGAGCAGCAGGCGACGTTCGACCGGTGCGCGCCAGTGGACCGAGCCGTACCAGAGGCCGGCCAGCAGACTGCCGAGCGCCCAGACGGCTAGCACTACGCCGGACATCGCCGGCTCGCCTTCGGCCGCGGTGAAGGCGATTGTGACAACTTCCGTGCTGCCGAGTGTCGCTCCGAGGCCCAGGCCGATGAGGCTCAGCAGCAACAGGGAGAGCCAGGGGAGCGGCGCCCGCTCGGCACCTCCCGAGCGACCGCGACCGGGCGGGTCGGAGGCGCGGAGCAGGGCCAACCAGACCGTGCCGCCCAGTCCGATCAGGGCGGCGGCCAGCAACGCGGCGTACGGGCTGACCTGGGTGGCCAGCGCGGTGACGAGGACCGGTCCGACGATGAAGACGACCTCGTCGCCGACGGCCTCGAGGGCGAAGGCGGTCTGTAACGCCCGGCCGCGGCCGAGCAGGTGGGTCCAGCGGGCGCGGACGAACGAGCCGACCTGCGGACGGGTGCCGCCGGCAACGAACGAGACGAGGTAGAGCACCCAGTGCGGCGCGTCCATCCGGACGGCAACCAGTAGGCCGATCAAGCCGACGCTACAGAGCACGCTGCCGATCAGCAGCAGCCGTCGCTGGCCGAAACGGTCCACCAGGCGGCCCTGGATCGGGCCGGTGAGCGCACCGGCGATCACCGCGACGCCGGAGACCGCGCCGGCAAGCCCGTACGAGCCGCTTTCGCGGGCGATCAGGATGACGATGCCGAGCCCGATCATGGAGATCGGCATACGCCCGAGGATCCCGGCGGCGAAGAAGGCGCCGGCACCGGGGCGGCGCACGAGGTGTACGTAGGGCATCAGCATGGGGGACCGTGCACACCGTATCTGGCGGGCCTGAGAACATCGGAACATGCCCGACGCCGTGTCCCCGACCTCGCCAGACAACCCTGCCACTCCGGACCCAGCCCCGTACGACGCCGTCCTGCTGCTGTCCTTCGGTGGTCCCGAGAAGCCCGAGGACGTGCTGCCGTTCCTGCAGAACGTCACCCGCGGCCGTGGGATCCCGGACGAGCGGCTGGAGGAAGTGGGCCACCACTACTACGGGTTCGGCGGCCGAAGTCCGCTCAACGACCAGAACCGGGCCTTGCTGAGAGCTCTGCGGGATTCCTTCGACGAAGTCGGGCTGGAGCTGCCGATCTACTGGGGCAACCGGAACTGGGCGCCGTACCTGACCGATACCATGCGGCAGATGGCGGCGGACGGCGTACGGCGTGCGGTGACGATCGTGACGAGCGCCTACCCGTCGTACTCGGGGTGTCGTCAGTACCGGGAGGACCTTGCTGAGGCCACGGCCCAGGTCGAGGGCGCGCCACGGATCGACAAGCTGCGGCACTACGCCAACCACCCGGGCTTCGTGCAGCCCTTCATCGATGCCACGGCGAGCGCTCTCCAGCAGCTGCCCGACGAGTCGGCGATCGCCTATGTCACGCATTCCATCCCGACGGCGATGAACACCACCAGTGGCCCGAACGGCGGTGCCTACCTCAACTGGCACCTTGACGTGGCAGCCGAGATCACCGCCGAGCTGGAGCGTCGTACTGGCGTCACCCGGCGCACCGATCTGGTCTACTGCTCGCGGTCCGGGCCGCCCCAGTCGCCCTGGCTGGAGCCGGACGTGAACGATCACCTCGAGGCGCTTGCAGCAGCCGGTGTACCGGGTGTCGCAGTGGTGCCGATCGGGTTCGTGAGTGACCACATGGAGGTCATCTACGACCTCGACACCGAGGCTGCCGAGACGGCGGACAACCTCAGCCTGCCGATGGCTCGCCCGGCGACACCCGGCACCGATCCGCGGTTCGTGAGAATGTTGCGCGACCTGGTGGTCGAGCGCGCTGCGGCCGAACGTGGCGAGCAGCCTGCCCGGCCCTGTATGGGCAAGCTCGGCCCCGGATGGGACGACTGCCGCCCCGATTGTTGTCCAGCCCTGCGCCGGCCCGGCGTACCGGGAACACCTTCCGAGCAGGCGAAGGATTCCGAATGACCGTCCCCCCGAGCCCACCGGAGCTGCTGAAGCTCGCCATCGAGGTCGCCACCGAGGCGGCGCACCTGATCGTCGAACGCCGCCGTGGCACCGTGACCGTGGCCGACACGAAGAGCACCGCGACGGACATCGTCACCGCGGTCGACCGCGAGTCGGAGGAACTGATCCGGGCCCGGGTGCTCGAAGCTCGTCCGGACGACTCCTTCCTCGGTGAGGAGGGTGACGACGTGCACGGCTCCAGCGGGGTGCGCTGGGTCGTGGACCCGATCGACGGCACCGTGAACTACCTGTACGACATCCCGACGTACGCCGTCTCGATCGCGGTCGAGTACGACGGCCGGACCGTGGCGGGCGTGGTCGTGGACGCTCCGCGCGGCGAGACCTTCAGTGCGAGCCTCGGCGGTGGCGCCTTCCTCGAGGACCGGCCGATCCAGGTGTCCGGCTGTACCGACCTGGCCAAGGCGCTGGTCGGTACCGGCTTCGGGTACGACGCCGCCCGGCGCAAGGTACAGGCCGAGGTGGTCGAGCACCTGATCGCGAAGGTCCGGGACATCCGGCGGATCGGCGTGGGCGCGATCGACCTCTGCTACGTGGCCTGCGGCCGGCTGGACGCGGTCTACGAACGCGGGCTGAACCCGTGGGACTACGGAGCGGGTGCACTGATCGCCTCGGAGGCCGGAGCGACTGTCGGCGGCATGTACGGGGCCCCGGTCTCGCCCGAGATGTCGATTGCGGCGAGCCCGGAGCTCTTCGGTCCGCTGCACGACGCTCTCGCTGCCGCCAACCCGCTGAGATCTTGAAGTGCTTGTTAGTGCGCGCTAGTGTGCAGTAACAAGCATTCAGCTGTTCGGTCTACCATAATTCACGACACATTCACGACACGCTGGTCGGTAGGTGGACCCCGGTGCATGCGATCGCCGGTCGATAGGGCACAATTCCGGCCTCGGGAGCGGTAGCGACGCCACTCCCAGCCTGTGTGTCAAGTGTTTCGGGGGACGAGGAATTTCTCGGCCGTTCTACCCGTTCCATGGACTCATCAGGCAATCCCACGGGTGACTAAGAGGGCAGGGAACACCAATGGCGACTGATTACGACGCCCCACGCAAAACGGACGAGGACTCCAGCGAGGAGTCGATCGAAGAACTGAAGACCCGCCGTCACGACAAGAACTCCGGCAAGGTCGACGAGGACGAGGCCGAAGCGGCTGAGAGCTTTGAGCTGCCCGGCGCCGACCTGAGCCACGAAGAGCTCGCGGTGCGGGTCCTCCCGCGCCAAGCCGACGAGTTCACCTGTTCAAGCTGCTTCCTGGTTCACCACCGAAGTCAGCTCGCGAACAGCAAGAGCGGCCAGCTGATCTGCCGCGACTGCGCTGCCTAACGACAGCGCCGTCGCCCTGATCGGCTGGGACCGTACGAAAGACGAAGAGCGGGACTGATCCTCTGGGGGGTCAGTCCCGCTCCGCATATATGCGGAAACTATTAACTAGTCCTGTCTGTATCCCGGTGGAAGCGTGCCGGTCGATTTGAGCCAGTACTGCGCCGCCCTCTGCTCGGCGTAGCGCTTGGCGATGGCTGCGGCGGCTCCACTGGCCACTGCCCATGAGACCACTTCGACGTAGCCGGCCTGAGGACCCTCCGGCGGATCCCCGCCGGACGCTAGCTTCCAGGCCGAGGTGACGGCCTTCCTGGCGGCCAGTGACACCACCAGGGTGAATACCGCGAGTACCAACTTCCAGCCGATCTTGGCTCCAGCCACAGCTGCCTCCTTCGTACTGACCCCCGACAGTCAGGATCTTGCCACGCTGTTCTCCGTCAAGGCAGCTGCCAACCGCTGAGGGTTGCGCGTCGCGATCAACCAGTACGGCGCTGGGTCCTGCGGGTCGGTCACTTCCACCCTGACAGCGCCCGGCAGATAGCTGCGCAGCATCAGGTAGGCCTTCGGGTCACAGTCGCGGCCGAAGGCGTTCCGAGCCGCCTCGCCGGTCAGTGCTTCCGCCGTACCCAGGTAAGGCCGCTCGATGATGGCTCGGCCGGCCCTGAGGGTCTGGGCATCCACCTCAACCACGGCGCCGCCGTACCGGAGGAGCAGGGTGACGACCAGCACGGTCGCAACCCCGGCTACGGCGAGCCCGGCGATGTTGCCGGCTGGTACGGCAGTGATCACCCACAAGGTGAGGACGAGCGCGGCCGCTATCAACCACCAGCGCACGGGCACGCTCAAGCGTTCGCGGTACCGCCCGGGACCAGTCACAGCATCTGCCACGGAACCAGCCTGGCACGTCGACTGGCAGACGGCGTCGGTAGGGTCGCGTCTGGTGATCGACGGCCGAGCAGGTCCATGACTACGAGGTGAACCCATGACCGAGGTACTGATCCGTCGGCTCGATGCGGAGGTTCCGCTGCCGTCGTACTCGCATCCCGGCGACGCCGGCGCGGATCTGGTCACGACGACCGATGTGACGCTGAAGCCGGGGGAGCGCGTCCTGGTCGGCACCGGCCTGGCGATCGCGCTGCAGGACGGGTTCGCCGCGTTCGTGCACCCGCGCTCGGGCCTGGCCGCCGTGCACGGGGTGACGATAGTCAATGCTCCCGGCACTGTCGATGCGGGCTACCGTGGCGAGATCAAGGTGTGTCTGGTGAACCTCGACACCGCCGCCGAGGTCACCCTGCACCGTGGCGACCGGATCGCGCAATTGGTCATCCAGCGGGTCGAGAAGGCCCGTTTCGTCGAGGTGGAGACCTTGCCGGGCTCGGCCCGCAGCGACGGCGGGCACGGCTCGACAGGTGGTTTCAGTGGTGTGACACGCTGATCCTTTGACTGACGACTGACGACTGACGACTGAGGAAGTAGGCAATAGCAGTGATCTTCCGCCGCAAGGCCAAGAACGACGACACCGAAGCCACCGGCCCGGCCGCTGGCGACGAGGCGGTCGAGACTGAAGAGACCGACGCGTCGGGCGACCGCGCGAAGGGGCCGTACGACTCGGCCGAGGTCGACCCCGAGCTGCTCGAGGCGGAGGACCGGATCGATCTCGGTGCCCTGGTGATCACCGGCATGCCCGGGATGGAGCTGCGGCTCCAGGTCGACGAGCAGAGCAACGAGGTCCAGGCGGTGCTGCTGGTACTGGAGGACTCGGCGCTGGAGCTGCGCGCTTTCGCCGCACCGAAGAAGGCGGGCATCTGGGCTGACGTCCGCCGCGAGATCGCCGCCGAGGCGACCCGGATGGGTGGTACTGCTTCCGAGGCCGAAGGCTCGTTCGGCACCGAGCTGGTGCTGGTCGTTCCGGTCGAGGATCCGGAGAACGGCCAGATCTTCAGCCAGACTTCCCGGGTGATCGGGATCGACGGCCCGCGCTGGCTGCTGCGCGGCACCGTGCTGGGCAGGGCGGCGGTCGAGCCCGAGGCGGCTCCGCCGATGGAAGAGTCGCTCCGCAACGTCGTGGTGGTCCGAGGCTCCGAACCGATGGCACCGCGCGAGGCACTCGCCCTGCGGCTGCCCGCCGGGGCCGAACCTGCCGCCGAGGAAGAGGGCTGACCGGGGTGTCCGGATACCGGCCGAGCACGTCCGAGAGCGGTTTAGACTGCTCCCATGGGTAGCGAGAAAGCGGGTGGGCTCCTGCGTCGCGCTTTCCGGGGGTTGGCCGGAGATCGGGACCAGGAGGACGCGGAGGTCTTACAGGACTTCGCGCACGATTGTGGTGCGCGGTCAATCACCGGTTGTCGTGATCGGGAGATGGTCACCCTGTACGGCACGCTGCGGACGATCACCTTCAGCCCGCGCGGCGGTGTGCCCGCCCTGGAGGGTGAGTTGTACGACGGCACCGGCACCGTGAAACTGATCTGGCTCGGCCGGCGGCGGATCGCCGGCATCCACCCGGGATCGGAGCTGATTGCTTCCGGACGCATCGGCGTCGTCGACGGTGACCGGGTGATGTTCAACCCGCGGTACGAACTCCGTCCGACGGCCGCGCATGGCTGAGCACTCACAGGGGTCCGGCCGGGACGGTCACCAGCACCTGGACGAAGACCTGGACGAGAAGCTCGTCGAGATCCTCGGGCCGGAGTTCGAGGCCGCCGAGTCGATGGGCGACAGCCAGGTCACCGATGGCGCGACCGACCAGACAACGTCTGTGGAGGACTCGGCCCGCGAACCGAACGCTTCGGTCAGGCCCGCCACCACAGACAAGGACTTCTTCCACGCGCTCGGCGGCTGGGGCGCGCTGCTCGACATCGGGTTGCCGTGGATCGCGTTCCTGATCGTCTACGCCGCCTCAGACCACAACCTCAAGCTCGCGCTGACCGTGGCCGTCGCCTCGGCGGCTGCCGTCGCATTGCTCCGGCTGCTCCGTAAGCAACCGCTGCGCAACATCGCCGGCGGCTTCATCGGCGTACTGATCGCGGCCTTCGTGGCCAACAAAAGCGGCCGTGCCGAGGACGTCTATCTCCCGGGCCTGCTGCTGAATCTCGGGTACTGCGCGCTGTATTTGCTGACGGTGGTGTTCCGCTGGCCGCTGTTCGGCGTGCTCTACGGCCTCATCACCCAGACGGGCACAGCCTGGCGCAACGACCCGGCGATGATGCGCGGATTCAAACGCGCAACGCTGGTATTCGTCGGGCTGTTCGCGATCCGGCTCGTCGTACAGGTCCCGCTGTATCTGACCGGCAGCCTGAACGCCCTCGGCATCGCGAAGGTGGGCCTGGGCCTGCCGGTCTACGCGCTAGCCCTCTGGCTCTCGTACGCCGTCATGAAGGGCTCGCTCCCACCGGACAAATGGGACGAAGCCCGCGACCACGTAACCAACCTCCTCCGCGGCAAGAAATAGCTCGTCCGCGGACGCGCAGCAAGGCAGTAGTACCGCTCCTGGTGTGCCGCTGAGACCTTCGACCATGCCAGCGAGCGCCATGGCCATGTCGTCGAGCGCATCCGCCCGGCTGTAGCGGGAGCACTGCCTGGCTGGCCGTCCGGGCGAGCCTGTGGATAACCGAGACGGGCCGGATCCGGAAAGCGGCAGGCTTGGCCGATGGCTGATGTGGTGGGAATTCTGCAGCGCTCGGGGTCGGCGAGTCGCTCGGCGCCGTGATCGCCGGACACGCAGCTAGGCAGAACTCCATCGACGCGGTGGCCTGAGCGTGTCTGGCCGCCTGCGGCACATTGGCCCGAGCCCGAGCGGCGGGACTATTGCCTAGCTGGACGTCCGGGTCAGCTGGCTTTGGGCGGGCGGTGGTGGGGGGACAGCATGCCCTCGAGTTGTTCCTCGGTTTCGTCGGCTGCCACGAAGAGCAGTTCGTCGTTGAGTTCCAGGGTGCCCTCGGGGTCCGGACGCAGCACGCGGCCCTCCCTGATGATCGTGACCAGGGCGGTGTCGATCGGCCAGTCCACGTCGCCGACGCGCTGGCCGATCATCGGGGAGTCCTCGGGGAGGGTCAGCTCGACCAGGTTCGCGTCACCCTGGCGGAAGGTGAAGAGCCGGACCAGGTCGCCGACGGAGACTGCCTCCTCGACCAGGGCGGACATGATCCGCGGTGTCGACACGGACACGTCGACCCCCCAGGCCTCGTTGAACATCCACTCGTTGCGCGGGTGGTTCACCCGCGCCACTGTGCGGGGTACGCCGAACTCGGTCTTGGCCAGCAACGAGACGACCAGGTTGGCCTTGTCGTCGCCCGTGCTGGCGATCGCTACCTGGCAGCGCTGCAGCGCTGCCTCCTCCAGGGAGGACAACTCGCAGGCGTCGGCCAGCAACCATTCGGCGCTCGGCACCGACTCGGCCTTGATCGCGCGTGGGTCCTTGTCGATCAGGAGTACTTCGTGGCCGTTCTCCAGGAGTTCGGCCGCGATCGATCGTCCGACATTCCCGGCGCCGGCGATGGCTACCCGCATCACAGCTCCTCAGGCTTGGTGCCAAGTTGGGACTCGACCGTCGCTGCGTCGCGCTCCAGCATGACCATGTGGACCAGGTCACCCTCCTGGATGACGGTATCCGCTGTGGGTAACAGGCCTTCCCCGAGCCGGGTCAGGAACGCGACGCGGGCGCCAGTGGCCCTCTCGATGTCCAGGGCCAGCCGGCCGACCCAGCCGGAGTGCGCGTGCACCTCGGCCAACCGGACGCTGCCGGACGGGTCGCGCCACTCAGGCTCCGAACCACTCGGCAGCAACCGCCGGATCATCTGATCGACGGTCCACCGCACCGTGCCGACGGTGGGGATGCCGAGCCGCTGGTACACCTCGGCCCGGCCCGGGTCGTAGATCCTCGCCACCACATTCTCGACGCCGAAGTTCTCCCGGGCCACCCGGGCGGCCAGGATGTTCGAGTTGTCGCCGTTCGAGACCGCCGCGAAGGCTTCGGCCTCCTCGATGCCGGCCTCGATCAAGATCTCCCGGTCGAAGCCCATCCCGGTCACGGTGCGACCGGAGAAGTTGGGGCTGAGGCGGCGGAACGCGTCGGCGGACTGATCAATGATCGCGACCGTGTGACCACGTTTTTCGAGCGTGCGGGCGAGCGTCGAGCCGACGCGTCCACAGCCCATGATGACGACGTGCACTGCGCTATCACTCCTTGCCCCCAAGGGGGCCACTGGCATCGGTCCGGCAGGGCAAGACGCTACACCGGATGCCGGTTCCCTCTAACATCACCGGTGTGACCCCCGCACTAAGCGACATCGGCAAACGCATCCTCATCGGCCGTAAGCTCCGCAGTACCCAGCTGGGCGAGACCTTGCTACCGAAGCGGATCGCGCTGCCGGTTTTCGCCAGTGACGCCCTGTCCTCGGTCGCCTACGCGCCGGACGAGATCTTCCTGACCCTGTCGATCGCCGGACTGACCGCCCTGGCGATCTCCTGGAAAGTGGCGATCGTCGTCGCGGTGGTGCTGCTCGTCGTCGTGCTGTCGTACCGGCAGAACGTGCACGCGTACCCGTCAGGTGGTGGCGACTACGAGGTTGCCACCACGAACCTGGGCCCGACCGCAGGGCTGACGGTGGCAAGTGCGCTGCTGGTCGACTATGTGCTGACGGTGGCGGTGTCGATCTCCTCGGCCGCGCAGTACGCCGCAGCGGCCATCCCGGCCCTGGACGGGCACCAGGCGGAGGCAGCGGTCATCGCCGTCCTGATCCTGGCCACGGTGAACCTGCGCGGCGTCCGCGAGTCCGGTACGGCGTTCGCCATCCCGACGTACGTCTTCATGGTGACGATCCTGGGGATGGCCGCCTGGGGCTTCGGTCGGCTGCTGTTCGGTAACCTTCCGAATGCACCCAGCGCCGGGTTCGACCTCGCCCCGGAGCCCCAGTTCGCGCACGGCGCAGGTGGGCTGGCGATGGCGTTCTTGATTCTGCGGGCCTTCTCGTCCGGGTGTGCCGCCCTGACCGGGGTCGAGGCGATCAGCAATGGCGTACCGGCCTTCAAGAAGCCGAAGAGCAGGAACGCGGCCACCACCCTGGCGCTGCTGGGTGGCATCTCGATCACGATGGTGCTGAGCGTCGTCGTGCTGGCGAACGTGATGAAGGTCCGGTTCGCCGAGGACCCGGCTCACCAGCTACTGCGTAACGGGGTGCCGGTGGGCGCCGACTACCACCAGGACCCGATTATCGGCCAGTTGGCGAAGGGCATTTTCGATCATTTCCCGCCCGGTTTCTACCTCGTCGCCGCGGCGACCGGCGTGATCCTGGCGTTGGCCGCGAACACGGCGTTCAACGGCTTCCCGGTACTCGGCTCGATCCTGGCCCGCGACGGGTACCTACCCCGCCAGTTGCATACCCGCGGCGACCGGCTCGCCTTCAGCAACGGCATCATCATCCTGGCCGGGTTCGCGATCGTGCTGATCCTGGCGTTCAACGCCGAGGTCACTCGGCTGATCCAGCTCTACATCGTCGGCGTCTTCGTGTCGTTCACAGTCAGCCAGACCGGTATGGTCCGGCACTGGACGCGCCTGCTGCGCACCGAACAGGACCCGGCCAAACGGCGCCACATGCAGCGCTCCCGAATCATCAACGCCATCGGGCTGTCCTTCACCGGCGTGGTGCTGATCGTCGTGCTGCTGACCAAGTTCCTGCTCGGTGCTTACATCGCGATCATCGCGATGGCCGTGCTGTTCCTGCTCATGAAGGGCATCCGCAAGCACTATGACACGGTCGGCCAGGAGATGGAGGTCGACCCGGACGAGTCGCTGACCTTGCCGTCGCGGGTGTACGCGATCGTGCTCGTGTCCAAACTGCACAGACCAGCCTTGCGGGCCTTGGCGTTCGCCAAGGCTGCGCGGCCGCACCAGCTCGAAGCTGTCACTGTCGATGTCGATCCGGAGGAGTCGGACGCGCTGCAGGCCGAATGGGACCGGCGTGGAATTCCCGTACCGCTCAAGCGACTGTCGTCGCCGTACCGGGAGATCACCCGGCCGATCCTGCAGTACGTTCGCGACATCCGCCGCCAGTCGCCGCGGGATGTGGTGATGGTCTACATCCCCGAGTACGTCGTCGGGCATTGGTGGGAGCACATCCTGCACAACCAGAGCGCCCTGCGGTTGAAGGGCCGCCTACTCTTTACCCCGGGGGTCATGGTCACGTCGGTGCCCTACCAGTTGGAGTCTTCCCAGGCCGCCGAGGAGCGACATGATCGCGAGGAGCGGGTGGCCGGGCAAGTCCGCCGTGGGGCGCGCAAGGGTTCGGGAGATCGGTGACGACTGAAGATCTTGTCGGGGCGGTGCTGCTGGAGTTGGAGGTCGGCTCGGTGGCGCACGGCGGGCACTGCGTCGCGCGCCATGACGGACAGGTCGTCTTCGTCCGGCACGCGCTGCCCGGCGAGGTCGTCCGGGCCCGGGTCACCGAGCAGACGGCCAAGTACCTGCGCGCCGACGCCGTCGACATCCTTCAGCCGTCGCCGCATCGCGTCGATCCGCCCTGCCCGTACGCCGGACCCGGGCGCTGCGGCGGCTGCGACTTCCAGCACGCGGATATCGCCGAACAGCGCCGGCTGAAGGCCACCGTGGTGATGGACACGTTGCGCCGGATCGGGGGAATCGAGCGGGACGTGGTGATGGAGTCCCCGGGCGACGACGGCCTCGGCTGGCGGACCCGGATGCGGTACGTCGTGGTCGACGGCAGGCCCGGCATGTACGCCCACCGCTCGCACGACCTGATCCAGATCGACCGGTGCCGGATCGCCCACCCGGAGACCCCACGGGTGCTGGACCAGTGCTGGCCGGACACCTCGGCGGTCCAGGCTGTCGTCTCGTCCGAGGGCAAGACCGCGACCCTGACGGACCAGGACTCGTCCGGCCGGCTGGTCGAGGTCGTTCACGAGCGCCGGTTCCGGGTCGAGGCCGATGGGTTCTGGCAGGTCCACCCGGCCGCGGCAACGACGCTGGTGGACGCCGTACTGACCGGGCTGGAGCCACAGCCGGGGGAGTCCGCGCTCGATCTGTACTCGGGCGTCGGGTTGTTCGCTGCGTTCCTGGCCGAGGCTGGTTGCGTCGTACTGGCGGTCGAGGATGATCGGGATGCGGTCCGCAACGCGAGACGCAACCTGCACGACCTGCCGAAGGTGACGATCGAGCAGGGCAGGGTCGAGAAGGTGCTCACCGCGGCTGCCCGGGAGGGCCTGGAGTCGGTCGACCTCGTCGTACTGGATCCGCCCAGGACCGGGGCGGGCAAGGAGGTCGTGCAGCGGATCGCGGGGCTCTCACCGCGGCGGATCGGCTACGTCGCCTGCGACCCGGCGGCGCTGGCCAGGGACCTGAAGATCTTCGATGGGCTCGGCTACGGGATCAGCTCGCTGCGGGCATTCGATTTGTTCGGGATGACGCATCACATAGAGTGCGTAGCCGTCCTCGAACCCAGAGAGTAGCGTCCTGCACCGGACACTAGTGGTCTCGGGTACCGTGCTGGCCTGGATTGGCAGGATCCACATACGCAGGAGACCGGATGCCGCTCGTCGACCTGGACGACCCAGAGGAGTTGCGCGCCCGCTGGAGCGCACTGGCCGCGGTCGCCCATGCCACCGGCTTCGACCGCCGCTGGTACGCCGACGAGCAGGGCTGGTACCACCAGGACGAGACCGGCAGCGACCTGCGGATGGTGATGCTGGACGGCGAACGGTCGGTGTTGTTCGGCCTCCACACCGAGCACAGCCGGACAGCCGGATCCGATCTCCTGGCCGGTTCCCCCGGCTGGATCGGGCAGCCCGAGGTGCAGCAGCGGCTCGCCGCGGGCCGGCTCGGCTTCGTCTACGGCAGCTTCGGCGGCACCTGGGCCCGGGCTGCGTACCCCGGCGATCCGTGGCAGCCGCTGGACGACGGCTTCCTACCGATCGCGACCTGGCTGACGTCGGATGAGGAGGCGGCCGAGGAGCTGATCGAGTGGGCTGCGGCGTGGGCTGACTACCCGGGCGGGCTGGACGAGCTGCGCCCGGTCGGCATCGCGCTGATCCGGACCGCAGCGACGACCGGGATCACCTCCGACTCGCTGGTGGATCTCTTCGACCGGCTGCGCGTCGGGCCGCATTCGCCGCGCCACCCGGACCTGGGGGCAGCGTTGATCGCTGCGGAGCAGTTCGGTGGACCAAACGCCGGTCGGGCGGATCGAGCGGCCTTGGCCGGCGTAGACGACGAGCTGGATGACGAGCCGCTGGAGACCATCGTGGTTCCACCGGGGGTCAGCCCGTTCACGGGTCAGGTGATCGGGGAGGAACCGGCTCCGTACATTCCGCCCGCCCGCGTCGAGGAGTACGGCACCGTCGGGCGCAACCAGCCGGCGTACGAGGAACCGAACTACGAGCAGGACTACGAGGTTCCGGCGCTGGCAAGGCTCGGGCTGATCGGTCCGGATCCGGTCGACGAGGACGACGAGACCGGCGAGATCGAACTGGTCCCGGAGGAGCCGCCCCAGGTGCCACGGGTGGGCGGTGAGGTCGAGGACGGCGAGGACTACTACGCGAGCCTCTTCGCCGACGCGCCGGCGGCTGCGACATATGTACCGGACGTTGCCGCGAAGCCCGAGCCGGTCCCGGTCCGGGAGGCCCAACAACAGGCGAGCGCCGAACAGAGTTGGCAGCTCGACGAATCCACCCGTGAGTTCTTCCCGTTCGGCGACGACTTCGACGATGACACCGCCGCGCAACCGGCCGTGACGGAACATGCGGATCGCGACGTGGCGGCGGTCGAGCACCAGCCGGAGCAGCAGACTGAGCCAGGCCAGCGGGACTGGGTCGGCGGCGCCTGGGTCAACGGCGAGTGGGTCGAGGATGCAGCGACCTACCCGACCGCCCGTACGACGAACGCGCAGCCGGCTGGTCCGGATCTCGACCCGCCTCCGTCCGACGACGAGTCCGGCGCGAATGCGGGATCGCCGTCTGACTCGGCGGGGCTGAGAGGCGCTGGACCGGCGGACGCTCTCTCGGGTCCTTCGACCTTAGGCCCTGCCCAAGATGACACGCAGGCGTATTACCGCGACGGCAACGCACCCTCGGGCGGGAGTCGGGCTGACGGGTTGTCAGGTCCGGGCGACGTCTGGTCGGACGGCGAGCAGGATGCGCCGAGGCG
>JAWWPC010000099.1:0-60542 GCA_033851055.1 Kribbellaceae bacterium | reverse complement strand
GGCCCTGGCCGCGCGCCTTCCTTCGTCATTGGGGACCGTTCTTGGTTCAACCCGTCCGCCAGCAAATGAGGCGCCCAGTTCCCGCCAGGCGCTCTCACCTGCTGGTGGTCGCCAGCCGGCAGCCGTCAGCCAACTGTCCGCCTGGCCCTGCCCGAACCACAGCATTTCGACTCGCCGCGCATTCCCTGCGAGCGGAGCGAAGGCCTTGCCTGCCACCTTGAGAGCAGCTACGACAGCCCGCGCCAGCGGTGCCGGGATTTGTACCGGCTGACGATCACCGAGCAGGCTGAGCACACTCGAGGTGGTGAGGCCTTCCCACGGATGCGCAACGATGATGGGGGGCTGTTGCGGAGTCGTCGCAAGGAATGCGATCGCGTCCGCGATGTTTGGCAGCAGAGTCAGCGGGGTGGGTGACGTGCCGGGTCGGGCGACGCTTGAGAACCGCGACCGAGCGATGCGTGCGGTCATGCGCGAGACCCGACGGTCCGCCCCGTGGACACCCGGAGGCCGGTAGATCACTGCCGAGTCACCAGCGAACTCGCGCACGAGCGCCTCGCCTAACGCCTTGGAGCGAGAGTACGGCGAGAAAGGAGAAACCTCGAGGGTCGAGTCCAGAGTGTGCCTGGCACCTTGCACCGCTGCGCTGCTGACATGAATGAATCGTTGGGTTCCGGCCAGGCTCACCGCAGCAGCCAGCAGTCCGGGGACCAAAGCGTTAGCCGCTACCAGCGCGCTTTCGTCGCCCGAGGAGGCGCCGGGGTCGCCGGCTGCGTTGACGACGACCGAGACCTCGGCGATGGACTTGGCCAGATCGGCGACGATGTCCTGGTGGTCACGCACAAAGGTGCTGGCGGCGGAAGCCGGCATATCGGGCAGGCGCGGGGTACGGATCGGGACGACCTCTGCACCCTGACCTGCGATGGCGGCCGTCGTTGCACGGCCCACGAATCCGGTGGCACCAAACACGGCGACACGAGGGCTGACACTCACCTGATGACCCACTCTCTCTGGCTTGCCTTTTCTCTGCTGAGGTGTTTCTCGTAAGTAGTGGTCACCGGCGCATTGCCTTTGTCAGGGGCACGGCGCCGAGGTAGATGCTGAGCAGCACTGTCGTGACCGTCAGTCCGAGTGCGGCGCTTCCCGGCACCCACGACAAGGTGATGAGAGCCGCGAGCACCACTGCAAAAGTGGCGACGACGGTGTGGGACAGACCGGCGGTGCTGACTAGACGTTGGTACACGTGCTCGCGATGGGCGGACAGGAGATCTACTCGTCGACTAGCGCGTCGAATCAACGTGAAGCTGGTGTCGGCGATATAGACGGACAGCGGGGCGACCAGGACCGCGAGGGGGAGGCCGTCAGCCCAGCCGACGAGGATGCCTACGCCTACTAGGGCCCCGAATAGGTAGCTGCCCACGTCGCCCAGGAACAGACGTGCTCTGGGCAGGTTTGCGGGCAGGAACCCGATGGCCGCGCCGGCCGCGGCGGCTGCGAGCGGTATAAGGCGGCTGCTGTCGTTCGCACTGGCGACCACCAGCGCCACCACGCCCCAGAGCCCGATGGTCAAACCCGTGATGCCGTTGATGCCGTCCATGAAGTTGACGACGTTGACGGTCACAGCCAGCACGACAGCACCAGCGATCATCCAGAACAAGCCGCCGCCCACCAGGAGTCCCGCCAGGGTGCCGACCAGCAATTGTGCCCCCAGTCGCGGGGCCGCCGGAACTGTACGCAGATCATCGGCCAGCCCGACCAACGCGAGGGCGGCCGCAATCCCAGCGAGTTCCCACGGCGGCACATCGCCGAGCAGTTGGCCGGCGAGGAGACCGACGAGTACGCCGAGCAGGCACGCCAGCCCGCCGCCACGGGGCACGCGCCCCACGTGGGACGACCGATGGTTCGGGACGTCAATCACATCGCGCCGAAGCATCATAGTGATGACGAGCGGCAGGGCGGCGCCCGTAGCGAGAAGGCTCAGCGGCAGCTCAACCACGAGTGCCACCGCTGCCTGCTGTCTGGGCAGCCGACTCCTGGCGGATGGACAGGACGAAGCGACGGCCACTCCGCAGGCAACCGGTCGGGGGTCCTGCTGTTTCGCCGTTGTCTGTCATGGTATTGCTCCTCGTTGTCTCAGCCGGTTCCGGCAGCTACGAAGACCGCCGTGAACGCACTGGCGGCCAGGTTGCACTCCTCGTCGAAGCTCCGCTGGTCGGTCGGCATCGCGGACGGTCTCATGTGGGTGAGGAGCTGCGCCCCTCGCCGGCGTTGCTGTACCAGCGCTGTCCAGAGCGGATTGGGGGAGAGGTCGGACCCGAGCAGGCTGACGGTGTTGCCCTGGTACTGCTGCCGCCAGGTCCAGATGTCCACCGCCCGCGCGCCCGCCCCGATAGGTACGTCGATGTACGTGCCGACGTCAGCAGCCGCTTGGTCAGCATCGCCCCGGTAGCCGTTCGGCTCGGCCAGCGCCTTGCGTGCCTGCAGGATGGTCAGCTGGGGCCAGCCCTGCTCCTTCACGTGATTCCATGCGTCTGCCTGGGCGTCGCGCTGGGTGGTGCCCCATGTGCGGTACATCGAGTCGTCCAGCAGGCCGGTGCTGAGGTCAAGGCGGTCGATCAGCTTGGCGCGCAGATATTCGTCGATTGCGGCAACGGTTGCGGCGGGGTATTTGAGCCGCGCTCGTTGTGCGCAGTCCACCTGGTTCGTCCCCCGCCACGGCAGGCAACCGAGCTCCGGCACGACCGCGTCGACCAGCAATTGTTTGCCAGGCGCGACACGCGCCAGCGCTGTTCTGGCCTGGGTCAGGAACCGGGTCGCGTCGGCCGGAGATCCGAGGCCGTCGTCGTAGCCGATCTCGTCCGAGATCTTGAAACCGACCACACCGGGTGCCCTCGCCAGCATGCCGAGCCGGGTGATCGCCGAGTCGAATGCGGCCGGGCCTTCCAGCCATCGCGCCACCAGATCGGTCTCCCACCAGATCGCCACGCCTCGCTTGTGCATGGCGCTGGCAAGCGCGACGTACCGATCGCCCGTCAGGGTCTGCCCAGTAGACGTCTGCCCAGTGGATGCCGGCGGTGGTCCACTGGTCGCGCCTGTCGGGAGCGAAGTACCAGGGCTGGACGGCGAGGGCGACCCCTCGACCTTGTGCTGGCTGCATCCGCAGATCAAGGCAAGCAGTAGCGCTGCGACGGCAGCCGCCCTCACGACGCGACTCCGGTGCCCTGCACAGGCGCTGTGTTGTGCCGCAGTGGTGACCGCCCGCTGAGCCGGAGCAGCAGGCCGACCAACATGCCGTCGGTGCACAGGTACGCCGCAGTCGAAGCAGTGGCGGCTCCGAGCGCGCCGTATCGCGGGATAAGCAGCAGATCGAGCACCACCGTGATGACCAGACCGATGCCGAGGACGATCGAGTTCAGGCCGGGGCTTCCACGCCCGTACAGATAGGCGCTCGCCACCCCGGATGCACCGGCGAGCAACATACCGGCGAGCAACACCCGAGCAGGGTCGACGGCCGGCCCGAACTCGGCGCCGTACAGCAGTCGCATGACGGGTGAAGTCAGCAGTGCCACGGGGATCGCGGCGACGGCGATGCCGATCAGCGCCGGCCGGATCATCCTGCGTACAGTTTGCGCCGCCTCGGTCTCGCTGAGTTTCGCCAGACGCGGGTAGCAGACCCACGTGATGGCGGTGCCGGGCAGCCTGAGCAACTCGGCGTACTTGGACGCGACGGCGTACGAACCGAGTACGGCTGGTCCGGCCATCGCCCCGAGGATCGCGAAGTCGAGCCGGAGATTGAGCAGCGTCATGAGCCCGCCGACCTGGCCGCGTAGGCCGTACGACGCCACGCGGCGGCCGACGGCCGGATCCGGCCGGCCCCACCAGCCACGGTCGCCTCCAGCCAGGCCGAGCCGCGTCCAGCCCAGTCGCCGGCTGACCCTGCGCCAGGCTTCGACGGCGACTACCACATCTGCCAGCGCGAGCCCCAGCACGATCGCTGTGATGCCGTGCATGCCGGCCAGCAGCGGCAAGACGTAGCAGGGGAGGAAGGCGAGTTCCTCCGCGGCGATGACCACGTCGGCGCCGCGTCGGTCCTCGAGGCCCTGGAGTGCCGTCTTGCCCAGGGTCAGCAGCAGTTGAGTCGGGACGGTAAGTCCAGCGAGGGCGATCATGACGGGGGACTCGTGCGGGAAGAACACCTTGGCGAGCAGGGGTGCGGCGGCCGTCCATACCAGCGTCCCGAGCAGGGCTCCGGTGAAGCCGATGGCGATCAGCGTCGGCCACAACCGGGGAACGTTGCGGCGCGGAGCGGCGAGGAAGTACGCCAGTGCGCCGGGCAGACCGACGACACAGAGCACGGCGACCATGCCGGGAAGCATCCGCAGCAACGCGTACTCGCCGACGGCGGCCGGGCCTCCGACCCGGGCGACGACCACGGTGGCGAGGGTGAGACCCACGATCGCGAGCCCTCGGGCCGAGCAGTTCGCCAGCACGGTCCGGAACAGCTCGCCGCTGACCGGGGATCGCAGCGCCCGGAGTCGCCGATTGATAGCTCGGGTCAAGATGGTCGACTCTCCTTGTCCTGCATGACCAGCACCAGGGCCGCTATCAGACCCAGCCAGGTCCACAGGTGTCGGAAGTGCAGAACCTCGTAGAAACCCGCGGCTGTTGCCATCACGGGGCCGATCACCGCCAGCAGCCAGGCACGGGGGACCAGGTCCGCATAGGCCTTCGGCAAGGTGCCCACCACCAGACGCACACAGCGGACGAGCACGGCGATCCCCAGCACCAGCAGGCCGAGCGCGCCGATCAGGCCGCGCTCCAGCAGCGTCGCCAGGTAGTCGTTGTGAGCCTCCTTGACATACGGAGCCTGGGTGGCGGCCAGAGTGGCCTTCGTCTGCGCCGGCCCGAAGCCGGTGGCATCGCCCCCCAGCCACAGGGTGGCGCCCTCTTGCACGATCGCCGCCCGCTGACTGGTCGAGTTGCCGCTGCGGCCGAAGGAGTCGCGGACCAGCGGGACGCTGCCCACGGCCTGCTCACGGATCTGGTTCAGGTCGACGCGCGGCATCACGAACACGAACAGCACGCCGGCCACCAGAACCGAAGCCGCCAGCGTTGTCAGGCCGGCGAGTGCTCCAAACCGCCGGTACCTGGTCACGGCCAGGCCCAGCACCAGTCCGATGAGGAGGGTGAGCTGGGCGCCGTTCGATCCGGTGAACCCGATCGCGACCAGAACCAACAGGTAGCCGATCCTGCGCACCCCGGGGGACCGGGGATGCTTGCAAGCGGCCATGACGAACAGCGAGACGACCAGATAGTTGCCGGCCATGTTCGGGTCGCCCATGGTGTAGGACGCACGGATGCCGTCCTTGGTGGACACGCCGCTCAGCGCGCGGATGCCGAGCAGATAGGCAATGACCATCACGCCGGAGTACAGCGGCGCGGTTCGGCACCAGGCCTTGGTCACCACGGCCACGATCGCCGGATTGTGCCGGCCGAGGGCGAGCGCAGCGGCCCAGGCAAGCAGCAGCAGGTCCTGGACGAGTACCAGGGCGCTCACGATTGGTGCGGCTGCTACCGACGCGGCGAAGGCGCCACCGAGCACCAGGCCGGCGATGCCAGCCAGGTAAGGAAGTTTGATCGTCAACTGCTCTCGCACCGACCAGAGCACGCCGAGCACGATGCACAGGCCGATGGCGACGTCGGCCGGTGCGGTGTTTCCCGGTCCGGACGGAACGAGGAAGGGAAGCAGACATACCGCGAGCCCCATCATCGTCGCGAGCATGTCGCTTCGCGGCGCCACCGCTGCGCGGTCGACGCCTGGGTATCGCTGTGAGACTACGGCCGTCACGGTCGCATCAGCCCTTCCTGCCTGTCGTGCGGGGTGGTCGAGGGTGACAGGCCGGCCAGCAACCCCAGATGAGCGGCGCCGAAGGCGTCGTTGTTGGCGAGCGCAGCGACCTCACCAATACCGGTCACCGCGGCGTGATACCAAAGGTCAGGCGGCAACCCGAGCTCGGTCAGGCCATTACAGAGGAATGACCGGACCAGCTCCGGCAGCCAGCCCTGCCCGAGCAGTGCGTAGGTGATACCGGGAGCGAAGCCGTCCCGGCGCAGCCCGCGGTGCCCGAGCACCCGGTGTCCGGGCCGGGTGTGCCGATCCAGATAGAGGGAGTAGCTGAGGGCGAACCGGACCAGGTCGCGCAGCGGCCACCCGTCCGAAGCACCGCCTTCCCAGTCGACGACACCTGAGATCGTGCCGTCGGCAACCAGCAGATTGCCGAACCAGTAGTCGCCGTGTACGGCGGTCCGTCGAGCCAGGTGGCTGCTCAACTGATGGTCCGCCGACGTCAACCTGACAAGCGCGGCGTCGAGCTGCGGATGTGCGGGCCAACGTTTACGCAGGCTGTCGCAAACGTCAGCTGCCCAATCGAACCTGGTGCGTTCCCCGGCGGTCGCGGCCTGGAATCGGCGCAGCCAGCCGCCGGCCAAGGCGAAGTCCTCGGCCACTCGCGCTGGTCGTGCGGTGTGCAGCCAGTGGTTATACCCAACGCTCATCGGCGTACCCCGCAGTGCGGTCGACACTAATGCAGGCAGACCGTCGCTGTCCACGGTCTCGACGTACCGGGGGAGCGTGTCCGCGATGGTGCCGAGTTGGGCGGCGTGGAGCTGGACCAGCACGCGTCCCTCGTGTTCCACCGCGCCCCCGGCCGCGGCGGTGGCTGGGATCTTCACGGCCACCGGGCCCAGCGGGCCGGACGGGTATACCCCTGCCGGCGGGGTGACGATGAAGGTGAGCTTGGCGTCCGGGTTCTTGGAAGCCGCGATCAGCACGCCGCGCGTCGAGGGCGCGAAGAGCACATCGTGCACGGAGCGCGGCCGCGGCTGGATGGCCAGGGGCGTATCGGTCATCGCTGCCTCCCGATGAGCGCCCGGCCGGGAGCCGCCGCGCCGGTCAAACGCCAAGGCAGCAACCGGGCCACGCCGAGCATCGCGGCGGCGGGCAGCGCGGTGTACGCCAGTCCGGGCGGGACGGTGGCGATCGTGGTCCAGAAGTGCCGGACCGCGGCCTCGGTGTCGTCGACCAGGATGATGGGCCGTCCGGCTGTGGGCAGGACGATGAGCTCACGCTCGATCACGACGGACGACCGATCGGCCAGCCGCCGGAGTCGCCGCCGGCTGAACGGCCGGTCGTCGACGAGTACGACCGGTGTATCGGCCGGTAGTTGCCCGACGACGGCGCCCCGGACCTCGCGGGCGTCGATCTCGACGGTGCCGGCCGCACACAACGTCAGCCAGGGGGAAGCCGCAGGGCTTGTCCGGTCGACGCGCTGGGAGATGCTCACCGCGCCACGAAGATTGCTGTGCCCGCCCGAGTACACCTGATCCAGTACGACGGCCAGCCGTGCCGCGTCGAAGGTCTCGCCGGCCAGCTCCCTGCCACGGCGGACGAGCCGGTCGGCGGTACTGGGATCGTCGAGCAGCCCGTCGAGCGCACCGGCCAGCAGGTCGGGTCGGCCGGGCGGGACGAGGATCCCGCTCTCGCCCGGAATCACCAGGTCGGGCATCGAGTTCACCGCGGTGGCGACCACCGGAACCCCGCAGCGCATCGCCTCCACAACGGCGCAGGGCAGCCCCTCGTAGCGGCTGGCCATGGCGAACACATCGAACGCCGGCAGCAGTTCCGCCACGTTCGTACACTCGCCCGCGAACAGGAAACGGTCGCCCAGCCCGGCTGCCCGGACCAGGGCCTCGACCTCGTCGAGGCGGGGACCCGAGCCGATCCAGACGGCCATCGCGTCCCGATGCCGAAGCGCGGCCATCGCGGCGACCAGGTGTTCCGGTGCCTTCTGGTAGTCGATCCGGCCCACGGTGCCTATCACCGGTGTCGCGTCGTCGATCCCGAGGGCGGCCCGGGCGGCCGCCCTCGACTTCGACGTTCGCAGGACCGTGGTCGCCTCCACCACCGGCGCGATCGTGCGGAGAGTCGACGGATCCGCCAGGCCGCGGCGCAGGGCCTCGGTGGCCACTCCGCTGCCGATCGCCAGCACTGCGTCGGTGATCCGCGCCAGCCGCCGCTCGATGGCGATGTACGCCGCCCGCTGTACCGGGCTCTGGAACTCGTGGAACGGCAAGCCGTGGTAGGTGTGCACGATCAGCGGGACCTTGGCCCGGTGAGCGGCGATCCGGCCGAGCGCGCCTGCCTTCGCGCTGTGCGTGTGGACCACGTCGAAGCGAGCGGAGCGGCACAGGCTGGTGAGCTCACGCAATGCCCTGATGTCGTCCTCGGGCGAGATCGGGGCCACCAGCGACGGCACGATGACGACCCGCATGCCGGCCGCCTCCGCCCGGTCGGTCAATGGTCCGCCCTGGCCGGTGACGATCGTGACGTGGTAGCGGTCAGGGTCGAGGTTGAGTGCGCCCCGCAGCGCCACGCCGCCGGCACCCGCCATGAACCTGGTGACGATCTGGGCGACCTCGATGCGCGTCTCGCCGGGCATCAGTTCACCCCGTTCCGGCGGATCTCGCTCAACGGTGCGTCGAGCAGTTCGGCGAGACCGGCGCCAGGTCGGTGCCCCAGCCGGAGCTCGACGCAGGGCAGCCGGGAGGCCAGGGTTTCAGCGACCTGCTCGACCCGTGGATGGACCGGTCCGCAGCCGGTGGCCATCGCGAGGGTGGCCACCAGCGGCCAGAAACGCCGGAGCTCCCCGGCCGCATAGGTGCCGGCCACGATTCCTCGTAGGGCCGTCCCCGGGCCGATCGGCCGGATCTGTGGACCGCCTTCCACACCTCGGCGGACCACGACGATCAGGCTGGGCTCGAGCGATCTCACCCGGGCCTTCCACAGCTGCTCCCGGCGGCCGTGGGTGGTGCGCGGTCCGCTCGAGGCGCCGGGGAGCTCGGCCGGGAGCCGTAAGGGTTCGGCGAGGCCGTGCGCCACGATCCCGTCGCAGACGGCGATGTTGTCGCAGGTCGCCCTTGCTCCCGCGGCCAGCTCGAGCGCGACCAGCGTGGACTTGCCGACACCGCCGGGCCCCGCGAGAAGAACGGACACGCCGCCGATCTCGACCACGGAGACATGGAGCGGTGCGAATCCCTGCTGGATCGCCAGCCACAAGGCGGGGTAGTGCACCAGGACCTGGGCACGAAGGGTTCGGAACCGGGACGGGAGCAGCCGGGACGCAGCCGCCTCCGTCGTGGTCGGCGTCCAGCGGCTACGGACGTGCAGCCCGTCCTCGCTGACCGACCACAGCTGGCTGAACCCCGAGCCACCGACGCTCTCGATGAGTGCCTCACCGCGCTGGTTGGTCCAGGCTCCTCGGGTCACGGTTTCACAGCCGCTGGTGTCGAAGCGCTGCCTGCTCCGTTCCAGCGAGACCTTGACGTTCGGCAGATCAGCGCTCAGCTCCGTGCTGAGGTGCGCCGCTCCGGTCGCGGCGATCACCTCACGCAAGGTGTCGGCGGTGCCGTCGACGGCGACCCGCTGCCCAGCGGTCCGTAGCAGCATGGCCCCCGGCGCGTCGGTCACCGCCGGCCCCAGAATCGCGGCCTGGTCGGGCCGTGGACGATGCCGAGGACAGGCCAGCGAACCGCTTTCAGTACATCGTCGAGGTCGTCGAGACGACGCACCAGAACGGTTCCGGCCGATACGACGACCACGCCCGCGGTCATCTCGTCCTCCGGCGTGACTGCGGACAGCCCGGTGAACCGCACGTTGGCGAACGGCGCGACCATGCTGTCGTCCAGTTCGAAGACCCTGTCTTCCTCAGCGTGTTCGATCCCGTGCCGGGAGTTGGACGGGCTCTTTTGCCTTCGGCTCACCGAAGCGGAGCCCGACAGCGCGAACAACAGTTGACTGACCGTCTCGGCATCCCGCTTCTCGGCGCTCATCAGCACGATGGCGTCCACGCCTTGCCGCCTGGCCGCGAGGGCCATCGTGTTCCTGAGGGACTCGATCTCTTCCGTTGACTTTCCCAGCACCGGTGCCTGCAGCATCCGTGCCAGCGCCCGCACGCTCGCGAGCCGCGGTCGGACGGTCTCCAGCACCGCGGCGACGGTCAGGCCGAGCACCAGTCCGAAGAGGAGCGCGAGAGCGGCCTGGGGCAGGAGAGACGACTGGATCGAACTGATCTCAGGTGTTTTGCCGATCGGCACCACCACGTCCCGGGTCGCGTCCGCGATCAGCAGCGTTGCCCGCTGGTTGGTCAGCTGGCCGATGAGCTGATCGGCGGACTGGATCTGGGCCTGCAGACCTGCTCGGGCATTGACGTCGGCGGTGCCGCGCAACCTGTTCGTGAGCTGGTCGAGGTGGCGGTTGCCGGCCGCTACATCCTTGTCCAGTTTCGATCGCGCAGCGTTGACCGCCGCACGGTCACCGGTGTTCATAAAGGTGGCAACCTGTGCCGACAGGGCGACCGCGATGCGGCCGGCCGCCTCGGGGTCGTGGTCTGTGACGCTGAGCTGGACGATCGACGACTCACCGAGGCGTTGGGCCGCGACATGGGTGGCGGCGAAGTCGGCCAGGTTCCGCTGGACTTTGGCTTCCGCCATGGCGGCCCCGAGCAGGCTCGGTGTCGTTGCCAGCGCCAGCACCCGGCTGCTGATGCCTTCGGCCTCGGTCGCCGTGCTCGGCGCGCCGGAGATCACCTGGACCCGGACAGATGCCATGGACAGCTTCGGCCGGTCCATTTGCAGCCCGATCGCCACGGCGATCGGGAGGAGCGTACACACCAGGATGACCCCCAGGTGTGCTCGCACGATTCGACGGAACATCTCTTCGACAGTCATCGTTGCGCCCTTCGTCCGATGGTCTGGTTAGTGGAGTACGGCGATCGGCCGCATCCGGGCGACCGGTTTGACCAGGCCGTTGCGGACCAGGACGTCGAGCGCCGCATCGACGCCGCGGTTGTCGAAATGGAATGCCTCGGTGGGAGCAGCGTCGTCATAGCGGTAACGCCGGGTGCTGCGGCCGAGGGGGTCAGGGCCCGAGACGCCGCGTGCGACGAGGTCGGAGACGACTGTCCCGGCGCCGTGGCAGGCCGAGTAGAGGCTGGTGACTGCTCTGTCGCCAGCGACTGCGAGATAGCTCGACGTCCGGTGTGTGCCCGGCAGCAACACCGCCTGGCCGGTGTCGGCGAACGTCGTCCCGGGCGTCATCATGTCGGCGGGGAAGGCCCGGCAGGAGTTGTGCCGGTGGACGACCGCGATGGTGTCGCCGACCGGCTCCTCGTAGATGCTGTTGTGTGGCGAATCGACCACTAGCCGCCCGGTGGCGCCGCCGAACGAGTCGGCCGCGATACGGCGGAGTCCGGCATAGGTGGCCGTGCGGAAGGCGAAGCCGTAGTTCATCGCCGCCGTGGTCGCCAGCATCAGCCGCTGTCCCTCGTCGCTGGACAACTGCAGCGGCGTGCAGCCGGCGGTGAAGTAGAGACTCAGCCGTGCCTTCAGCTCGGCGTACGACTTTGCCGAGCGGAGGTGGAACCAGGGCTTCAGCGCTGCGTTGACCGCCTTGATCTGCCGCGGGTAGTCCTTCCGGCGGAAGAACAGACGGCCGATCTCGCCGGCGAAAACGCCGCCGCCGCCGTGGTACTGGATGGTCAACTGGCCCTCGGCCACGCCCAGTTTCGCGGCCCGGTCCGGATCGAGGATCTCCTCGACGCGCTGCAGTTCGACGAAGTGGTTGGACGGCCCGACGGTGCCGAAGCGGTACCGGGCCAGCTGGACGGCGAGGCCGGGAAGTTCCGACGTCAGGCGGTCGATACCGCCGTACCGCTCGAGGTCGATCCGGCCGCCTTCTTCGATCCGCTCGAGATCCTCGGCCGGTGCGTCCCAGCGGTCCACCCCGAACTCCGACCCTTCCGCGGCCGCCTTGACCACTTCCCGGGCGGACAGGTCTCGCCGGCCGCGGGTCGGGTACGGGTAGCGCTCTCGAACCGCACGCATGAAGACGTCGACGGCGCGATCGTCGGGGACCTCGGAATCGACCGCGATCAGGGCCATACCACAGTTCACCGAGGATCCGGTGAGGTCGGGACGGATCGTGCCGGCCGTCGCGACGGCGACGCTGGACGGCAGCTCCATCTTGGACTTGTGGTGGAAGTCCGGCAGGACTACCGGCGGTGCGGCCAGGTCCGCGTCCCCGACTCGTTGACCCAGCGCCGTGATCGAGGCGTGATCAGCCGGCAGCAGCGTGCGGTCGTCGAAGACCGTCGGGGGGTTGACGGTCGCGTCGAGGACGCGGACGTTCAGGGGCGGCGGTGTCGCTTCAGCAGTCATAAAAACTCCCTCGCAGTCGTCGATTTCGGTGGTGATCAGAAGTCGTCGGGGTACGGCGTCGCGGCGACCAGCGCGGGAACCAGCGCCGGCGCCGGGATGTACTCGGGCACCAGCCGGTGCAGATGCCGCAACACCTCGTCCGGACGGTTGTGCGACGCGGCGTCGTACAAATCGCGCAGCTTGGCCCGGAAGCCGTGCCCGGCCGGGGCAGTCCGGGTCATGGAGATGCGCGGATGATCGGTCGGCAGGATTTCCTCGCCGTCGCCGAACAGCTCCTCGGTGAGCTTCTCGCCAGGGCGCAGTCCGGTGAACCTGAACGTCACGTCGCGCACGTTCAGCAGGTTGGCGAAGTTGTGGACCAGGTCCACGATGCGCACCGGTTCACCCATGTCGAGGATGTACGTCGTCGAGCCGTCGGCCATCCGGGCCGCCTCGAGCACCAGGCCGACGGCTTCTTCGATCGTCATGAAGAAACGGTTCACATCCGGGTGCGTGACGGTGACCTCGGAGCCGCTCGCGAGCTGGTCACGGATGACGTGCAGCAGCGAGCCCCGACTGCCCAGGACGTTGCCGAACCGTACGGAGGTCAGGGTGGTGGGCGAGCCGTGGTGGGCTTCCAGGACGAGCTCGGCAAGCCGCTTCGTGGCTCCCAGCACCGAGGCCGGGTTGGCGGCCTTGTCGGTGGAGATCAGGACGAACCGCTCGACGTCGTGGGCGAGTGCCGCCTCGACCAGGTTCTCGGTGCCCCGCACGTTCGATTTCACGCCCTCACAGGGATGGCGTTCCAGCATCGGAAGATGCTTGAGCGCGGCCGCGTGGAAGACGACCTGGGGGCGGTGGTCGCGGAACAACTGATGGATCCGCTCACCGTCGCGGATGTCGGCGACGACCGTGTTCTCGGTGTCCAGCAGTGCCTCGCCCCATAGATCGAGCTGGGACCGGTGCAGGTTGGACTCGTCGTGATCCAGCATGATCAGTTCTTCGGGACCGAAGCCGTGCACCTGCCGGCACAGTTCGCTGCCGATCGATCCGCCGGCCCCGGTGACCAGGACTCGCTTCCCGGTGATCACCGAGGCGGCGCCGCGGCTGACCACGTGCATCTCCGGCCGGCCGATCAACGGACCGACCTGCAACGCACGCATGTCGGTGCCGGCGATCTGCCGCTGCAGCGCGGACAGGAACGGCGGGAGGTGCAGGACGGTCACCCCCTGGGCGGCTGCCCGGAGGCCGAGCTGCTTCACCTGGTGCGACGGCATCGACGGGATGGCGACGACGACCACATCGACCCGGCTCTGTTCCAGTACCTGCTCGAGATCCGCGAGTGTGCCCAGCACCCGCCGGCCGCCGAATCCCCTGCCCTGCTTGGCGGAATCGTCGTCCAGGAAACCGATCGGCTCGAGTCCGAAGGAGCTGACCCGGTGTAGGTCGCGAGCCAGTGCCAGCCCGGCCTCACCCGCACCGACGACGATCGCGCGCAGCAGGTTCGTCTCGCTCTGCCGCAGCAGCACTGGTTGCGTCATTCTGCACCCTTTCTTGAGAACTGCCGGCACACGGTGTCTGCGATCGCCGTGCACACGGCATCGACCTGGTCATCTGTCTGGCGGGGATAGATGAGCAGTGGGGGCAACTGCTCGAAGAGTGTGTTCGCTCCGGTCATCCCGCCTGGCGGGCGTTCCGGGTCATCGGTGGTCGCCATGCCGCCCTCGCCGCCGCGGCCTCGCGCACGGCGTCCGGCGTCGGTATGGCGGTCTCGGAGTCGACGTCGACCAGCACCGGTCGCAGTCCTGCATGCACTATCGCCCGGACGGCGCCGCAGAAACGTCATCGTCGAGGTCAGAACGGGCGAGCCTGGGACCTCTCGGCCGGTGGTCACCCATCCCGACCGCAATACGCGTAATGCAGCAGCTTGCGCCTCCTCCGTGATGTAGCGGTCCGCGAACGGCACCGCATCAGCCTCAACCGGCACAGCAATGTTTCGGATTTTCATCCGGTTGCCCCCCTCAGAGCCCCCTGCGTTCACCTTTAACGCTATGTGTCCGAGACAGTCGGCCGCGCCCTACGAGGAGGTGAGACGGCCTACGTCAATGAGACGAATCGAGTTCGCGACTCAGTCTTTGATCACCATTCTCGTCGATACCCTTCACACCGAGTGACCGTGCGAAGGCGACCAGAGCGAGCGCGGAGTGCTGGTCGGACCGGCGGAGCAGGCTCTGCACATGGGTGCGGACGGTGTTCGTCGAGACGAAGAGGTGCTGTGCCACCTCGGCCCGCGTCATCCCGGAGACCAGGCACCGCAGCACCTCCCGCTCGCGTGGTGTCAGGTCGTCCACGAAGCTGCTTGATGCCCGGCGGCTGTGCACGTCCCTCAGCAACTGCAACAGCACCGGGCGGAGGGTTGCCGGCGCGAGATACATCTGCCCGTCGATGACCTGCCACAAAGCGTTCACCAGCGCGGTCATCCGGGTGGTCTTCGACAGCCAGCCCTTCGCTCCGATCTCGAGCGCATTGATGATCAAGGCCGTTTCGGTGCTCCCGGACAAGATGATCACGTCGGGCGAATGGTCGTCCGCCGCCAGTTCTCTCAGCAGGTCGAGCCCTGACTCCTCGGCCAGGGTGAGGTCGAGGAGGACCAGATCCGGCCGGGCGGAGTTGAGCAGAGCGCGGGCAGCGTCGAGTGTGGAGGCCATCCGGACCTGCCCGATGCCGGGTTCGGCCTCGAGCAGCTCGGCCAGCGCCTCGGCGAAGATGCGATGGTCGTCGACCAGCAAGATGTCGACACGGCGGTCGTCGGCCGGGGTCACCCTCATCGCACCGAGTGCGACTGCGCGGAACTCATGGCCAGGGCCTCGATGTCGACCAATCCGGCCTCGACCGCCGCTCTCGCCACCTTGCCCCGGCCGTGAACACCCAGCTTGCGCAGCACCTGCTGGACATGAGTCCGCACTGTGTGGGTGCTGACCCCTAGAAGGCTCGCCATCGTCCGGGTGGGAAGACCTTGGACAACGAGGCGCAACACCTCCAGCTCGCGCCCGGTCAGCGATTCGACGACGGGCCGTGATTCGGTCGTCCGGTCCGAGGCCGCCGACCATCCCTCGACCACTCTTTCGCCGATAGCCACTCTGCGAATGGTGTCCTCGAGTACCCCGAAGGTGCAGGCCTTGTTGACGATGCCGTCCAGCACACCACGGCCGTACGCGTCCCAGACCTGCTCGTCACAGCTACCGGTCAGTAGAACAATGGCCGGGCGCGGCATGACCCGGCGAAGTCGATAGGCGACCTCGACGCCCGAGATCGCACCGAGTACGCCATCGAGAAGACAGAGGTCAGGGTGGTACCGGGTCACCTGATCGAGCAGCACCTCCGGCTCGCTCGTCGCCTCGACCTGGTGTCCACGCCGAATCAGGGCGGTGGTCAGCGCAGTGGCGAACAGCCATTGGTCATCACACACCATGAGTCTCATGCGTGCCTCACCGGGAGCTGCCTGGCCGGCAGCAGCAGCCGGACGGTCGTGCCTGGGCCGGGGCCGCTGGAGATCTCCAGCCGCCCGCGGCTGGCGCGGACCGCGGCGGCCACCAACTGCAGGCCGTGGCCGGTGCCGTGGGTGATGCCGCCGAAGCCGGCGCCATCGTCGGAGATCTCGACATAGGCATCGGCTCCGTCCACCCCGACGCAGACCCTCACCCTGCCCGCCGTTCCGGCCGCGCGGGAGGCGTTGTCCAAGATGTTGCTGATTGCACGGCGAAGCAGCGCCTTGTCGCCGAAAGCCATGGCCCGGGCGGCCCCCTCGGTGGCTACCGATACGCGATGGGTGACCCGGACGACCTCTGCGCATTCGCCCACCAGTTGTGTCAGGTTGACCACATCCTTGTGGTGGGTGGCATCGCACTCGCCGGCGATCAGCTCCGCGATCGACGCGAACTGCTGATTGATCAGGGCCAGCCGGTGCTGACCTCCCCCGGCCGGCTCGTTGTCGGACTCGGACAGCAGCAGACCTGCGGCGACGTACTGGCTGAGGTCGTGGCACAGCCTCAGCAGTTGCGCGGGCTCTTCGTACTCAGACTCGTCTTGATCAATCCGTTCCGGCATGCTGGCAGCACCCATGTGTGACCCCCCTTAGGCCTCCTTAACCGACCTCACAATCCGGTCCGTCGCACCACCATCCCCGATTCCCCTGCGACGTACCGGTTTCACTGGTTTAGCACAGCAATTTCGCAATGGCCAGAGTGAAAATGACGACGGCCGGTTATCATTCAGCCTATGTCTGGCCGGGCGATCCTCCTTCTCTGTAAGGGGTCGCCTCGATACGCAGGGTTTGAATCCGGCGCAGCTGCTACCGCTGGAATTCGAAGGCGCCGAGGTCGTCGTATCGGCGCGGTCCCGCAGCCTGCGCGTTGCTGACCGACGCGATGTCGACTCGCGCATTACCAACGAGGTCCGCCGACTGGGCACCTGAAACGGCGGAGTTGCCCCGATCTATCGCCGGCGATCCGGCCAGCAGCCGCAGGTTCCAGCCGGCGGCGCTGGCGAACTTCGGATTGGCCTGGACCCCGCGGGCCTCCTTGTCCCGACCCTTCGCTGCCTGCATCGCCGCCAGCGAGGTGTACGACGAGCCGAATGCGTACATCACTCCGCTCTTCGTGAGCCAGACGAGGTTGTGATTGACCGTGGTGCTCGATGGTGCGGAGTCCCAGATACCGATGTTGCCGGCGCGCCGGTTACAAGAGATCCCTTTGTACGCCGGGTAGACGCCGTTGTCGACGGCGACGTTGTTGAAGACCTGGTAGTCGCCGGAGGTCCCCTCGACGTTGATGCCCGTGGTGCAGTTGCGGTATACCGTGTTGCTGATCAGCCGGCCACCGGTGACGTTGAGGTTGTCGATCCCGTGGTCACCGTTGTTGTAGGTGAGGTTGCTGGCGGCGAGGACGTTGTTCCCACCGGCGTAGATCTGGATCCCGGAGTCTTCGTTGTCATGAGTGATGTTGCGCAGCAGGGCGTTTCCCGGCGCGGTGACGTTGATGCCGTTGGCGTGGCGCTGCCACCCTTCCGCGTTGTAGCTCGCCCAGTTCCTCCACACGATCGTGCCGGTCGTGCCGCTGGCAAGAACGATGCCGGAACCGTTGTTGTGGTGGACGTTGTTGTAGCTCACGATGTTCGTGCTGGAGCCACGAACGCTGATGCCCCCGGCGATCTGGCCCGAAGTCGGCCGGCCGGCTCCGGACACCGTGTTGCCGGTTACTGTGATGTGGTTGCTGTTCGAGACGGAGATGCCGTCAGCAACAGTTCCCGAGAACCTCAGGTTGGACAGGATGATGTAGCTGCGGCCGGAGATGAGCGCCCCGTTGGACACCCCGGAACCGATGATCGGGGACCGACCGGGCCAAGCGGTGATCCTGATCGGCTTCGCGGCGGTTCCCGAGGCGACGGGTCTGATCGTCTCGGCGAAGTTGCCCCAGCCGATATACAGAGTGTAGCCGGCCGTTGTCCGACTGACACCCTTGGTCAGGGTGCAGAACGGTCTTGCGGCCGTGCCGGGCCCGGCGTCGGAGCAGGCGCCCATGGTCTTGTCGACATAAAACGCGAGTGGTGCAGCGTGCGCGGTCGATGGGTTGACCAGGAACGCGGCCGGCAACATACCTATTGCAAGGAAAGCCGGGATCCGGAAACGTTTCCTGGAAGGCGGGCCCGAGTCGGGGCCGGGAACTTGCTGCGTCATGGCGGAACACTCCCCGTTATTGTGCGGCTACTGACGCTCTACGCTAGGACCGCTGTCGGCCGTCGGGCATCACACAATCGGCGTAACAGTTTTGCCCCTCCGGATGAGACGGCCGGCGTCTAGCCGATCGACTGCCAGGATGGTAAGAGACGGCGTAGCGGAGGGAGTACCAGATGCCGAGATGGTCGGGTCTGGCGGCTGCCGTGCGACCGTCGGGGGTGCGAGGTCGGTCCACGGCCGCAGCCTTCGTCGTCGTTGCCTTTGCTCTCGCCGTCGGGGCGGCGGTTCTCCTCCTGCTGCTGCAGCGGGCCCTGATCGCCAGTGTGGCCGACGCAGCCGACAGCCGTGCCGTCGAGGTGGCGAGTCAGGTCGCGGACGAAGGCCGGGGCGGGCTGCCGGAGGATCTGCGGCAGAACACCATGCCGAGTCAGCTGATCCAGGTGGTGGACCAGCAGGGCCGGGTGATCGCCAGATCGTCGGCGCGCGTCGGCGAGAAACCACTCTCGACGCGCCGGCCGCCGCCCGGGCAGGTCGTCCAGAACGAGGTCGGCAAGATGCCGCTCCTCGACGACGACCATCCGTACCTGGTTATCGCCCGCGGCGCGGAGTACGGGGGTGCCCGGTTCACGGTCATCGTGGCGTCGTCCATCGAGACCCAGCGGGACACGGTCGGCACGGTCGCGCAGTACCTCCTGGTCGGCTATCCGCTGCTGCTGTTGCTCGTCGGTGGTGCGACCTGGGTGCTGGTGGGCCGCGCGCTCCGTCCTGTAGAGCGGATCAGGTCACGCGTCCACGGCATCGGTACTGGCCAGTTGGCCGAACGGGTGCCGGTCCCGGCGACGGGGGACGAGATCGCCCGGCTGGCCGTGACGATGAACGAGATGCTCGACCGGCTCCAGGCCGGCCAGGAGACCCAGCGCCGTTTCGTGTCCGACGCCAGTCACGAATTGCGGTCCCCGATCGCCACCTTGATGGCGGTGCTGGACGTGGTGGCTGCCGACGACACCGGTCACGCCTGGGAGGAACTCCGCCAGGTGATGGCGGCCGAGACGGACCGGATGCGCCGGCTGGTCGAGGACCTGCTGCTGCTGGCGAAGGCCGACGATGACGGACTGCGGATGAAGCGGTCCGATGTGGATCTGGATGACCTCGTGGATGCCGAGATCCGCCGGCTGCGGAGCGCGGGCGGCCCCGCCGTACAGGCTGAGGTTCTTGCGGTGCGGGTGTCCGGTGATGCCGCCAAGCTGAGCCAGGCGATCCGGAACCTCGCCGACAACGCCGTCCGGGCTGCCCATGGAACGATCCGCTTCACGCTCGCCGAACGAGCCGGTACGGCGACCGTCGTGGTGGAGGACGATGGCGATGGCGTTCCGACGGCCGAGCGGAGCAGAGTGTTCGAGCGGTTCGTCCGGCTTGACGCCAGCCGCGATCGCGGCAGTGGTGGATCCGGCCTCGGGCTGTCCATCGTGCGGGAGGTTGTCCGTGGCCACGGCGGGACAGTGGAACTGACCGACTCTGCGTTGGGCGGCGCTCGCTTTGTGATCAGCCTGCCGGTGGCGGGTCCCTCGGGCCCGGGCGACGGCCAGTCAGCTAGGCCGGCTTAACCGCCGCTGGTGTCAAGCCGATAGCCCATGCCTCGCACCGTCTCGATCGCGTGCCGGCCGAACGGGGCGTCGAGCTTGCGCCGGAGATAGCGGACATAGACCTCGACGACGTTCGGGTCGCCGTCGAACGCCGGGTCCCAGACGCTCTCCAGGATCTCCATCTTGGTGACGGTGTCGCCGCGGTGCCGCATCAAGAACTCCAGCAGGCCGTACTCGCGTGGCGTCAGCGCGACCTCCTGACCTGCGCGCTCGACCCGCCGCCGGGCGGGGTCCAGGGTGAGGTCGCCGGCCGCCATCACCACGGGGCGTTCCGGCCCGCCGCGTCGGATCAGGGCTCGCAGCCTGGCGACCAGGACGAGGAAGCTGAAGGGCTTGGTCAGGTAGTCGTCCGCGCCGAGGTCGAACGCATCGGTCTGGTCGTACTCGCCGTCCTTGGCGGTCAGCATCAGTACCGGCGTCCAGACGCCACGGCGACGGAGCTCCTCGAGCACCTTGTAGCCGTTCACCTTCGGCAGCATGATGTCCAGCACGATCACGTCGTAGTTGTTCTCGCTGGCCGACCAGACGGCATCCTCGCCGTTGTGGACGAGCTCGACCACGAAGCCGGAGTCGGTGAGCCCGCGACGGACCGTGTCGGCCAGCCGTACCTCGTCCTCCACCATCAACACCCGCATGGTGCAAGTGTGGCCTCGCGCCACTGAGAATTCACTGAGTGATCTACCTGACGCGTCACGGGGAGGTTCGGAGAGTTGCGAAGAGGTCGTCCACCGGCTCCGAAGCGTCACGGCCGTGCTCGACGAACCACTCGCGGCCGAGCGCCCGGCGGAAGAGCCAGGGCGGTAGCTTCAGTAACAGCGAGAGGGTCCTCGCGCCGTCGTCCGAGCTCGCCTGGCTTGCATGGGCCTGCATCGCCCGGCGCTTCGCGTCGGCGTACGGGCGGACGTCGATCCGGTGCGTGACCGCCTCCGCGGCGGTGTAGGCGGCGTCGTAGTCAGTGGCCCGTACGTCGGGCAGCAGACCGGGTATCGCCTCGACTATCCGGATCAGTCTGCGGATCATGGCCCGGTCGATCGTCGCCTCCAACACCAGGGGTGTGTGGGCCAGGGTGGCGGCGTGAAGGCCGGCGGAGTGCACCTGGCGGTGGTCAGGGTGGCCATAGCCTCCGGCAGGGTCGTAGATTGTCAACGCGTCGGCGTGTTCCTCGTGCAAGAGTTCGGCCAGCGGTGCGGCGGCCTGCCCGACGGGCAGCCGGCTGAAGGCGTCCGCCGCCGGCTGGTGGGATCGTCCCCAACCGGAGTCGGGGAACCCGAACCGCACTACTCGTGCGCACCCGAGGGCCGCGGCGGAGCGGTCGAGTTCGTCCCGGCGGCGTTCCGCCAGTTGTCCGTCGGCGCGATACGTGCGCGCCGCGGCACCGGCCTCGCCGTCGGTCGCGACGGCCAGCACCACCCGATGCCCTTCGGCGGCGGCGCGGGCGAGCGTGCCGCCGGTCAGCAGCACCTCGTCGTCGGGGTGCGCGTGGTAAGACACCAAGGTAAAGGGCACCTAGTCAGCATCGCAGGCCGCGTGCGTGGCATCCCAGCCGCTCTCAGCGAGTTCTCAGCGACTTCCTTACAGGATGGTCCGATTAGGCCGATACGCGAACAGGATGCTGAATGAGGAACGCAGGCAAGGCCCGGCGCGCGACCGTCTCCGTGCTGGTCGGCGCAGCAGCGGCCGCAACGCTCGTGCTGTTGCCGCGCGCGGTCGGTACCACCTGGACCTCGGTCGGTGGACTGCTCGGCCAGGTCTCCCTGGCTGGGATCATCGCGCTCTCGGTCGTGTGGATCGCGGGTCTTTTCTCGCACTCGTTCGTGCTGGCGGCGTCGTTGCCCGGGTTGAGCAAGCGTCGCGGGCTGACGCTCAGCCTGACCGGAAGCGCTGTCTCGAACGTGCTTCCACTCGGCGGGGCGGCGGGTACCGGGCTCAACTTCGCCATGACCCGGCGCTGGGGGTTCAGTTCCACGGCCTTCGCCGGGTTCCTCGCGGTGTCGACGCTGGTGAATGTCGTGGCCAAGCTCGGCGTGGTGGCTGTCGCACTCGCTGTGATCCCGGCTGTTCACACGGTCCTACCGGCGGGCCGGACCGGGTTGCTGCTGGTCCCGGTGTTATCTGCCCTGGTCCTGGTGGCCTGGGCACTCCTGAGTGCGCCGGTTGCGGGGTGGTGTGGCCGCGGTCTCGATCGGCTGGTCGGATTGGTCCGATCCGGCCGGCGGTCGGCTTTGGAATCGTCCTTGCCGGAGTTGCGGCTCTCGATCCTGCGGGTGTTCCGCGGCGGCTGGGTGCCGATGAGTGTCGGGATGATCGCCTATCTGTTGCTGCAGGCTGCCCTGCTATGGCTGTGCTTCCAGGTGCTGGGAGCTTCACTCGGTGCTTCGGCGCTGCTCGCCGGGCTGGCTGTCGAACGTCTGCTCACGCTCATCCCGATCACACCCGGTGGCGCGGGAGTCGTCGAGGTTGGGACCACCGCCGCGCTGATCGCCCTCGGCGGTGACCCGGCCATCATGACAGCGGGACTGCTGCTCTACCGGGGCTTCACGTATCTGCTGGAGATCCCGGTCGGTGGAACCACTCTCGCGATCTGGCTGCTGCGCAACCGGCGTCGTACCGGGGCTGCTTCTGAGGTCGTGGCGGCGTCGTGAGGATCGCGCTCGTCAGTGACTGTTATCTGCCGCGCCTGGGTGGCATCGAGATGCACGTGCACGACCTGGCGATGCAGCTCCGGCTGGCCGGCCACTCCACTAGTGTGTTCACTGCGACCAGTGGACAGCCGGGACCGGACGACGTACCGGTGGTCAGGCTGTCGGGTCTTCCGTTGCCTAGCACAACCAATGCATTGCGGCGCAGCCTTACCTCCGGCATGTACGACGTCGTGCACGTTCATACGTCGCTGTTCTCCCCGCTGGCCTGGAGCGCCGCCCGGATCGCTTCGGCCGCCGGCGTACCGACTGTCATCACCATGCACTCATTGCCTGCCGCGAGTGAATTCGTAGTTCCCCGCATGCTGGCCCTGCTGGATCGTGGCCTGGGCGAGCGGGTCCAGTGGACGGCGGTCAGCGAGGTGGTCGCCGACTCGCTCCAGCAGGCCCTCCCTGATCGGACGGTCCAGGTGGTCCACAACGGGATCGATCCCGAACCGTGGCGACGGCCGCAACGGTCGGATCATGCGCTGACGGTCGTCAGTACTATGCGGTTGAACCAGCGGAAGCGGCCGTTCGCGCTGCTCCGCACCCTGCAGCAGATCCGATTGCTGTTACCGGCAGAGGTCTCGCTGCGGGCGGTGATCGTCGGTTCCGGTCCGCGGGCGGCGGGCCTGGCCAGGACGGTTCGGCACAGCGGCATGGCGAGTTGGGTGGAATTGCCAGGTCGCCTGACCCGGGCCGAGATCCAGCAGCTCTATGCGGCCGCGGATGTCTACCTCGCGCCGGCCGAGCTCGAGTCGTTCGGGGTCGCGGCGCTGGAGGCTCTGTGCGCAGGGCTGGCCGTGGTGGCAATGGCGTCCGGTGGGGTGGGGGAGTTCGTCCGCCATGGCGTCGAGGGATTCCTGGTGAACAGCGATGACGCGATGGCCCGCGTCACGGCTGACCTGCTGGCCGATCCGGCCGGTTTGCGGCAGTTGCAGGAGCACAACCGGACGACCGACCCGGGGATGACCTGGGACGCCGTGGTCGGCCGGCATCTAGAGGTCTACGGCGGGCTCGTCCCTCAGCCTGCTCTCAGCGCCGACTCCCTACGGTCTGCCTCATGGACGCCCCGAAACCCCTGGCCGATCGCCGGATGGAGTCTGCCCGATGAACCTGCTCGATCCGCACAGCCTGCTGTCCCAGTTGGGGCCGTGGGCGGTGTTGCTGGTGATGTTCGCGGAGACCGGTCTGCTGATCGGATTCTTCCTGCCGGGTGACTCCTTGTTGTTCACTGCGGGGCTGCTGACGACGACCGGGATCCACCTGTCACTACCGGCGACGCTGGTCCTCGCACCCCTCGGCGCGTTGATCGGCGCTCAGGTCGGCTACCTGCTCGGGCGGCGGCTGGGGCCGGCGCTGCTCGAGCGCCCGAACCGCCCGCGACTGGCGCTCGCCGCGCAGCGCGCCCGCGAACAGCTCCAGTCGTACGGCGTCGGCCGGGCCGTCGTGCTGGCCCGGTTCATCCCCGGCGTACGGACCGTGATGAACCCGCTCGTGGGTGCGCTGCGGATCGACGTACGGGTGTTCAGCACGTGGCAGGCGATCGGGGGCGTGGTGTGGACGGTCGGGCTGGTGCTGGCCGGGCATCTGCTCGGGTCGCAGGTGCCCGGGATCGACCGCTACCTCTTGCCGATCATCGCCGTCATCGTGGTGGTCTCGCTGATTCCGGTCGGCCTGGAGCTGATCAGGCACCGGGGGACCAGGCGGGCCGCATGAACCCGGACGAACCCACCGTTGCGCTGTCGAGCTGGGGTCGGGCCTCGCACCGACGCAGCCTGGTCCGGCGGCCGGTGTCCGACGAAGACCTGGTGCGAGTGGTCCGATCGGCGGCCCGGCTGACCGTCCGCGGCGCCGGCCGCAGCTACGGCGACGCAGCTTTGCCGGAGCAGGGGACGGTGCTGGACATGACCGCTCACCGCCAGCTCCTTTCTTTCGACCAGGACACCGGGATCGTCGTGGTTGAGGCCGGCGCCACGCTCGCGGATCTCATGCGCCAGACGTTGCCGCACGGCTGGCTGCCGCCGGTGGTGCCCGGTACTGCGCGGATCACGGTCGGCGGTGCGATCGCCAGTGACGTGCACGGGAAGAACCACCCGGGCTCGGGATCCTTCGGCCTGCATGTCGTCTGGTTGGCGCTGCTCCAGTCCGACGGCACTATCAGCCAACTGTCGCCAGGGCAGGACCCGGATGGTTTCTGGGCCACTATCGGCGGGATGGGCCTCACCGGCGTGATCCTGCGCGCCGCCCTTCAGTTCCAGCGGGCTGAGACAGGCTGGGCCGTTCGACGCAGGCACCGGACCCGATCCATGGACGAGACCATTGAAGTGATGCGGTCACTGGCAACCCGGCAGGAACTGGACCCGGACCTGCATGTGGTGGCCTGGCTCGACACCCACTCACCTGGTCGACGGCTCGGCAGGGGGATCGTGGACGAGTCGCGGCGTGCCCTGGTCGCGGACCTCCCGGCACCGCTTCAATTGTTGCCGGATCAGCGGCACGGCGCGGACGGCCGAGCGCCCCGGTCGCTGCCCGGGCCAGGCGTGGTGTTCGGCGCGACGATTGCCGCCGCCTCGTCGGCTCGATGGCATCTGGCGAAGTCCGGCGAGGGCAGGATGTTGCCGCTGACCTCGGTGTTGTGCCCCCTCGACCGGGCCGAAGCATGGCCTGCGGCGTTCGGGCGAAGGGGCCTGATCCAGTACCAGTTCGCCGTACCGGCTGGGGCGACAGCGGTGCTGTTCGGGGTACTGGCGACGTTGGTGGGGCGCCGGATGGCACCGGCTCTCACCACCTTGAAGAGCCTGGGATTCGGTACGGCGGGGCCGTTGTCCTTCCCGATCCCCGGATGGACGTTGGCGATCGATCTGCCGGCGCGCTGGCTGCGGGACGGCAAAGCCTTGCGAGCAGTGGATGCGATGGTCGCCGAAGCGGGTGGCCGGGTCTACCTGGCCAAGGACTCGATCGTCGACCCCGCGCTGATCCCGACGATGTACCCGCGGCTGACGACCTGGCAGCGGACGCAGGCCCGGCTTGACCCGAACCGTCGGTTGACGTCTGCTTTGGCTCAACGGCTGGGGCTGCTGGCATGAACCCGGTGCTCGGAACAGCCTTGCTGGTGGGCGGTTCTTCGCAGATCGGCTTCGCCGTCCTGGTCGAACTGCTCGGGCCGCCACCGCGCCGCGTCGTCCTGGCCGGGCGGCCGAGCGCCGCGCTCTGGCGCAACGCGGACCAGTTGCGTGACGCCGGCTACCAGGTCTCCACCATCCAGTACGACGCTTCGCTCCAGCCAGACGGGATCGATGGACTGCTGGAGCATCTGACCGCGGATCATCAGCTGGGCTTGGCCGTCATCGCGGTGGGGGCGATGTCCGAGAAGTCCTTCAGCGACGCGTTGGTCGTCAACGGGCTGGCTGTCGCGGTGCTCGTGCAGGCCTTGACCAGCCGCATGAGTGAAGCCGGCTCCGGTCAGTTGGTGCTGCTCTCGTCCGCGGCTGCGGCTCGGCCACGGCAAGCGATCCTGGCGTACTCGTTGGGGAAGCAGTTGGCGGATTCGACGGCCTTGTTGCTGGCTCCACAGGCTGCTACGGCTGGAGTGCGGATGTTGGTGGTCCGTCCGGGTTTCGTCGCTACCCGGATGACGGAAGGGCTGGATCGGCCGCCTTTGTGGACCACGCCCGACAAAGTGGCGAGGCACGTCGCACAGGCATTGCGCGGCCGGCGCACGGTGGTCTGGGTGCCGGCTCCGATGGGGTTCGTCGTGTGGTTGCTGAGCCGGCTGCCCGCCCGGGTACTCCCATCCGGCCTGCGGTGACTGGTCGTCTCTCAGGATCCCCTCAGGCCACAATCCTTCTACTGTTTGTATGAAGCGTTCACGCTCCACCGCGCCGAAGACGGCTCGCCGCCGGCGGCGACTGGGCTGGATCGCGCTGGGTCTCTGCGTTTTACTCGTCGTACCGGCGGTCTCATATGTCCGGGCGCTGCTGTATCCGGGCAATGCGACGTTCTCGGTCAGGTCGGTCGAGTGGATCCGCGATCACGGCGGCGGCAAGTTGGTCGACGCCATCGAGACCTGGAAGTACTCACGCCAGGCGCCGCCTGCGGCCGGTACTCCGCAGGACGTCACGGCGATGCCCGCGGCTCATGGCAGGTCCGGGAGCGGAGCGAACCTGCCGAAGATCACCCTGCTGCCGAGCGTCAGCCGGCTCGCGAACGAGGGCAACTGGAGCCCCGTCCGGCAGAACGCGAAAGGTCAGATCTTGCTCTGGACCAGCTGGTTCCGGCCGGACTCCGGCCATCTGCCGGTCACCGTGGGGGCCGCCCTGATCCCATCAGGTGCTGACTCTGTGCATTTGATGCCAGGCACCAGGGAGCCGGTCGTCGGGATGAAGTCCGCGAACGGGTACTCCGTTCCGGCCAGTGCGCGTTCGAAGCTGGTCGCGGTCTTCAACGGCGGCTTCAAGATGAAGGATTCGCACGGTGGTTGGTGGACGCCGCAGGCTGCCGCGATCCCGCTGGTCGACGGGCGTGCGTCCCTGGTCATCAGCCGCGACGGCTCCGCCCAGATCGGCAGCTGGAACAAGACCGTACGGATGACGCCGCAGGTCGCGGCCGTGCGGCAGAACCTGGACATGGTGATCACCGGTGGGCAGATCGTCAACGGGCTGACCGGCAACGCGCACGGCAACTGGGGCAGCGACCGCAGCCAGTTCCAGTACACCTGGCGGTCAGGGATCGGAACCGATGCCCGAGGCAACCTCATCTACGTTGCCGGGCAGAAACTTACGCTGGCCACGCTGGCCACGGCGATGCAGCACGCGGGGATCCGGGAGGGGATGGAGCTGGACATTCATTCGGCCATGGTCAGCTTCAACATCGAGCAGCCGACCGGGAAGGGTGGCATCACCAGCAGGCGGCTACTGGGATCCATGAGTTCACCGGCCGACCGCTATCTCCGCGATGATCAGCGCGACTTCTTCTACGTGGTGTCGCGATGACGGAGCTGCGGAACCCGCCGGCGCCGGAACTGCACCGGCTGGCTACGCCGTCACGGCTGCGGTCTTTGCTCAGGCTCAGTAGGCCGCAACAGTGGCACAAGAGCCTGATGCTGTTCGCGGCGCCGGTCGCGGCCGGGGTAATCAGCCACCCGCTGGTGTTGCTCAGGGCAACGGTTGCCGCTGCGGCGTTCATTCTGCTGTCCATCGCGATCTACGCGCTCAACGACGTCCGGGATGCGCCTGACGATCGACGCCATCCGTTGAAGCAGTACCGGCCGGTGGCTGCCGGTGAGTTGAGCCCGGTTGCGGCTCGGGTCTGGGGGATCGCCGCAGGACTGGCCGGACTGGCAATGGCCGGGCTCCTCGGCCTACCGACGTTCCTGGTCGGCCTTGCTTATATCGTCGCGCAGTTGCTGTATGTCTACGGTCTCAAACACGTCGCTGTCGTGGACGTGATCCTGGTCGCGCTCGGCTTCGTGCTCAGGGCGGCCGCCGGCGGCACCGCGACCCGGGTGCCGGTGTCGAGTTGGTTCCTGGTGGTCTCGCTGTTCGGCTCACTCTTCCTGGTTGCCGGGAAGCGGCAAGCCGAGCGGAAGAAGACCAGTGCCGATCCAGGGGTCGATGCAAGGAGCAGGCCGGTGCTGGCTGCCTACTCCACGGCATGGCTGGACCAGTTGACGACGGTCGCCTTGCTCGGGACCACCATGTCGTACGGGCTCTGGGCCTTCCAGTACTTGGGCGCCGACCTCGTGCGGCAGTTGCTGACCGTGTCGTTCGTCCCTTTCCTCACAGGACTCCTGCGCTACGGGCTGCTGGTCTCGAACGGTCGCGGCGAGATGCCGGAGCACGAGATCTTCCGGGACCGGGTGCTGCTGATCGCGGGCTTGGCCTGGGCGCTACTGGTCGGGGCCGGGCTGTACCTGGCTTGATCAGGCGCCGTCCTCAGGCGCCGGCCGCGGTCACGATGGCGTCGGTGGCGAAGCCGAGGAGCAGACCGAGCAGGACCATCCAGGTGGTGAGTTCCTTGAGGTTGGCCCGCCGGGCGACGGCCAGCAGTTCGATGATCACGTAGAGGATCGAGCCGGCAGCGAGGCCTAGGAAGGCGACGGACAGGGTTTCGTTGACGACGCTCTGTCCGATCAGGGTGCCGACGAAAGTGGGACCGCCGCCGATCAGGCCGAGCAGGCCCAGCGTCCACCAGGACGGCCGGTTTCCGGCGGCGGCGAGCGGGGCGACGATGCCGAAACCTTCGGTGGCGTTGTGCAGGCCGAATCCGACGATCAACAGGATCGCGAGGGAGATCTCGCCCCGGGCGGCGGAGTTGCCGATGGCCAGGCCTTCGGCGAAGTTGTGCAGGCCGATGCCAACGGCGATCATCAGCGCGAGACGAGTTGCGGGGTCGGCAGTGCTGCGGGCCAGTTCGGTCACCGCCGCGGCGCCGGGACCTTCCGACGAGCCCGGTGCCGGCGGGGCGTTGCGTCGGGCGATCCACCGGTCGTAGCGGACCAGGCCGGCCAGGCCGACGGTGAGGCCGGCCGTGAGCACCAGACCGGCGACAGCCGCGGTTCCCCAGTGGCGACCGGTCAGAGCGACATCGATCGGTTCCCAGGCCTGGCCGAGGACATCCCACAACAGGAACAGCAGGATGCCGATCGCCATCGCGTTCAGGCCGGCCTTCAGGCGTGGCGCCGGGTTGCGCAGGCGACCCAGTGGAAGGCCGAGGTAGATGGTGAAGCCGGCGATGGCGCCGAGCAGAGCGATCTGTGAACCGGACATCACTGCTCCAAGAGAAGATGAACCGTTGCTGGCCGACCATAGAACAGGTGAGGCTAACCTAACAAGTCCCGTACGGTCACACTTCCTGGTTGTCCCCGGCCTCGGGCATCAGGAGGCCGAACGTGGCCGGGCCGGCGCGCACCAGCGTGAGGCGGCCACCCTGCGACTCGGCCAGGTCGCGGGCCAGCCCCAATCCGATCCCGGGCCTGGCCTGACGGCTCACGCCGCGCTGGAACACGTCCGCCGTACCGGTGATGGATCCCTCGTCGGCCACCTCGATCGCGACTGCTCCCAACGTATCCCTGGCGGTGACGCGAACCGTGCCATGACCGTGCACCCGGGCGTTGTCGACCAGGATGTCGAGAATCTGCTGGCAGGCGTTCAGCGGAACCTTCAGGTGAGCCGAGTCCGTCACGACGAACTCGATCCGGCGGCCCTGATCGGCGAGCGGGCTGTGCCAGCGATGCCGCAGGTCGGACAGCAACTCGCCGACCGTGCCGAGCCGGTCGGTCTGTGGGCGTTGCGGTTCCAGCCGGGAAAGTGCAAGGACTTGTTCGACTGTCTGCTGGAGCTGTCCGGACTGGCGTAAGGCGTCCTCGAGAGCGGCGCGAAGATCCGCTGTCGGGTCTTGGACCGCGGACTCCAGGCTGAGCTGGAGACCTGCCAGTGGGGTGCGCAGTTGGTGCGAGGCATCGGCAGCGAAATGGCGTTCGTGGTCCAGGACCGCGGTGAGACGGTCGACCATCACGTTCTGCGCCTTGGCCGCGTCGTCGATCTCCGGGATCCCGTTACTGGCGGCGCGGGCGGACAGATCACCCGCGGCCACCGAACGGGCGACGCCGGCGAGTGACTCCAGCGGCCGGCTCAGCGCGCGCGCCTGCCGTACGGCGATCAGTACGCCGGCGCCGAGTGCCAGCAGAGCAGCGCCGGTCAGGGCGAGCCAGGCCAGCAGGATCCTGTTCCAGACGCTCTGGACCGGTGACGAGGCGCGGACCACGCCGACAACGCGTTCGGAGGTGGTCACCGGCACGGCTACGACGAGCTCGCCCGCGCTGGTTCCCTGAGTGATCACCCCGGCGAGAGCGTTACGTGTCGCGGTGTCCCCGGTCTGTGGTCCCGATCCGTCGCGCCGGTTCAAGGCCCGGTCGTACACGGCTACCTGCCCGTCGGTCGACGGTGGCGGTAGTTCCACCGGGTCGCCGGCGGCGAAATCCGGCCCGACCCGGACTGCCGCGGCGAGTGCGGCACGCTCCAGCTCGGTGCGTTCGTCAGAGAAGAAGGAGATCCGGATCCCGACCGCGAACGGTACCGCCAGTAATACCAGCGCCACCGCCACCGCCACGATGGCGACCCTGCTCACCCGGCGTCTCATGTCCCCATCATGGCCGTGCACGCACGCCGCCAGACGCCGTCTCCGCGAGTTTTGCCCGCATCTAACCTGCCACGGGCCTGACGCTAACCCGGTTCTCCCTAGCGTCGAGTGAGTACTCGTCCTCCATACCCGTTCCATACCCGTTCCATGCCCGCAAGACCTAGCAAGACCTCGGGAGAACCAGATGAAGACCGCGTCCCTGCTCGTCGGCCTTGTTGCCGTCGCGGCATTCTCGGCCGGCTGTAGCGGCGGCAGCCCGACCGGCACTGCCCAGAGCCAGCCCGCAACGCCGAGCGGCTCGTCAACCACGACAAGCCCCCAGACCAGTATGGCGCCGGCACCCAGTACGCCGACCAAGCCCACCAAGCCGGTGGCGACGGAGACGAACCCGCCCGGCGACATCCCTGACAACCAGGCGTACGTCGCCTACCAACCGCCGGGCGCGAGGGTTTCGGTGAAGGTGCCCGAGGGCTGGGCCCGGACCACCAGCAAGGCGACCACGTCCTTCAACGACAAGCTCAACCGGATCCAGGTGACACCGTCCGCCACCTCGACCGCACCCACGGTCCAGTCGGTCACCGCCTCGGTGGTGCCGACGCTGAAGGCGCAGGTACCGCAGTTCGCGATGGGCAAGGCGACCGAGGTGTCACGGAACGCCGGGAAGGTCGTCCTGGTCACCTATCAGGGCGACTCCGCGCCGGACGCCGTCACCGGCAAGGTGGTTCGCGACGCCTTCGAGCAGTACATCTACTTCCGTGCCGGCCGGATGCTCACGCTGACCCTGTCCGGCCCCACCAACGCTGACAACGTGGACCCGTGGAAGATCGTGTCCGATTCGGTCCGGTGGCTGTGATGCGTGGGATGCCTGGGATGCAGGCCGATGCGTTGCGCTGCACGGAGCTGTACCGCTTCTTCCGGGCCGGCGACGAGGAGACGCTCGCACTGCGTGGGGTCAGCCTGCGGGTCGGTCGAGGAGAGACGGTCGCGGTCGTCGGGCCGTCCGGCTCGGGCAAGTCGACGCTGCTGGGCTGCCTGTCCGGGCTGGACGAACCGGCCGGTGGAACCGTGTCGGTCGGCGGCGAGCAGATCAGTCACCGTCCGGAGGCGGTACGGGCGCGGATCCGCAGTCGGCGGCTCGGCATCCTGCTCCAGTCCGGCAACCTGCTTGCCCACCTGACCATCCGGGACAACATCCGGCTGGCCCAGGCCGCGGCTGGGTCGAAGGCGTCCCGGTCGCCCGACAGCCTGCTCGACGAGGTCGGGCTGACCGAGCGTGCCCGCGCGGTGCCGCAGGAGTTGTCCGGTGGCGAACTGGCCCGGGCCGGGCTTGCTGTTGCTTTGAGCAACGACCCCGACGCGCTGCTGGCGGATGAGCCTACCGGTGAGCTGGACGGAGAGACCGAACAGCGGGTGCTCGAGCTGATCCGGTCCCGGGCCGCTGCCGGCCAGGGCGTGCTGGTGGTCACCCACAGCTCGCTGGTGATGCGGATCGCCGACCGGGTCATCCACCTACACGACGGAAGGATCGCCGCATGATGATCGTGTTTTGTCACGACGCGGCCCGCACATTCGGGCACGGTGATGCCGCGGTGGTGGCCGTGCACGGCTCCAGCTGTGAGATCTTCGCCGGCGATCGGATCGCGATCACCGGCTCGTCGGGGTCGGGCAAGTCCACCATGCTGCATCTGCTCGCCGGTCTGGAGACACCGACCAGCGGCGAGGTCAGCTGGCCCGAATTCGGCGCGACCCCGACGGCGCGCTCCCGCGATATCGGGGTCGTATTCCAGGGACCGAGCCTGCTGCCGGCCCTCGACGTACTGGAGAACACCATGCTGGCCGCCGTACTGACCGGGACCGACGAGGCCACCGCGGCGGCGCGGGCGGTCGAGGCGCTGGAGGTCGTCGGCATCGCAGGACTGGCCGACCAGCTACCCGAGACGTTGTCAGGAGGGCAGGCGCAACGTGCCGCGGTGGCTCGGGCGCTGACCCTGCGGCCACGGCTGCTGCTCGCCGACGAGCCGACCGGGCAACTCGACCATCGCACCGGCCAGCATGTCATCGACGTGTTGCTCGACGCGGCGGACGAAACCGGCGCCGCCCTGGTCGTGACCACCCACGACCCGGACATCGGCGCACGGCTGGCAGACCAGTGGGAGATGCGTGACGGCCGGCTGTTCGTGCCGGTCAGAGGAGGTGTGGCGTGATCGCCACCTGGCTGGGCGGGCTGGTACGAAGGCGTGGTGGAAGACTGCTCGCCACCGCGGCCGGTATCTCTTTGTCAGTTGCGTTGATCGCTGCCCTCGGGGCGTTCCTGACTGCCTCCAACGCGACGATGACGTCTCGTGCGGTGCGTTCGGTCGCGGTGGACTGGCAGGTCGAGGTCCAGCCCGGCGGCGACCCGGCCGCGATACTCCAGACCATCCGTACGACGCCTGGTGTGGGGGCGGCCGCCGCTGTCAAGTTCGGGCGCAGTACCGGCTTCGAAGCCACGATTGGCGGCTCAACCCAGACGACTGGCGCCGGGGTCGTGCTCGGGTTGCCAGCGGACTACCGTACGACGTTCCCTGGAGAGATCCGGCAGTTGTCCGGGGCGGAGAACGGGGTACTGCTCGCACAGCAGACCGCGGCCAACCTGCACGCGGCGCCTGGCGACACCTTGACCATCGGTCGGCCTGGCCGTGGACCGGCGACGGTTCGGGTGGCCGGCATCGTCGATATGCCGCAGGCCGACTCTCTGTTCCAGAAGGTCGGTGCGCCGCCGCAATCGCAACCCTCCGCGCCGCCGGACAACGTCGTTCTGCTACCCGCCGATGTCTTCGACCAGATGATGGCGCCGGTTGCGGCCGTCGATCCCCAGGCGGTCACGACTCAGGTACACGTCCGGCGGAACGCGCTATTGCCCCACAGTCCGGCCGCCGCGTTCACCTCGGTCGTCTCTGCCGCACACAACCTCGAGGCGAAACTGGCCGGCGGTGGCATCGTCGGCAACAACCTCGGCGCTGCCCTTGACGCCGCACGCGGCGACGCGTCGTACGCGCAGATTTTGTTCTTGTTCCTCGGGGTGCCGGGGGCGGTACTCGCGGCATTGCTGACCGCGGCCCTGGCCGGCTCGGGCGCTGGTCGCCGGCGAAGGGAACAAGCCCTACTGCGCGTCCGTGGTCTGCGAGCCCGTCAGGTGATCGCGCTCGCGGCGGTGGAGGCGGGCGTCGTCGGTCTCGCCGGTGGCCTGTTGGGGTTGGCTGTTGCGGCCGTGGTCGGGCGGGTGGCGTTCGGCGGGGTGGCATTCGGTGCAGGGGGTTCAAGCCTGCTGTGGTTCGGGATCGCGTTCGCAGCCGGCCTGGTCGTTGCCGCCGCAACGGTCCTGGTGCCGGTCCTGCGCGATCCTCGGACCGGTACGGTCACCGAGGCGCGCCAGCAGATCGGCCGGGTGACGAATCCACTGTGGATGCGGCTCGGGCTGGACTTCGTGCTGCTGACCGTCTCGCTGCTGGTGTTCTGGGCATCGAGCGGCAACAACTATTCGCTGGTGCTCGCGCCCGAAGGCGTGCCGAGCATCTCGGTGTCCTACTGGGCATTCTTCGGTCCGGCTCTGCTCTGGATCGGTGGGGCGTTGTTGCTGTGGAGGCTGGCCGCGCTCGCCCTGGCCCATGGACGCAAACGCTTGACCTGGCTGGTGCGCCCGCTGACCGGGACGCTTGCGGCAACGACCTCGGCGAGTATGTCGCGGCAACGTCGCCCGCTGGTCCGTTCGGTGGTGCTACTGGCGCTGGCGATCTCCTTCGCGGTGTCCACGGCAACCTTCAACTCGACGTACCGGCAGCAGGCCGAGGCGGACGCCTTGCTTACCAACGGCGCCGACGTCACGGTTACCCAATCGCCTGGCGTGGTGGTCGGGCCGGATGCCGGGAACGCTTTGTCAGCTGTTGCCGGTGTCAAACATGTGGAACCTGTACAGCACCGGTTCGCCTACGTCGGCTCGGACTTGCAGGACCTGTACGGCGTACGGCCGTCGTCGATCACCACGGCCACAGCTCTGCAGGATGCCTACTTCAAGGGCGGCACGGCCCAGCAGTTGATGGCCACCCTGGCCAGGCAACCGGATTCGATCCTGGTCAGCGACGAGACCGTCAAGGACTTCCAGTTGGCGCCAGGCGACCTGCTGAAGTTGCGGCTGCAGGACAGCAGGACCAAGGCGTTCCACACGGTTCCGTTCCACTACGCGGGGATCGTCAAGGAGTTCCCGACCGCGCCGCACGACAGCTTCTTCATCGCCAACTCCGACTATGTGGCCAAGGCGACTCAGAGCAACGCTGTCGGCGCCTTCCTGGTCGACACCGGCGGTAGTGGCCAGCAACAGGTCGCGAGCCGCCTGCGGCAACAACTCGGAGCGACGGCGAAAGTCACCGACCTGACTCAGACCAGGTCACAGGTCGGCTCCAGCCTGACCTCGGTGGACCTGTCCGGCCTGACCCGGTTCGAGCTCGCCTTCGCCGTGCTGATCGCGGCCGGCGCAGGTGGTCTGGTGCTGGCGCTCGGACTGGCAGAGCGCCGACGGGCCTTCGCCATCGCCAGCGTGTTGGGTGCCGGTCGCCGCCAGTTGCGGGGTCTCGTCCTCAGCGAGGCGGCGGTTGTGACTGCTGGAGGACTCGCAGGCGGCGCCCTGATCGCGTGGGCGTTGTCGCAAATGCTGGTCAAGGTGCTGACCGGGGTCTTCGATCCGCCACCTTCGGCGATCGCGGTGCCGTGGCCCTACCTATCGATTACGGTGCTGGTGGCGATTGCCGCCATCGTCGCAGGCGCCCTGCTGAGCGCCCGCCGCTCCACCCGGCCGGCGGTGGAGGAGTTGCGCGAGCTCTGAGCTCTCAGCGTCTACTCAGCCAGGCCGACCTAGCGTCGCACGGGTGAGAACCATCGGGGACCGGCAGACGGTAATCATTGTCGAGGATGACGAGACTATCGGCCGGTTGCTGGACCGTGCCGTGAAAGGCAACGGGTACGGGGCGGTCTGGTGCCACACGGGCCGGGCCGGGCTGGTAGCTGCCCGGAGTGAGCAGGCCGAGGTCGTCCTCCTGGACCTCGGCCTGCCTGACCTCGACGGCATCGACGTGGCCCGCCGGCTCCGGGCCGAGTTCCCCGAGCTGTTGATGATCATCCTGACCGCGCGGGGCGAGGAGATCGACATCGTCGCCGGACTCGACGCGGGCGCGGACGACTACCTGGTCAAGCCCTTCAGCCTGACGGTTCTGCTGGCCAGGCTCCGCGCCCATCTGCGGCATCGGACCGAGGTACGGACCAGGGAGCCCGTCGTCGTCGCGGACCTGGCCCTCGACGGTGCGGCCCGCCGGTGCACGGTGGCCGGCGTCGAACTGTCGTTGCGGCCGAAGGAGTACGAGCTGCTCGAGATGCTGGTGATCAATGCGGGCGTCGCCGTGTCCCGGGAGGAGTTGATGGCGAAGGTGTGGGACGAGAACTGGTTCGGGTCCACCAAAACCCTGGATGTCACGATGGCTTCGCTCCGGCGCCGTCTCCAGCTCGCTGCCGACGGGGCGGCCCCGGCAACCGTGCGGCTGCCGACGCTTTCCACCCTGCGCGGCCATGGGTACCGGCTCGACCCGCCGCCCGAGCAGTGCTGACTGTCGCGCTGTGCGAGGACGACGCCGCACTGCGATCCGTGCTGGCGCGGGCGCTCCGCGGTGACGGCCACTCCGTCGTACTGGGCAGGTCGGGCCACGAGGCTACACGGGACTTCCCGGCCGCCGGACCGGACGTAGTGGTCCTGGACATCGGCCTGCCGGATGCCGACGGGCGGGATGTGTGCTTGGCGTTGCGGGCGGGTGGATTGGCCGCACCGGTGTTGTTCCTGACCGCTCTCGACGGGGTGCACGACAAGATCGCCGGCTTCGAGGCGGGTGGCGACGACTATCTGACCAAGCCGTTCGAACTGCCCGAACTGTTGGCGCGGATCCGCGTCTTGGCCCGCCGGGTCCCGGCCGCCCAAGGCAACGCCTGCATGGAGCTTGCACTGGACCCGCAGCAACATGCGGCCACTCTGGCGGGTGAGTCGGTGCAGTTGACGCCCACCGAGTTCCGCCTGCTCGCGCGGCTGCTGAGCGCGCCGGGCCAGGTGGTACGACGGCATGCGCTCGTCGCCGCGGCCTGGCCGAACGGAGCCACTGTGCACGAGAACACCCTCGATTCCTACGTTCGCCGGATCCGCAGCAAGCTCAGCCGCTTCCCGGGGGCGCCAGCGGGCGTCGAGACGGTTCGCGGAGTCGGCTACGTGTGGCGGTGATGATGGCCTACCGGCCGGGCCTGCGAAGCCGGCTGGTCCTGGTCACGATGACGACGGCGCTGTCCGTAGTGGCGATCTCGTTCGGGGTGCAACTGCTGCTCAGCCGGTCTACCCGGTCGGATTCGGTGGACCTGCTGCGAGCGCGCACCGATGCGGTGGCGGCGACGGTGCGACTGGTGGACGGCCGGCCGATGGTGCTGGAGACCCCGGCCGATTCGTTGGACCAGAACGTCTGGGTTTTCGATGCTGCCGGCCGCACCATCGACGGTACGGTCCCGGCCGGGCTACAGCACGACATCGACCAGCTGAAAAGGCTTCGCACCGAGCGGACTCTGGTAGTGGTCGGGAAGACCCGGCTGTTGGCCCGGCCGATAGCCAGTTCCGGTCAGAACGTTGCTGTGGTGGTCGCCGCGCTGGACCTGACGCCGTACGAGCGGTCCGAAAGGCGCGGGCTGTGGCTCACGATCGGGTTCGGTGCACTCATCGTGCTGGCCGCCGGCGTGGCGGCCTGGGCCGCGGCCCGGCATGCGTTGCGGCAGGTCCACCGGATGGCAAGCCGGGCTGACGAGTGGCAGGAGCACGATCTGCAAGGGCGGTTCGACCTAGGACCACCGGTCGACGAGCTCACCGAGCTCGGCGGCACTCTGGACCGGATGCTGGATCGCATCGCTTCGGCGCTGCTAGCCGAACGCAGACTGACCGACGAAGTCGCGCACGAATTGCGCACGCCATTGGCAGTGATCAGGTCCGAGGCGCAACTGGCCGTCATGGCCGACCCGGCTGCCAAGGACGACTCGCTGCAGGCGATCGTGGCGGCCACTGTACGGATGGAAACGGCGATCCGGACGATGCTGCAGGTCGCCCGATCCTCACCGGACGGCGAAGCACGTTGCGACGCCGGGACCGTGCTCGCGACCGTGCTGGGATCAACGGCCGGACAGGCGCACGCCTCCGTCCGGGTTGACGATCCGCGGCAGCCGCTCGGCATCGCCGCACCGCAGGCCGTCGTCTGCGCTGCGCTGTCCCCGCTGGTGGACAACGCCGTCCGGCACGCTCCTGGTCAGGTGCGTCTCAGTGCCCGGCGGGATGGCAGGCGCGTGGTCCTGATCGTGGAGGACGACGGTCCGGGGGTGGCTCCGGAGGCCGTCGAGGAGATCTTCCGGGGCAAGGGGTTGGGGCTGGCCTTGGCGCGCCGGCTGGCCGGGTCTATCGGTGGCCGGGTGACCGCTGTCGCGACCGGCCACGGCCGGTTCGAACTCGACCTCCCGTACCTTGAGATCCAGTCAGGTTAGTGGCAGGTGGGAACTGCAAGCCTCGTTGCCATGACGACAGACATGACGCGATCCCGCGGCACCGCACGGGGCCAGCTACTGCTGAGCAAGGTCCCCGAGGTGACCGTCTACTTCTGGCTCATCAAAGTGCTCGGTACGACGGTGGGTGAGACGGCCGCCGACTTCCTGAACACCACGCTTGGCTTCGGTCTCAGCGGCACCACCGCGGCTGTCGGCGCACTGCTCGTGGTCGCACTGGTCTTCCAGTTCCGGGCCCGGCGCTACGTCCCGGGGCTCTACTGGCTGGTGGTGGTGTTGATCAGCGTGGCCGGCACCCTGATCACCGACAACCTCACCGACGGACTCGGCGTACCGCTGGCGCTGACGACCGTAGTCTTCGCGGTCGCGCTGGCGATCACCTTCGCGGTTTGGTACGGCAGCGAGCGGACGCTCTCGATCCACAGCATCGTCACCTCCCGCCGCGAGGCGTGGTACTGGCTGACGATCCTGTTCACCTTCGCGCTCGGCACTGCGGCCGGGGACCTGGTCGCGGAGACCTTCAGCCTGGGCTACTTGGTGTCGGCCGTCATCTTCGGCGGCGTGATCGCCCTGGTCGCGGTCGCACACTTCAAGTTCCGCCTGAACGCGGTGCTGTCCTTCTGGATCGCCTACATCCTGACCCGGCCGCTCGGTGCCTCGATCGGCGACTACCTCTCGCAGGCGCCCGCCGACGGCGGGCTGGGCCTCGGGACGACCGGAACCAGCGCGCTGTTCCTGATCGCGATCCTCGCGCTGGTCAGCTTCCTGACCTTCACCAAGAAGGACCTGCTGCCCGCCGATCGCTGAGGAGACGACTGCGCGGACCCGGGATGTGCTGAGTTGCCCGGCCGATGCAGGCTCACACCAGTGGGCCTGCAAACCGGCCAGGCCGGCACGACGGAAGGGACCAGAGCAATGGCGCTGCCCGCACGAGTCAGCAGAAATGATGGCAACCGCTGGGATCCGGCGAATGAGTTCGACCGGCTCACGCAGCAGATGTCCAGGTTGTTCGACGAGCGGGGTCCTGAACTCCCGTCGATGCTCGGGGCGGACGGATTCACCCCGCTGGCCGACCTCGAGGAGACCGATGAGGCCTTCCTCCTCGAGGTCGAGCTCCCCGGTATCAAGAAGAAGGACATCAACATCGAGGTCGAGGGCCGGCGGCTGGTGATCAGCGGAGAGCGGACCGAAAAAGAGCGGACCGGCTGGTTGCGCCGCCAGACCCGTTCCCGGGGGCGCTTTCGCTATGAGGTGATCCTGCCGGACGAGCTGGATGAAGATCAGATCGAAGCCACCCTCGCCGACGGCGTGCTGCAGGTGCGGATACCCAAGCGCTCGACAGGTCGACGCCACCACATCGACGTCAAGTGAGGTTCAATCTTCGGGTTCGTGGGTGAGGACGACGCGGGTCAGTTCGACGCGGGACCGGAGGTCGAGCTTGTGAAATGTATGCCGCAGATGAGATTCCACCGTGTGCGGAGACAGGGACAACTCGTTGGCGATGGCGCGATTGGTGAGTCCGTTCGCGGCCAGTCGTGCGACTCGGAGCTCGGCCCCGGTCAGGCTTCCCCAACCGAAGGCGGGTCGCTGTGCCGGTGAGTGGGTTGGGACGCACTCGCTCTCGGATCGGGGGTGGGGTTCGGCGCCTTTTGTCACATGTGCCGCCGCCTCGGTGGCGGACCCACCGATGGACAGCAACGCGGCCGCAGCCTCGCGGTGCAGTGCCCGGCGAGCGCTGACCGGCAGCGCGCTGTACGTCGCCTCGCGGATCAGGTCGTGGCGGAAGCCGAGAAGTTCGCCTTCCTCCACCACCAGGTCGGCGCCGAGCACCTCGTGGATCGACGGCAACAGGTCCGCAACCGTTCGGTGCAGGACCTGCGCAACACATCGCAGGTCGAAGGTTCGGCCGAAGATCGACGCGACCTCCAGCAGTTGCCTTGATGGCGGAGACAGCGAGGTGAGCCCGATGCTGAGCCGGTGGTACAGGTAGCCGGACGGACCTCCTGGAAGGAGTCGGGCCGCTGCGGTATCGACCAGCAGTTCCCCTTGTTCGTCGAGCACCCGCAGCAACTCCACCACCATGTACGGGTTGCCGCCGCACTTCTCCAGCAGTCCCAGCAGCGCCTTGTCCGGTGTTGCGCCCAGCAGGTCGGCGGCCACCGCGACGACCGTACCGGTTGACAGTGGCTCGAGTTCGATGGTGGTCGCCCCGCCGGCGATGAGGGTGGAAAGCACGCCGTCCAACGCCGGCGTGGACGGCCACGGGCGCCTGCTCAGCAGCCACATCACCGAACTGGCTGCCAGCCGTTCGGTGATGGACTGTACTGCGAGCAGCGTGAGCGGGTCGGCCCACTGAAGGTCGTCAAGCATGATCAGGATCGGTTCGCCACGGGCCCTCTCACCGAGCAGCGCCGTCAGTTGCTCGATCAGCTGGAGCCGGCCATAGTCCAGCACCCGTGCGTTCGCGAGCTCCGCATCTTCGAGAATCGGCGGCACACTGCTGCGCAAAGCGGCCAGCAACGGTGCCAGTGGGGACGGGTGAGCAAGCTCGTTGGCCCGGGCGGATGCCACGACGATCCCAAGACGTCTGGCCCGGGCGGCTGCCTCCAGCAGTAGGCGGCTCTTACCGAGCCCGGCGGCTCCTTCCACCAGGCTGACGCACCCCTGACCCGCTTCAACCGCCATGATCGATTCGCTGAGATGGCGGACTGCGGTTTCGCGGCCGTGAAGTGAATTGGGGGTCATACCCGGGCGTACCGTTCTTGCTCGATGGAGAGCCGGGCCAGCTCGACCCGCGTCGCGACACCGAGCTTCCGGTACACCTTGCGCAGATGGAACGACACGGTATGCGGCGAAAGGTAGATCCGCTGCGCTACCTCGCGGTTGGTCAGCCCACTGGCCACCAGTTCGGCAACCGTCCGCTCGCTATCTGTGAGTCCGTCCCATACTTTGCTCACCCGCTTCGGCGAGCCTGGGTGCTTGGCCTCGCTACCCAGCGCGCACCGCACGGCGGTTGGAACGCGATGGGCGACAGACTGCCGGACGAGGTCGTGCTGGAAGGCCAGCACATCCTTCCCGACGGTCGTCAAGAGGTCACACGCAACGGCCTCGTGAAGTGGCGCCCGCATGCGCTCGGCCGGCCACCCGAGAAGCTGGGCCAGATCGTCCACGGCGAACGACCGATCCAGGAACGCGGCTACTTCGAGGAGATTGCGCGCTCTGGGGCTGAGCCGCTCAACCCAGTCATGGATCACTTCCTCCACCCGCTGTGGGGGCCGCTCGGAGAGGAGCCGTGCCTTGCCTCCGGCAATGGCGACGGCGCCCTCGTCGCGCAGCCCGTCCATCAATGCCACCAGGAGTTGCGGGTTGCCCGCCGCGCCATCGGCCAGGGTCAGCAGACCTAGGTCAGGGGAGGCCTGAAGGATGTCGGCGATGAGATCGGCCACGGCATCATGCGGCAACGGACCGAGTTCGAGCCGATCCGCGCCCAGCTTCTGCCACTCTTCGAACAACCAATCGGTCGCCGGGTCCTCGGCACCCAGCCGGCGTACCAGCGCCCAGCCGACGGGATGACCCTCCAACCACGTCGGCAAGGCCCGCAACGCAACCACTGTCGTTTCGTCGGCCCATTGCAAGTCATCCAACGTGATCAAGGTCGGCCCGTCCGCTGCCAGTTTGCCGACCTGCACCGCCAACTTGTCGAGGCAGCTAAGCACCTCGCTCTTTGTGGATGGTCCGCGGCCATCGAGACTGCCCGGCGGTACCACGTCCAGTCCTTCGAACAGCGGCCCCAGCGGGAGTGGCTTCGGCACCTCGTCAGCATGAGCCCTGGCGAGGCTGAACCCGTGGTCCGCCGCCCGGTCCTGGGCCGCGGCCAACAGCCGGGTCTTGCCGATGCCAGGGGCACCGTCCACCAACAAGATCGCGCTTCGCCCGGTCGCCGCCGAATCGAGCAGGCCGAGTACGGACTTCCATTCCCGTACCCGACCACGAAGATGACCCGTCAACGAGGGTGGCGCCGCGCGGCCGCTCCGTCTACTCCCAGCGCGAATCATCGTGCATGGCTGTCGATAGCGGGCCGACGACCTACTCGTAGCCGGGTGCACATGTGACTCCTCATTATCGCGAAGGCGTGCGGCGGGCCGTACGGATCGAGCCTCCCGCGGGTAGGTGGTGCCTTGCCAGGCCTGCCGAGGAAGTGGCGAGGAAGTGGGGAAGGGAACTGCCCGTGCCGAGTAGGTGGCGACCAGGAAGTCATTCATTGGCCACCGCGGTGCGGCGGTCGGTAGCGGGAACAAGCGTGATCCCGTCGACGGTGATCTGGAACTCCCGGACGCCGGCTTCGTGGTCGGTGGCCCGCGTCTTCAGGACGGTGAGAGTGCGTGACATCATCTCGGTCAGCCCGTGGTACTGGAGCAGTACCACGTTGTCGGCAAGGTGAGACGCTGAGACATCGTTCAACCGTCTGATCCCGAAAAGCTCGGGGAGTTCGTAGGTCATCATCAGGCTGGTCCCACCGCGGGACGACCTGTGCAGCAATGCGTAGACGTACTCCCTGAATCGAGTCTCATCAGGTGCGGCGGCCTGCAGATCCCCCAGGCTGTCCAGCAGAACCCGGCTCGCTCCAGTGGCCTCGATCGTGTTCAGCAGCTCGTACACCCACTCGTCGACATAGAGGTCGACGGGGCTGCGGTACATGAGGGTCAGGTTCTCCGCTTCCAGGGACCACCCGAACTGCGAGGCGGTCCGCGCCAGTTGCGACGGGTCCTCCTGCATCGTCGCGATCACGGCATGTTCGCCCCGCTGAACAGCATTGAAGACGAAATGCAGCCCCATCAACGTCTTCCCGATCCCGGTAGGGCCGGCCACCAGGGTCGATGCGCCCGGCCAGTAGCCTTTCCCGAGCATGTCGTCGAGCGCCTGGATGCCCGACGGGATTCGTTCTTCGCGGAGCTCGGAACTGCTTTGATCCGTGGGGTCGGCGAGCCTGGGATAGACCGCCACCCCGTCCGCGGAGAGGCGGTACGCATGCTTGCCGACCACGAAGTCGCCGCCCCGGAGTTTGTGCACGTACAGGGACCGGGCCGGGCGTTCGCCGGACTGGACAGTTCCAAGCGCAATGATCGCGTCGGCCACGGCGAACTCCGGAGCGCGACGGATGTCCTCGTCCTCGTACTCCCCGACCCACAGCGAGGTCACCGGGAAGGCGCTGAGCATGCCGGCGAGCTCGTGCAGGAACCGGCGGAAGCCATTGCTCCGCTCGGCGTACGGATGCATCGCCTTGAAGCTGTCGATCACGATCATCACCGGCTGGTGTTCCAGGATGAGATCGCGCAGGCGTTCGTGCACACCCTTCAGGCCGTGATCGCGCAGTGTCACCCCGAGATCTTCGTACCAGACGCTCCGTCCGACCGCCTTCACGTCGAAGAACGACAGGCTCTGGCTGTAGCGGAGGAGCTTTTCCAGTGGTTCGGAGACAGTGGTCAGGTACAGCGCCGGTCGATCGGGGCCGGCGTTGGCGAACACCCACTGCTGCGCCAGTATCGTCTTGCCGGAACCGGGGGCACCGATCAGCAAGGTGATCGCGTCGCGCGGCAGTCCGCCGCCGAGGATGACATCGAGCGGGCCCGATCCGGAGGTCAGCCGGGCGGTCATCTGTCGGACTCCGCTCGGACCAGGGCGCCCTGTCCCAACATGCGCTTGATGACGGAAACCAGTTGCGGCGGCTGGAGCGGCTTCCGCAGGAAGGTCGACGCTCCGGCCGCCAAAGCATCGTCTCTGAGCTCCAGTGTCGAGATCGCCAGTACGGGAACGTCGAGCCGCTCTCGCAAATGGGCGACCAGCTGTAGCCCGTTCCCACCGGAGATCAGCAGATCGATCACTGCGAGGTCGGGCGACTTCCGTGCTGTTTCAGCAATGGCCTGCTCGACTGTGGTCACGACAATGACGACATACCCTGCCCTGCGCAGGAAGTACTCGGAGAAGTCCGCAGCGTACGGATCTCGCTCGGCCAGCAGGATGATCAACCCGCTCCCGTCCGGGATCTCCGCATGCCCCAGAGGTGCGCCGTCGACCACCCGCTCTTGCAGCAGCCGGTGAGCGTCGCCGGTGGAGAGACCCGCCGACACCTGGGCCCCGACGAAGCGCAACTGCTCCAGCTGCGACTGCGAGTACAGGCGCTGACCGCCCGGGCTGCGCTCCGGCACCACGACGTCGTACCGTTCCTCCCAGGTGCGCAGCGTCGCGGCGGGGATGCCGAGTATTCGCGCCAGCGCGCCGATGCTGTAGACGGGTGGATCAGCCATCTGTGGATACCCGGCCTCGTCTGTGCGCTTCACGGTCGACCGGTGGTCTGGAGACGGTCGCCGCGGGGCCGGCGCGTCATGTCATTCGTCCGCAATCGGTACACAGATCAATGGTTACGGGGGAATTCCGCGACATTTCGAAGGCTACACCTCAGCCGCTCGAGTAGGCGGACTACGTGGTCCCGGGATGCCGGTTCGGTGACTGGATCGCGAGGTTGGGTTAAACGATTGCTGCAGAACAACAGGAGGGTGTCATGTTGATGCGATTCGATCCCTTCCGTGAACTCGCTTTCCGTGAGCTCGACCGGATGTCCCTGGCGTGGATCGCGACTCGATCGAGATCACCGCGGAGATGAAGTCCTGACCGTTCGTGCGGAACGCACCTGGACGCCGGAGGAGGGGCAGCAGGAGGTGGTCGTCGCAGAGCGACGGCAGGGCACCTTCAGCCGTCAAGTGTTCCTCGGCGACAACCTCGACGTCGACCACGTCAAGGCGACCTACGACCGAGGTGTGCTGACCCTCGTCATCCCGGTAGCCCAGCAGTACCGCTGACGGCACCGGTGAGAACCCGGCCATCAGCGCTCCCGCCCGCCTGAGCCGAGCCGCGGCGACCGAGGGGGGTGACGTCAGCGCAGAGAGAGGTGCGCCGTCTCCACAAGCACTTGATTAGGGGATGTGCGGTTGCAGGCAGGCGGGTGATTCTGAACACGGCACGCGAGCACAGGGCAGTTCCTGCCGTCGGCTAGGGCGTCGGGCCGGCTTGCGCCGGGATAGTCGCGGTGTCAGCCGGAGACGCACCAGCCGACCGGGCGGTCGGCTGTGACGCGGACGGAAGCAGTCGACGATGACTTCGACGACCGGCAGGACAGGTCCACGGACCAGGCGCGCCTGGCTGCAGATCTTCCTGGTCGGCTTGACGTTGTGGGTCGCGAGTGTCGTCATCACGCTGCTCACCGCCAACCCCAATCTGGTTCCCACCCTGATCCTGCTCGGCAGCTTTCTGGTCCCGGTCACGTTCGTCGCCTGGGCGTTCGAGAGGTGGAAGGACCAAGATGTCACTGCCGAACTGATCGTCACTGCTTTCGTGTTGGGCGGGCTGCTTGGTGTGCTCGGGGCCGCCGTTCTGGAGGCCTATATCCTCTCACCATCGCCGCTGTTGTTCCTCGGCGTCGGTCTGATCGAGGAGGCAGTCAAGCTCGGCGCCCTCGTCCTCGTCACTCGGCACCTGCAGCGGCGCCACGCTCGGGACGGGTTCGTGCTGGGCGCGGCGGTCGGCTTCGGATTCGCGGCGTTTGAAACGGCCGGTTACGCATTCAACGCGTTGCTCACCGTACGAGGCCTGTCGTTGACGGGACTGGTCGACACGGAACTGGTGCGGGGCGTGCTGACGCCGTTCGGGCACGGGCTCTGGACGGCGATACTCGGTGGAGTGCTGTTCCGGGAAGCGCGTGATGGCCGGTTCCGTTTCACCGGCGCGCTGCTGGGGATGTACTTGTGGGTCTCCTTGCTGCACGCCCTGTGGGACTACTCGCACAGCATCGCGCTCGCGCTCACGTTCCTGTTCACCGGCACTTCTTGGCAGTACCAATTGCTTGAGCGGGGATACATGCCCTCGCCCACTCCTGAGCAGGTCGAGGTGTTCACCGCGCTGTCCGTCGGTCTGCTTGCTGTCTTGTCGCTCGTGGGGGTGGCCACCCTCCGGGCGACATGGCGCAAGACGCGCCGCCAGGAGTTGAACGCGGAGGTGTTGCGGTGACGCCGCGGCGGGACGTACAGCCCAGGCCACCTCCGATCCGGAGCACCGTGCCCGCCCGGCTCGACCGGCTCCCGTGGAGCGGTTTCCACTGGCGGGTCATCATCGCGCTGGGCATCACCTGGGTGCTGGACGGCGTGGAGATCACGATCGCAGGCTCGATCGCCGACCGGCTCCGAGACCAAGGCAGCCTCGGGTTCAGCTCCTCCCAGGTAGGGCTCGGGGCGAGTCTTTACCTGTTGGGCGAGGTTTGCGGTGCTCTCTTCTTCGGCCGGATGACCGACAAGGTCGGGCGGCGGCGGCTCTTCATCCTGACCCTCGGCATATACCTGCTCGGCAACGCGCTCACCGCATGCTCGTTGAACTTCTTGTTCTTCGCTGTGGCCCGGTTCATCGCCGGCGCCGGCATCGGCGGGGAGTACGCCGCGATCAACTCCGCCATCGACGAGCTGATCCCCGCGCCATACCGCGGCCGGACGGATCTTGCCGTCAACGGCACCTACTGGCTCGGTGCGATGATCGGCGCGGGGGCGAACGTCTTCTTCCTCGACCCGCAACTGTTCGGGGTCGACCTCGGCTGGCGCCTCGCCCTCTTGATCGGACCCGTCATCGGCATCCTGATCTGGCCGCTGCGGCGGCACATCCCGGAGAGCCCGCGCTGGCTGCTCACCCACGGGCGGGCCGAGGAGGCAGAGCGTATTGCCGACGAGATCGAGCGAGAAGTCGCAGCGAAGGGCGTCGAACTAGCGCCCGTCGGCGAGGATCGCGCCCTCGAGCTCAGCCCGCGGGGTGAGCTCAGCTACCCCGAGCTCGCGCGGCTGGTCCTGCGTGACTATCGCCGGCAGTCGGTGGTCGGCTTCAGCCTGATGACGACACAGGCGTTCCTCTACAACGCGATCTTCTTCACCTATGCGCTGATCCTCGCCGACTTCTACGGCATCGCTGCTGACAAGGTCCCGTACTTCATCTTCCCGTTTGCCCTCGGCAACCTTCTCGGCCCGATCCTCCTCGGCCGGTACTTCGACACGATCGGCCGGCGGGCCATGGTCGGCGGCAGCTACTGTGTGGCCGCAGTGCTGCTGTTGGTCACGGGATGGCTGTTCAACGAGGCTGTGCTGACCGCTACCACCCAGACGCTGCTGTGGTGCATCGTCTTCTTCTTCGCCTCAGCAGCGGCGTCGTCGGCCTATCTGACCGTGAGCGAGATCTTCCCCATCGAGTTCCGCGCGCAGGCGATCGCGTTCTTCTTCGCGATGTCGGTGCTGGTCGGCGGAGTCGTCGCACCATGGCTGTTCGCAACGCTGATCGGTGATGGCAGCGATCGGGGACGCGTCTTCGTCGGCTACGCCGTCGCCTCGATCCTGATGCTGATCGGCGGGCTGATCGAGTTCGTCTGGGGCGTCGATGCCGAGCGCCGGTCGTTGGAGGACGTCGCCACACCGCTGTCCGTACGCGCCGTGACCGCCGCCGGGGAGAGCGGCCTCACGGGCGGCCTCACGTCGCACGTCCGCCGAACATGGAGCTAGCATCGCGGTTCGTCCAGCCGATGGTCTCCCTGATCGTCGCGGTGATTGTTGCGTGGCTGGTCGCGTTCGCGATCCAGCGAGCGGTGCGGCGCAAGCAGGCCCGTTCAACCTCGCCTGTCTGGCGGTCGCTCCAACTGCGGTGCAGGCTTCCGTTCCGGATCACGCTCACCACTGTCACTGTCCTGATCGCCCTGCCGTATGCGGGATTGGGCGGCGCGCCCACCGAGATCGGGCGCCACGTCCTCGTTCTGGTTCTGATCGTTGCCGTCACGTGGCTGGTCATCGCGCTGACCCGCGTCGCCGAGGACGTGGCCCTTTCGCGCTTCAATGTCGACATCAAGGACAATCGGCGACCGCGCCGGATCCGGACGCAGATCGTGCTGTTCCGCAGGGTGATCATCGCGATCCTCGTGTTCGTCGCCATCACCGCGGAGGTGATGACCATTCCGCCGGCGCGCACCCTCGGCGCGAGCTTCCTGGTCTCGGCCGGTGTGGTCAGTATCGTTGCGGGACTCGCTGCGCAGACGACACTCGCCAACCTCTTCGCCGGACTACAGATCGCCATCACCGACCCGATCCGGATCGACGATGTCGTCGTCGTGAACGACGAATGGGGTCGTGTCGACGAGATCACGCTGACCTATGTCGTGGTCCGCACCTGGGACAACCGTCGGCTGATCCTGCCGATCTCCTGGTTCACGACCAACGTCTTCCAGAACTGGACCCGGCACGAGGCCACGGTGCTCGGCAGCATCGTCTTGCATGTCGATTTCACGGTGCCGGTCGAAGAGCTCCGCGCCGAGATGTATCGCGTGGTCCAGCGGTCGCCGTTGTGGGACGGCCAGGATTGGGTACTGCAGGTAGTGGACACGACGCCCTCGACGATGGTCGTCCGAGGACTGGTGAGCTCGGCCGACGCGCCCAGCAATTGGGATCTGCGCTGCGATGTGCGCGAGAAGTTGCTGGCGTTCTTGCAGGAGCGTCACCCCGAAGCGCTGCCGAAGGTCCGCGCCGACGTTTCGGAGGCGAACGGGCGCATCCACCCTGCGGCCGCGGACAGCGGAGCCGATTCGGCTTGGAGAGATCGATCAACTGCGGACTAGAAAGTTAGGAGAGTCACTGATGTCCGTCACACTGAACAAACGAGCCTATGCGCATGCCCAGGACCTCGTCGAAGCGGGAGAGGTCGTGCTGGACGAACGAGACGACTGGAGTGAGCATCAGCCGACCGCCGAGATGGAGAACAAGTTCATCTCCGAACACGGGTTCGCCGAATACTCGAGGTGGTACCTCGGAATCGACGACGAACAGGACGAGGACAACAAGGGCAGGTACAAGTTCCCGTACGGCGACTTCCAGAAGGTTCATCGATGCGGAGTGCTTTCCGCCGAGTCGCGGGCGGGGCAGTACAAGCACACCGATATCGAACTAGCCGCCGCACATCTGCACGGGATGCTCGATAAACCGGTGCCGACCCAGCCGGGCCGAGGCCGGAAGCGGTGAGCCGAGGGTGTCGACGTCGACGTCGCGTCTGCAGAGCACGATGGAGAAGGTGACCACTTGGTGGCGCCGGGCAGGAACAGATGAGACTGGCGAGCGTCCAGATGGGTCTGGCCAGCGTCCGAACACCCGGTGGTTCTGGCTGTTCGTCGTACTGCTGTTCGTCCTGAACTGGATCGTTGCCGGTGCGGTGCTGGCTCCGGCCCGGGCCACGGTGTCGTACACCTTCTTCCGTGAGCAGGTGGTGGCGAAAAACGTCGTGGAGATCACGTCGACCGGTGACACGATCGACGGACAGTTCCGCCGGTCTGTGCGATACCCGCCGGCTGACCAGAACGCCAAGCCGGTGCAGTATTTCACCACCGAGCGGCCGGCGTTCGCCGACGACGAGTTGATGCAGCTGCTGCTCAAGAACGGCGTCAATGTCAATGCGCGTCCGGCCGACCGGGCACCGTTCTGGCAGCAGTTGCTCTACGGGTTCGGTCCGACGATCCTGTTCGTCGCCATGCTGATGTGGCTATACCGGCGCAGCGCCGCGGGCGGACTCGGCGGCTTCGGGGACATGGTTCGGTCGCGGGCCAGGGTCTACCGGCCTGAACAGGGGCCGCGTACGACGTTCGCCGACGTGGCCGGGATCGACGAGGTGAAGTCCGAGGTCGAGGAGATCGTGGACTTCCTCAAAGACCCGCGGCGGTATCGGCAGCTCGGCGCCACCATCCCCCACGGTGTACTGCTGACCGGACCGCCTGGCACCGGCAAGACGCTGCTGGCCCGGGCGTTGGCCGGGGAGGCAGGGGTGCCGTTCTTCTTCGCTTCCGCGTCCGAGTTCATCGAGATGATCGTCGGTGTCGGCGCCAGCCGGGTTCGCGACCTGTTCGAGCAGGCCAAGAAGGCGGCTCCGGCAATCATCTTCATCGACGAACTGGACGCGGTCGGGCGCGCGCGCGGTGGGGCGGTCAGCATCAGTGGCCACGACGAGCGGGAGCAGACGCTGAACCAGATCCTCACGGAGATGGACGGCTTCAGTGGCGCGGAGGGGGTCGTCGTGCTGGCCGCGACGAATCGGCCCGAGATCCTGGATCCGGCGTTGCTACGCCCCGGCCGGTTCGATCGACGGATCATGGTCAACCCGCCGGACCATGAGGGACGGCGACAGATCCTGGCGGTGCACACCCGTTCGGTGCCGCTCGCCGAGGAGGTCGACCTCGCCGAACTGGCCGCGGCCACTCCCGGCATGGTCGGCGCGGACCTGCGCAACCTCGTCAACGAGGCGGCGCTGCTGGCCGCCCGCCGCGGTCATGACCGCGTGACCAGGCGCGACTTCAGCGACGCGCTCGAGAAGATCGTCCTAGGGACCGCCCGGAAGATCACCATGTCGCCGGAAGATCGGCGGCGGACCGCCTATCACGAGTCCGGTCACGCCCTGCTCGGCATGCTCACCAAGGGGGCCGATCCGGTACGGAAGGTGTCGATCATTCCCCGCGGGAAGGCGCTGGGCGTCACTTACCAGTCGCCGAACGAGGACCGGTACGGCTACCTGTCGGAGTATCTCCGCGGGCGGATCGCCGGGGCGCTCGGCGGTCGGGCGGCCGAGGAACTTGTCTTCGGGGACGTCAGCACCGGCTCGGAGTCCGACCTCGAACAAGCCACCGAGATCGCCCGCCAGATGGTTGGCCGCTGGGGAATGTCCGAGGCGATCGGTCCGGTGTCCGTACTACCGCGCCCCGACCAGGAGCAGCCCTTCGCACTCGACGGCCACGGTCCTGGCCCAGCCACCCGATCGCTGATCGACCAGGAGGTCCGCCGCCTGATGGACGAGTGCAGTGCGCAAGCACGAAAGACCATTCAGGACCACCGGATCAACCTGAACCGGCTGGCCCAAGCATTGCTGGAGCGGGAAACGCTCGATGCGGACGAGGCCTATTCGGCCGCGGGCATCTCGCGGGCACCTGAAACCGCCCCGGAGGCCGAGGCTCACTTGGCCGACCAACCAAATTGAGGAGACAGTATGCCGGTCATGGCCGTGAACAAGTTCGAGCGTTTCTTCCGCGTCGCAGCGGGTCTGGACGTCGACAAGGATGACATCAAACGCCATAGCGACTTCGTCAGCGGCAGGCTCTACGACCTGCTCCTGATCGGTCAGGTCACGGCGAAGGCGAACGACAGGGACATCATCCAACCGAACGACCTGCCGATCACCAAGGGTTTGCAGGAGAGCATCCACCAGTTCCGGAAGCTCGACGAAGAGATCGACCTCAAACCGATCCTGGCCCAACTCGCGACGTGGCCTCCGCTCGACTTGACCATCAGCGACGAGACCGAGTCCCGGCTGCCCGATGTGGTGGGCGGCCTCAGCCTCGCGCTCGCTCGCACCTTCAAGATCATCGACCCCGATGTGAAGAATCCGCAGACAGAACACTGGGAACGCGCCTTCAGCGTCTTCAACCTGCTGCTCTGACGTTCACCCCTCCATCATCACCGCCGAAGTACGCTCGGGCCCGGCCGCGGTTGGCAGCACCACGGCCAGGCCCGGCAGGCCGCCGACGAACATCACCTCACCAGCCCCGAGAGTGAGGTTGTGCTCTCTCAAGAGCGTGACCTGGCGAGCAACAGGCTCAGCCTTGTCTCCCCTCCTGCCTAGCGGATCTGTTCATCCTGGTCCGGTCAGGCCGGCGGCACATCCCTCGACTGTGTAGCCAATTCGCAAGCGAATAGCACGCGCTACGTAGTACGCAGTGTGTACTATTCGGCCATGATGAGCACTGCGAAGATCCCAACCGGTCGACCGCGGCGTGGCTGGGTGCGCCGCCTGGTCAGGCTGGTCCTGGCGGTCGTCGTCGCGGTGGTGGTGATTAGCGCTGGATACGTGGCTGTTGTCGCGATCCGGAGCGGGCGGCCGCTCGCCATGCCGGCTCTGAGCGGTCCGTACCGGGTCGGGAGGACCGCGTTCGAGTGGACCGACCACGCACGTACTGATCCACTGGCTCCGCATCCTGGCGCGCCGAGGGAACTCTCGGTCTGGCTGTGGTACCCGGCGTCGCCAACGGCTAGCGGCCGGGCGGCACAGTATGCGCCGGGCGTCTGGGCCGGGCTGCAGTTCAAAGGGCCGCCCGGATGGTTCGAGAGCAAGTTCAAGGCCATCAAGGTGCAGGCGCTCGACGGCGTACCGGTGGCCATGGGCCGGTTCCCGGTCGTGGTGGTAGAGCCCGGCATGGGACTCTCGGCTCCGCAGTACACCGCGCTGGCAGAAAACCTGGCGAGCCATGGATACCTCGTGGCCGGCGTGACTCCCACCTACAGTGCGAATCTCACCGTTCTTCACGGGCAGGCGGTGGCCAGCGCAAAGGCGGGAAACCCAGCGGACCTGGGCGGCCACAGCGGTCACATCCTCGAGGTGGGCGATCGACTCGTCGACATCTGGGCGGCCGATGCACGCTTCGTTGCTACCCAGGTGGCAGCGCTCGACCAGGTCGGACGGTTTGCCGGCCGGATCAGCAAGACACCGATCTCGTACGTCGGCCACTCGTTCGGTGGCGCGGCATCGCTGCAGGCGTGTCAGCTGGACCGGAATTGCGCCGGCGCTGTCGACCTGGACGGCACTCAGTTCGGGAAGGTGGTCAAGGCCGGACTGCGTGCGCCACTGATGATTGTGGGCTCGGAGGACTCATGTGTCACTGGCGTCTGCGGCCCTTCCGCAACGGACAGCGCCGGCGACCGGGATGCGGCCCGATCGTTGCTGGCCGCCAGCACGAGCCACTCGTGGCTCTACACGATCGACGGAGTGCGGCATTTCAATTTCACCGACTACGGCGTCTACTTCCTGGCTCCGCCGATCCGCAATCTCGTTGCGCTTGGCAACATCGATGGCAAGCGGGCGCTGGCGATCCAGGCAGACTACGTGGTCGCGTTCCTCGACCATGTCGTGCGCGGCACGCCCGAGCCGTTGCTGAACGGACCGTCACAGCAGTACCCCGAGGTGAACGCCGGGTAGCTCAATCAGTCGCCGCCAGGTCGCGAACGGTCCCGATAGTGGCCGCGGCGAGTGCCAGGAGCCCAACCCCGGCGACGATCCCCGCCAGCCTGTCGTGCCCGACCGTCACGGCGGAGCCGAGGATGATCGAGCCGCCCAGAGCGAGGCCTGCGGCCGCTGTCCACAGTCCCAGGCGGAGTCGTTCCGGTCCTGGCGTGGTGATCGTGGCGATGTCCATGCCTGCGACGGTCCGGACGCTCTGGATTGTCCCCAGTGTCAAAGCGATCCACCAGCAAGCGAGCACGGCCGGGCGGAGCAGGGGCAACGTATCCGGGTCGATTCCGCTGTGCACCATCACCACTACGAAACCGCCGAGAAACACCGGCACGGCGAGTAGGCGCGCCGCCCGGTCGACCAGTTCGGTCAACGCACGGCGGGTCAGGTGTGGGAAGGGAAGGACGAGCGCGAAGCCGAGGAATGTGAGGCCGTCGCAAGCGCTGAGGATCCAGGAATGCGCGAGGGCGCGGGGCACCGAGGTGCTCATCTCTACCACCGCATGGCCGACCAGCCACCCGACGGCAGTGACAGCGACTGCCAAGTTCGCGGCCCGCAATCGGCGCTGAGTGCGGGACGCGGCCGGCCAGATCGCCGGATGTATCCACATGTCCAGCAAGCTCACCAGCACGTTCGGCCAGGAGCGCCAGCCTGCGGCCCGGGCATCGCCTTCCAGCGCCGCGCCCCAGTGTTCCTTGAACGGCCGGGGGTAGAGGCTGACCAGGGTTCGGGCGACGTTCACGCGGGCTTCACCCCGAGATGCTTCAGGCCGACGGCTGCCACCCGGGCCATGGTCAGCAGTTCGCGCTCCAGCACATCGCGGCCCTTGGGAGTCAGCCGGACCGGCCGCTGGCGACCCTGTTCTTCCAGCGACTCGGTCAAACCCTTGGCCTCCAGGCGCGTCAATGCGCCGTACAGGCTGCCGGCACCGAGACGCTCGCCAGTCAGTTCCTCGATCGCCGCGTTGATCGCGTAGCCGTGCAACGGACCGTCGGCGAGAACGCACATCACCAGAGTTTGCGCATCATTGGCTTGCATCCGACACCCTTCTCAGCCTTCGGCCTCCCAGATTACTACGCGACAAGTACTACGCGACACGTACTACGCGATACGTAATCACGTGGTAGCCGATTGTTCATCTCGGAATCATGTGTGCGTCGCTGCCCTTCCGGGAAGGATCTGACAACGTTGCCATGTATTGCGCCACAATATCCGCCCATTGGAGTGCGCTTGATGAGCAAGAAACGGCTAATCATCTCGGCCGCGGGGATCGCCCTGCTGGCCACGACGACGGCGGTGGCCTCGGCCGCCACCAACAGCGGTCCGACGCTCGGTAGCAGGACCGTCGGTCGCCAACAGGACGGCTCGGTGGTCGTCCCTGAGAACAAGTTCATCCGCCCGGTCGGTACGTCGATCGAGCAGACCGGCCAGGTGATGGACCTCGCGGTCCGCCCGGACGGGAAGGTCGCGGTTGACCAGACCAAGTCCGGCGACGGCATCTTCAGCGTCATCGACCTGGTCGGCAACAAGGTCGTCCAGCAGTACACCCCGCCGAAGGGGACCGGCAGCGGGGACATCGGCCTCGGTGGTCTGCTGTTCTCGGCCGACGGCACCAAGCTGTGGGCTACCCAGACGAAGAACCTGATCCGCTTCAACGTGGCCGCTGACGGCAAGCTGAGCAGCCCCGCTGTGATCGCGCTGCCCGCCGCAGCGGACGCACCCGGCGCGCAGCCGATCCCCAGCGGCCTGGCCTGGGCCCCGGACGGCACCACGATCATCACCACCCTGTCCGGCCACAACGCGGTTGTGGGCATCGACTCCGCCACCGGGACTGTCGCCTGGCGGACCCCGGTCGGAATGGCTCCGAGGGATCTGGTTGTCGTCGGCAACCACGTGCTGATCGGCAACGAGGCCGGGCGCCGGCCAGTGGCGGGTGACACCACGAACAAGTCGTATACGTCGGCAGTCGTCGCCAAGAACGGTCACGCCAGCACGGGCACGGTCAGCGAGATCGATCTGGGCACCCACCAGGTGGTCCGCGACTACACGGTCGGTCTCGACCCGACCGCCCTGATCGCGCGCGGCACCGACGTACTGGTGGCCAACGCCGGCGACGACTCCGTCAGCATCCTCGACACCACGAAGGGCAAGGTGCGGCGGTCGTTCAACGTGAACCCGCTGCCCGGCCAGCCGCTCGGCAGCTCGCCGAACGCGCTCGCGATGCTGGATGACAACCACCTGGCCGTCAGCCTGGGCCGCAACAACGCGCTCGGCATCTACGAGCTGAACGGCACGAACGGCAATCCGGCCTTCGCAGGCCTGGTCCCGACTGCGTGGTACCCGGGCAAGATCATCGTCGACAAGCAGCTCGGCAAGGTCGTGGTCGGCAACCTCAAGGGTGTCGGTGCCCTCGGCAAGGAACGCACCATCTCGCAGGGTCCGGGTACGTCGCCCGCGACCGGCAAGCAGGTGTACTCCGACATCGGCGTGGTGCAGTTGATCGACCCGCCGAAGCCTGAGCAGATGGCGACGTACACCCAGACGGTCTTCGAGAACAACCAGTGGACCGCGCTGCAGACCAAGAACGACAGCGCCGCGCAGAAGAAGGCCCCGGTGGCGGTTCCGACCCGGGTCGGCGATCCCTCGACCATCAAGCACGTGATCCTGCTGGTCCGGGAGAACCGTACCTACGACCAGGTGCTCGGTGACGACACACGCGGCAACGGAGCACCCGCACTGGCCCAGTTCGGTAAGGCCATCACGCCCAACATCCACTCGATCGCACAGCAGTTCCCGCTGATCGACAACCTGTACTCCCAGGGCACGAACTCGGCAACCGGCCACACCTGGCTGGACGCCGGCTTCGTGAACGACTACCTCGAGCGGTCGTACGCGAACTATGTCCGCAGCTACGGTCAGCCGGACGCGATGGTCTACCCGAAGTCCGGGTTCCTCTGGGACAACGCTCTGGCCCACGGCAAGACTGCCAAGGTCTGGGGCGAGTACGCCGCTGGGTTCGTCGCGCCTGACGGCACGAACGCCGCGGGCAGCTGGGCGGAATGGTACAAGGACTCGCAGATCCTCGAGGGCAAGCAGACCGGTCAGCTGCACACGCCGGTCGGCTACAACAAGAGCATCTCGGACATCCCCTCGCTGGATGGGATCCTGAGCCGCAACTACCCGCAGTTCGACACGCGGATCCCGGACCAGTACCGGACCGACCTGTTCCTCAAGGACCTGCAGGGCTATGAGAAGGACGGCAAGCTGCCGAACCTGAACATGCTCTGGCTGTCCAGCGACCACACCAACGGCACGTCGGCGGGCTACCCGACCCCGGCCGCGATGCAGGCCGACAGCGACCTGGCCGTCGGCCGGATCGTCGATGCGGTGTCGCACTCGAAGTACTGGAAGGACACCGTAGTCATCAGCGTCGAGGACGACTCGCAGAACGGTGTCGACCACGTCGACGGGCACCGTAACGTCGCCCTGATCGCCAGCCCGTACGCGAAGCGGGGCGCGGTCGTGAGCACCAACTACACCCTCACCAACGTGACGCGGACGATCGAGCAGATCCTCGGTCTGCCGCCGATGAACCAGGTGGACCTGGCCGCCGAGCCCATGTACGACGCTTTCACCAACAAGCCCGACATGACGCCTTACACGGCACTGGCTAATACGGTCCCGCTGGACACGATGAACAAGACCGCTGCCCAGGCCACCTCCACGGTCGAGAAGCAGTGGATCACCTGGTCGGAGCAGCAGGACTTCTCGAAGGTCGACATGCTGGCCTTCGAGCCGTTCAACCGGATGACCTGGTATGCCTCCAACGGCTACACCAAGCCCTACCCGGGCGACGCGACGGTGATGACGCCGGAGCAGGTACTGGCGAAGTTCCCGCAGGCGGCCGCCCCGATCGGCGACGCGGACGGCATCATGCCGGAAGTGAAGTCGCAGATCCCGGCGAAGGCGGGTCGTTGACCGGCCTGACCCTGACCGGCCTCACCAAGCAGTACGACGGTGTGCCAGCTGTTGCCGGCGCGCACCACACAGCCCGCGCCGGCGCGGTGCACGGCCTGCTGGGGCCGAACGGGGCCGGCAAGACCACCCTGCTGGCGATGGTCCTCGGCCTGATCCGCCCGGACAGCGGGACCATGACTCTGAACGACGCCCCGCTGGCCGGCGTGCGCGGCGCCGTACCGGGAGGGGTGGCTGGGTGTGTGGAAGAGCCGCGTTTCTATCCGTACCTGAGCGGGATGAAGAACCTCGAAGTGGTCGCGCGGCTTGACGACGAAGGCGGTATGCCCCCTGCGGAGGCCCTGGACCGGGTCGGTCTCGGCGATCGGGCGCGCACCAAAGTGGGCGCCTACTCGATGGGTATGCGGCAGCGACTCGCGATTGCGTCCTGCCTGATCCGTCGCCCCCGGCTGCTGATCCTGGACGAGCCGACGAGTGGTCTGGATCCGGCTTCGGCGTCAGACCTGCTCGGCCTGCTTCGCGAACTGGCGACCGACGGCCGGTCGGTACTGGTCTCCAGCCACGACTTGGCTGCCGTGGACGATCTGTGTGACGACGCGACCGTAATGCGGGCCGGTGAGGTCGTGGTGCAAGCGTCGATGGCGGAACTGCGCGCATCCGCTCCGGCTCCTAGCTACCGGCTACGGACCAGCGATGATGTTGCCGCCCTGCGAGTGGCGGCTGAATTGCCAGATGTCGTGGCAGTCGATGAGGGGCCCGACTTGGAGGTGTCGGCCGAGCAGCCGGCCCTGGATGCACTCGTCTTGGCTTTGGCTGACAAGGGAATTGCCGTTCGGCGCTTGGAGACCCGGCAGCCGGCGCTACGCCTTCTGTTCGACAAGTTGACGGCCGCATGAGCGTCAGCGGTGTGGCGCGGGTGATCCGCCTCGAAGTGTCGAAGCTCTCCTCGCAACTGGTCGTGACCGTGGTGCTCTGGGTGTGTGTAGTCGCGCCCGTGCTGCTGGTGCTGGCGTTGAAGGTTCAGTCAGGTACTCCGGCCGACACGTTGTTCGGGCGCTGGGTGCATGCGTCCGGGTTGGCGATTCCTCTTGTAGTGATGGGCTTCGCGGGTCAGTGGGCATTCCCGGCGATCGCTTCGATCGTGGCCGGCGATGTGTTCTCCAGTGAGGACCGGTACTCGACCTGGAAGTTGGTGCTCGGCCGATCCCGGAACCGCGCCGAGGTCTTCACGGCCAAGACGGTCGTCGCGCTCGGCTTCGCCGTACTGGCTGCTTGTGTTGTCATCCTGAGCAGCCTGGCCGCCGGGTTGCTGCTGGTCGGGCGGCAGCCGCTGCTCAACCTCTCCGGCACGCTCGTACCTGCAGGCAAGGGCGCCTGGCTGGTGTTGTTGTCAGGCCTGGTGCAGTTGGTGCCTGTGGTCACCATGGCAGCGATTGCTTTGCTGCTGTCGGTGCTTACCCGCAACAGCTTGGTCGGCGTCGCTGGGCCGGTGCTGCTCGGGCTGGTGATCCAACTGGTCACGTTGGTCGACCTGCCGCCCGTACTGCGGTCACTGTTGCCCTCCGGGACGTTCGCCGCCTGGCACGGGCTCTGGCTGGACAACCAGATCGTCGGTCCGATCGGCCTGGGCTGTATCGCTTGTGCCGTTCTAACGGTTGCTTGTGTGACCGCGGCGGCCATTGTCTTCCTACGACGCGATCTGGAGGTCCGGTGAAACGGCTTGCCGGTAGTGCAATCCTGGCCGTGACATTGCTCGTCGGTCTCACGGGCTGCCAGTCCGCCATCACAGCGGACCGTCTCGAACCAGCTGTGCGTTCGTCGTTCGCCCGGCTGTTCGTCCTGCAGCAGCACCAGCGCGGCCTCCAGGTGGATGAAGCGAACCTGAACCCCACTGCGACCTGTGGGCGTGGTACGGCGGCTGGCGCGACCAACGGCCCTGGCGACGACTGGGTCTGCAATCTGACCTGGCGAACGAAGGCGGCAACCACTGGTGGCGCGGTCTACTCGATCAACGTCAAACCCGACGGCTGCTTCACCGCCGACGGCGACGGGCCGGCCGACCTCAACGGCACGCCCACCGTCGTCGCCATTGACGGGACGACGGTGATCAACCCGCTCTGGGCCTTCGACGGCTGCTTTGCCCTCAGTTGACAAGGAGACCTCAGTGACGGACGACGACCACCGGCATGACATGCACCATGGGTTCCTGGCTGGCGCGACCGAGCGGATAGGCGCAGCCCATAAGCACCACGAGGAGAAGCACGACGAGGCCGAGCTGGCCGAAGCGGAGGAGGAAGCCGGGTTCGACCTCGCGATCGACATCGGCCACCCACACCTGCAGCCTGGCACGGAGAGCTTCGATATCGACGGCGACATCGGATTCGGGAACGAGCCGGAGCAGCCTCGATCCTGATCACCGCGCCGTCACCTGGCAGCGTCCTCGGGTACGGCCGACCCGGCCGGCGAGCGTGGCCAGGCCGAGCAGGGCTACTCGGGCAACCGATCGCTTGTTGGCCAGCGCACGGCCGTACGGCGGGCTGGCCGGAGCGCGGCTGATCATCTTCCATGGCGAGGTTAGCGAGGACAGCGACGGTCCGGTCGAGATCTGCGTTCCCATCGACCCGGTTCGACCGCTTCCGGACACCGTTGCCGTTCGCACCGAACTGGAGCACCGCGAGGCCTATGTTCCGATTCCGCCGGCTCAGTTCGCCGTGCCGCAGATCCTCTCGACGTACGACGCGATCGTGGCGTGGGCCGCGGAGAACGACGTCACCATCGTCGGCTCCCCTCGGGAGATCTACGGAGAAGACCTCGACCTGGAAACGGCGGGACGTGACGACATCGTCTGCCACGTGGCCTTCCCGATCAGACATCTGCCGAGCTGGGATCACCGACTCTCCGGCTCAATCCGTGCGTCGATCGCCTTGGCTGGGTTCGCCCGGGGTGTCGGTCTGTGAAGTGCCCGAGCACGGCTTCATTCCGAGGGCGAGCACCTCAGGCTCGCGCTGGAGTGGCACGACCCGAGAGACGAAATCGTCCGTGGCGCGCGGCTTGCGCGGACGCGTGAAGCTCGTCCTTCCCGATCGGCTGAACTCTGCACCGTCTGGTAGGTCTCTCGCGCGGGCGGTGGTTGCTGTGGACAACTTGTCCGGATCTGAGGGTTCGACCGGTTCGTGGGGGCGGTAAGGTTACGGGTGTTGGCCGGTGTGTTCGCGGACTGCGGAATCCCTTGTGGATAAGGGCATCCAGGGGTGTCGGGTGAACGGAAACTGTCGGTGGCGGTGGTTAGTGTTTCGGGTATGGCGATCGTGGATGTGCGGCCCGTGTGGGCGTTGAGTGGTGGCGAGATGCTCGCCGAGCTCGACGTTTTGCATGCCGAGATCGCGCGGTCGCAGATCCGGCGGCTCG
>JAWWPC010000340.1:0-3032 GCA_033851055.1 Kribbellaceae bacterium | reverse complement strand
TATAGATAGAAATAAAATGATTTCTATCTCCTTTATATTCTTTGAGCGACTTTTTAAGAACATTCAGTGAAGGAGTTAATTTTCTTCGGCGCAATCTACTCTGCTTTTCTTTTTACAGCGTCGTAATTGCATCGGAGATTTGGTCCATCCTTGAGTGACTTAAGTAATATTTCGTCGCTGTCAGAGTTTTCAGTTGAAGGGGTTAACTTTTGCCTCGGCGCGATGTGCTCTGCCTTCTCAGCATAGTTATCGCGTCTGAGATTGGCACAAATTTGTGAAATTTTTGCCCTTCACTCCCCCCAACTTTTAATCTGAACTGTCCCCAGTTCTTTCTTCTTAATCCGGTCAGACTACCGTAGTATCTCGACTAAATCCAGCCAATACCCTCCCAAATCAATATTTGTAGGCGGGTAAGCAGGCAACTCGAAATCATACATAGTTTGATCCAACTTTTCTCAAACATTGGCACAGAGGCGACACTTCAACCATCCTCATGCTCTTCCAACGATCATGTTCGTTGACGGAGCATGTAAATAATCTCGGAATCATGCACACGTATCCCAACAGTTACCTTTTCGACCACGCCGCGAAGCAAAGAACTTTGTGAAGAACGCAGTACTTGTGAACCAAAGCTGACATGCTAATGTCTGTGCGTGTGTAATGCACGCGTCAGGCATAGCATGACATGGACAATCGTACCCGTTTCCAATCCACAGTTATTCATTTCACACCGTTCATCTTTACTCTTTTTAAAGTCTTTTCATTCGACTCCTGTCTCCTATCTCTTTGACATTGTCATACCAATAGCATTCCTTGCCATCACAAAGCGGTTGTCTCAGATACCCCTAGACGATGTGATTGATTGTATTAATCACCTCTTCAGAGCATTTCATGTGAGATATCCCCTTGGCATAACCAACTATCCCCTGTATCCATGGTTAAACCATATGCCGTTGCCTTGCGCGATATCATCGCTCCTGAACATTTTTAAACGGCTATACAGCAGCGCCTGAACACTTGTCACTTCATCCGTTCGAAAATTTCCAATCCTCGAACTCCTAACGGTTCCCATCACGGTAACCACCTGTGCTTCCCGGATCGGGTTACAGCCATTGGCACAAGTTGCGATTTTTCTTTATGGACATCGTCTGCAAATCCTGACTGAACAATCAATCGTTTCTGGACCGCACAAGACACCCATAGAATGAAAAACATTTAATGTGATTTATCCATCGATATCTCGAGGTTATTTCACGCAAATGATGCATACGTATAGCCTATCACTGATTTCCGCATTTGGGCAGGTTCGATCAAAAGTCCAACGCTTCATCTTTTCGACTCAGCAGCTAGATTCTCTCGTCGATACCTTGTCTAGTTTATGCCTTCTGTGCAATTATTAACATTGTCATAGACATAGCCCGTCACTTCCTTTTTGTGGGTAAGGCAGTGGCGACATTTCGTTTAAAAACTGCTTAGAGAACGACATTTTTCGATATCGAGCTCTTTGCATTTCGATTCTGTTATGTCTTCCACACTCAATCCTTCCCTTTCGGTTGCCCAAAATATGAAAAACTCTATCTCCGGAGTTTTACAGTCCGATTTCCCTGGGGAAACTCGTGCACTGATGATCGCTCCGCTTCTAACATCTTTCAACAAATGGAGCACCCAAATCCCGTTTATGCTCGAAGGTACTGGCCACTCGGCTAGTGCCAACCTTGTTTTCTCGGTCAGGAAGGAGCTTTTCCATGCCCCTGCCTTTTCGACCTGTACCTTGGGTATTCCTTTGAAAGAACTTCCTCAAGCCTTTACTGAGTTTCTGGAGTTCATTCAGAAGCTCCAGGATGCCCAGCGTCTTGAAAAGGATAAAGTTATTCTTAAGGTACATTCTTTATTCTTTTTATTAGTTGCCATATCTGACAACTTCTTTCATCAGCCTCCTCGTCGCGGTGGTAAAACCATCAAGTCCAAAGCAATTATCGACGACAAGGACGACGAAGACGAGCCTGCGGTTACCATCGTAAGCCGTCATCAAGTTGATTCAGCAATGGTTTCCACTGATGAAGCGGTAGGCTCCACCGGACTCTTTCTTTTCTGCCTGTCAAACCTTTTACCGTCTTTTTAAGGCGATGAACATCGACGAGGACCTCAAGGAAGTCTCAGGTCCTGGTACCACGACAGGGGTTTCTACTCCCGTCATAGGTGAAGCACCTGTACCTGATCCCTTTTACAAAAGCAAGGAACCGTCCGTCAAGAAGGTCTGCCCTTTATATTCCAATTCATCCTTCCCCTTCATCTTACTTTGTCTATTTCAGATCTCGGAGAAGCGTCCTGAGGTAATTATGATCGAATACTACGAAGTACCAGGCATGACCGTCGATGACCATTTCCTATTTGCACAGAAACTGGCCTCTAACGCGAAGCGCCTCAAGACAGAACATCTCTCTCTGGTTTCTAGTACGACTTGTCTCTTTCATATATATTTCCTCTGACCTTGATTCGTTCCGTAGCTGCGACTAGTTCGTCCGCTGCTAATGGTTCGAACTCCTTGCTTTCTGAGAGCATTGTCCAGTCGCTCAACCAGTTGTCTACTGGTCCTCCAGCTCAACCTTCCGTTCGTGCATTGGAGTCCCATATTGACGACTTAGAAATGGATGTAAAGAACGCAGAATTCCGTCTGCAATTTTTATACAACCAAAGGAAAGCGTCTATCGAACTCTTAGTCAATGCCAAGCGTCAGCTCGAGCGTCTTAAGCGCTAGAAGGATTTACCCTCTTCAAAATCTCCTGGTCCAGGGGGCCCCTCTCTACAGTATAGACTATATCCTTTGTCTTTAGAATAGTCTAGCTGTTGTAAAGTCTCTTTTAAATGACATCTATGTTCGTGTGTTCAATCTCCTCATCTGAATCATCTGCCGCCGACATTCTAACATCGTCCATAAGGTAATCTCGCTGAACTATAGGACCTTCATCCTTTTGTTCTGCTAATTGCCTTAACAGAGTACTGTTATTATGTATAATATTAAGCAGGTCCTC
>JAWWPC010000081.1:0-19475 GCA_033851055.1 Kribbellaceae bacterium | reverse complement strand
CGTCACCGCCGGCCAGCTGGCACTCGCCTGGGTGCAGCACCAGGGCGACGACGTCGTGCCGATCCCCGGCACCAAGCGGCGGAAGTACCTGGAGGAGAACGCCGCGTCCATCGACATGTCACTGTCCGAAGAGGACATTCGATCGATCGAGGCCGCCGCTCCGGCGGACGCCGTCGCGGGTGCGCGCTACCCCGAAGGGCTCGCCCGCGCGGCCGGAAAGTGAAGCGAACAGATGACCGACGCAACACTGTCCCAGCGGAAGCTGGGGGAACTCGAGGTCAGCGCACAGGGCCTGGGCTGCATGGGGATGAGCGAGTTCTACGGACCCGGTGACGACACCGAGTCGATCGCGACCATCCACCGGGCGCTCGAGCTCGGCGTGACGCTGCTGGACACCGCCGACATGTACGGCTTCGGCAAGAACGAGGAACTCGTCGGCCGCGCCATCGCCGACCGCCGCGAGAAAGTCGTGCTGGCGACCAAGTTCGGCTTCGTCCGCGACGCGAACGATCCCGCCAAGCGTGGCGTACGCGGGGACCCGGCGTACGTCTGGGAGGCCGTGGACAAGTCGCTCGCCCGGCTGGGGATCGACCACATCGATCTGTACTACCAGCACAGGGTCGACCCGAACGTGCCGATCGAGGAGACCGTCGGGGCGATGGCTTCCCTCGTGGAGCAGGGAAAGGTCCGCTATCTCGGGCTCTCTGAGGCCGGCCCCGAGACGATCCGTCGCGCACACGCCGTGCATCCGATCACGGCTGTCCAAACGGAATGGTCGCTGTGGTCTCGCGACATCGAGGATGCGGTCGTACCGACCTGCCGCGAGCTCGGCATCGGGCTGGTCCCGTACTCGCCGCTCGGGCGTGGCTTCCTGACCGGGAAGTTCAAGTCCAAGGAGGACTTCGAGGACGGCGACTTCCGCCGCACCACCCAGCCGCGGATGGCGGACGGGAACCTCGAGACGAACCTGAAGATCGTCGAGGCGCTGCGGGCGCTGGCCGCCGAAAAGGGCGTTTCCGCCGGCCAGTTGGCGCTGGCCTGGGTGCAGAACCAGGGCGAGGACGTCGTGCCGATTCCCGGCACCAAGCGGCGGAAGTACCTGGAGGAGAACGTCGCCGCCGCCGGCATGACACTCTCCGCCGAGGACATCGCGGCAATCGAGAAGGCGGTCCCGGCCGGCGCCATCGCCGGAACCCGCTACCCCGAGGACGCCCTGAAGCTCCTGAGCAGGTAGTGCCCCGTCGTCGGTCCCTTGTTCCCCGGCGTGTCGCCCTTCATCGGCCCGCTGTGACCAAGCAGCGAGCTGGCGCGGGGGCTTGCAGGTCCGACGTGCGGCGGTTACCGCATTCGCTTGACAAGCCCCACGGCGAGCTCGGCAGGCGCTGGCAACAACGGACCGATGAAGGGCGACACGCCGGGGAACAAGGGACCGACGATCGGTCAGTTTTGCGCGTCACGCGTCAGGCGTCAGGCGTGTCGAACTGGGCGGGTGAACGTCATGGTCCAGTTGGGTTCCCAGCTGCCGCCGCCGTTGGCCGAGAAGGCCTGCTGCCACACCGGTACGTCGCCCCTGGTCCAGCGGAAGCGGACGTCGACGGGTCGGCCGTCGTGCTCGTCGGGTCCGTAGAACAGGCCGACTCCGTCGTCACCGAAGCCACCGTGCACGGGCGGCTCGAGTGCACCCCGCCGGCTGTTCACCCAGTAGATTGACCAGGTTTCGGCGACCGGGTCGTACAGGCGGATCGTGAGGCCCCGGAAACCTGCCGTCAGGAAGTCGTTCTCGTCCATGCTGACGGAGCCATTGAAGTAGGTGTAGCCGAAGGTCGTGCCAAGTATCTCGTACCAGTCGTCGCTGTCGGTCAGCGGCGACCGCAACCGCCGGTGCTGGACGTCCCACGCCCCCACGAAGAAGTCGAAGTCGCCGGTGACCTTCGGCAGCTTCATCGCGGGCGGTTCGGTGGAACGCCGGGTGAGCTGCATCGTCCAGTTGGTCTCCCAGGTCTCGCCGTCGTCGGCGGAGTAGGCCTGTTCCCACCGGGCGGTCTGCTCGGTGACGTCGGACCAACGGAAGCGGACGAGCACCCGGCGCCCGTCGTGCTCGTCTTCACCTACCAACACGCATTCATCGCCGGACCAGGCTCCGCGGACAGGTGGCTGGAGTCTGCCGGTCCGGCTGTTCACCCAGTAGATGGTCCAGAGCTTCTCGCTCGGGTCGTAAAGGCGGATCGACAAGCCGTAGCTGCCCTTGGTCGGGAAGTGCACCTCGTCGACGCTGATGGCGCCGTCGAAGTGGGTCCGCGCGCTGCAGGTGGCGGCGTACTCGTCCCACTCGTCGCTTCCGGTCAGCGGTTTGCGCAGTTGGCGGTGGACGACGTCGAAGTGGCCGGTCAGGAAGTCGAAGTCGCTCGTCACCTTGGTGTTTGTGCTCATAGCAAGAGCTTCCTGGATAAACCTGACATCGAATGGCAGTCTTCTCGAGTAACCTCGGATCATGCGTTCCAGCCGGCTGCTCTCGATCCTGCTGCTGCTCCAGACGCGCCGGCAGCTCACGGCCCGCGAGCTGGCGACGGAGCTCGACGTGTCGCTGCGCACGATCTACCGCGACGTCGAGGCGCTCGCCGCCGCGGGAATCCCCGTGTACGCCGATCAGGGCCGCGCCGGGGGATATCGCCTGGTCGACGGGTACCGCACTCGGCTGACCGGGCTGACCGAGCAGGAGGCGGCGGCGCTCTTTCTGGTCGGCATGCCCGGGCCTGCCGCAGCGCTCGGCCTGACCCAGCAGACCAGTGCGGTCGAGCTCAAGCTGCTGGCCGCCCTCGCACCCGACCAGCGAGACCGGGCCGGTCGGTTGAAGAACCGCTTCCACCTCGACATCCCCGCGTGGTACCACGATGCCGAAGACTCGCCGCACCTCGCGGCCGTCGCGGAGGCGGTCCTGCACGACCGCCGGATCGTGGTCGTCTACCGCCGCTGGCAGGAGCCCCGCGAGGTGGAGCGCACCCTCGAGCCGTACGGTCTCGTCCTCAAGAACGGCAGCTGGTACGTCGTTGCCGCCGCGGCCGGGGGAATGCGCACCTACCGGGTGTCGAACATCCTGCAGCTGAAGCCGACGGATGAGGAGTTCAGCCGGCCGCCCGGCTTCGATCTGTCCCGGTACTGGCAGGACCATCTTGACGAGTTCGAGCAGCGACGCTTCACCGACCAGGCGGTGGTGCGTATCTCGGCCCGGCTGGTGCCTCGGTTGATCGACCTGGCCGCCACTTCGTTGCTGAAGGCAATTGCCGACACCGGGGCGGAACCGGATGCGGCCGGCGACCTGACGGTCGCCGTACCGATCGAGTCGGTGAGCAACGCGGTCGCGCAACTGGTCAGGTTCGGCGCCGGCGTCGAGGTCCTCCAACCGCAATCACTCCGCGACGAGTTCGCCCGACTGGCGCAGACCCTGCTCGACCTCTACTCGTCCCATCAGGAACATGGGAACGAAATTGCACGGTAGGGACCTTACCGGGACTTTTCAGCGGTCCAGATCCAGCGCCGTAGACCGTTGCTTTCCACGGAGGCTCGACGGCTGATACATCTACGGCCAGGCGGACCGTCACCAGGTCGCCCAACTCAAGCCTTTCGTGCTTCCGTACCCACGCCTTCACTGGCACGATGTACCGCCCATCCTTCGCCGAACAGCGACGTCTTCCACCCGGTGCCCCCGATCTGCGCGGTGACCGGAATCACGCCGCTGAATGCCAGGTTCATGCGATCAGGATAAGAGCCAACCAATTCCAGCAGACGCGCTCAGGCGTCCAGTCGACCGGCACTCGCGGCCGTGCGCTCACGCCGCGATCGGCGGGCCCCGAAGCTGCCGAGCATCGACTCCAGAAGCGGCAGCGCGTGCGTCACCTGTCCGGTACGGATCGCGACGTCCCACAGCGGCTCGAACTTCTTCCAGCCGCCGGCATAAGCCAGGTGGCGCAGTTGGTCACGGGTTTGGTGCTTGCTCGCCGCACCGCGCCAGATCGCGCTCCACCGGTAGAACTCGCGGTACGCCCGCCAGTACCCATCCTCCAACTGTTCTGCGGTCATTCCCAGTGGCCGGTACACGACGTGCCTGGTGTCGTAGCGATCCCAGTCCTGATGCAGCAGCCGTTTCTGTTCCTGCATCCGCCGGTACAGTCCGGTGCCGGGGTATGGAGTCATGATGTGGAACGTCGCGGTCTCGATGCCGTGGTCGACGGCCCAGTCCACCGTACGGTCGAAGACGTCAGGCCGGTCCCCGTCCATCCCGAAAACGAAGCTGGCGTTGACCATGACGCCGAGGTCGTGCAGGCGCCGTACCACCTCCGCATAGTCGCGACCGATGTTCTGCCGCTTGCGCTGGGCGGCGAGGTTCTCACTATTGACCGTCTCGAACCCTACGAACAAGCTCCGCAGCCCGGCGCCGACCGCGCGCTCCAGCAGTCCCGGGGCGAGCACTGAGTCGACTGTCCCGGCGGCCTGCCACACGCGGCCCATGCCGGTCATTCCCGCGAACAGGGCCTCGGCGAACCGGCGATTCCCCAGCAGGTGGTCGTCGAGGAAGTACAGGTGCCGGCCAGGGAGCCGATCGATCTCGGTCAGCGCGGCGTCCACGGTCTGTGTGTAGAAGGACCGACCACCCTCGAAGAACGCGTCCTTGTAACAGAAGTCGCAGTGGTGTGGGCAGCCGCGCGACACAACGATTGAGTTCGGCACCAGATATCGGTGGCGCTTGATCAGATCGCGCCGCACCAGCGGCAACTCGGTGAGGGTCCGGTCAGTGGAGACGTAACGCGTGCCGGCCTCGCCCCTGCGGAAATCGTCGAGAAACTTCGGCCAGGTGTCCTCGCCCGGGCCGATGAAGATCGTGTCGGCGTGTTCTGCAGCCTCGTCCGGCAGCGAGCTGACGTGCAGTCCGCCCATCGCTACGTGCACGCCCCTGGCTCGGTACTCGTCGGCCAGCCGATAGGCGCGAAATGCTGAGGTGATGTACGGCTGGATGACAACCAGATCCGGACTGTCATCGTCGAGCCGCAGCGGCTCGACGTGCTCGTCCCAGATGCGGACCTGGTCATCGTCGCGCAGGTAACCGGCTAGCGTCGCCAGGCCCAGTGGCGGGAACAAGGAGTACTTGATCGGACGGAAGAGCGGGCTGGTTGCCTCCGTCAACGCCGGCAAGATCATCGTCACCCGCATTCGCGCAGCCTAAGGCCTGGAGTGGCTCGCATCCGCGACACGACCGCTTGGAGTCAAGCCGGGTCATGCGAGGGACATATGATATGTTTCTCGTATTATCTGACATCGGGAGAGGAACCGCAGATGAGGATCACTGTCTTCGGCGCGACCGGCCGGATCGGTGCGGCCGCCGTGCAGCAGGGGCTGGACGCGGGACACAAGATGACAGCGGTGGTGCGTGAGTCGTCCCGGTTCGAGCTGACGCATCCGTCCTTGGAGTTGGTGAGGGTGCCCGGCCTGACCGAGGTGGAGCCGCTCGCGCCGGCGTTGGACGGTGCCGACGCGGTGATCTCAGGCGTCGGCGCGCGCGGCCGGAAGGATGGCCCGGTCGCCTCGACGGCCACCCACGTCATTCTGGAGGCGATGTGGAACGCCGACGTACGCCGGATCGTCGCGGTCAGCGCGGCACCTGTCGGTCCCGAACCGGAGGGGGACAGCTTCCGCAATCGGAGGCTGATCACGCCGTTCGTCGGCGCGATGCTTCGGGATGTCTATGCGGATCTGGCCGAGATGGAGGACGAACTCCGGCGCAGCGGCATCGACTGGACCGTGGTCCGTCCGCCCAAGCTCACGAACAAAGCCGTCACCGGGGTGTACCGCACGGTCATCGGGGGCAACGTTCCGCGCGGCCACCTGATTTCCCGTGCCGACACCGCCCACTTCATGCTCGCCGCCCTGAACGACCCTGCCACGATCGGCCAACCCGTCGGCATCGCGTTCTAGCGTCTAGCGGGGGCGCGGACGCGCAGCTAGTGGTGTGTCTGCCTGAACCCCGGCATCGGACCACCTCCGCGGTCCAGTCGCAGAACGCCAAGTGACGAGCGCCGCGACCTTGCCTAGTGTCGCGTCCGCCGGTCGGCCAGGCGGTCGAGCAGAAGGTCGTGGGGGACCGCCTGGCGGGTGTGGCCGCGGAATCCGGTCACGGTGTGCGCCATGGTGAGGGAGTTGAGCAGCGCTTCCTCGACCGACTCGGTCACGGCTTGGAAGGCAGGCAGAAGCCTGTGGTCGGGGACCAGCGAGGCGCCGGCGGACGCCGTACTGAAGGCGATCGCGTAGTCGCCGCTGCCGGGGGAGTAGTCCGAGCCGACCCGGCCGAGCGCGAACACCGCGCGTCGTGCCAGCCGGCCGAGGCGTCGGGCGTCGAGTGGCAGATCGGTCGCGACCACGATCATGCAGGAGTTGCCGGTGGGTGTTCCGGCGACTCCTCGAGCCGGTATCGGCACACCGAGTACGGTCAGCAGGCCGGAGAAGTTCGACTGTACGAGCGCCCCGACGGTGCCGTCGTCGACCAGGCGCGACGAGGTGCCGATGCCACCCTTGAAGCCCAGCGCCGACGTACCGGTGCCGGCTCCGACGCATCCCTCCGCCGGCAGGCCGGTCGAGGCCGAGTTGAGCGCGTCGAGCACATGCTGCTCGGTGATCGGGCGGCGGCGGATGTCGGAGAGGAACCCGTCATTGGTTTCGCCCACCACAGGGTTGAGGCTGGTCGCCTCCGGATCGCGATCCAACAGGTAGCTGAGCAACGCGTCGGCAACACGGAACACCGAGAGAGTGCCAGTCAGTAATACCGGTGTCTCGATCACGCCGAGCTCGTCCACCTGGGTCGAGCCGACCAGCTTGCCGTACCCATTGGCGACAGCAATCGCCGCGGGCAGGGAGGCGACCGGTCCGTCCGGCACGATGGCGGTGACGCCGGTATGCAGGTCGGCGCCGTCGTCGATCGTGCTCTGGCCGACGCGAACGCCCGGTACGTCGGTGATGGCGTTCAGGCGACCGGTAGGAAGAAGGCCCGGGACGATGCCGAGATCACGGAGCCGGAGAGGTTGTTGAGACATGCCGCTATCGTCGGGCAGATGACCGAGCAGTTGCACCACCACTCCGGGCGCACTCGGCGCCGCGCGATCTGGCCTGCATCGGTCCGCAGGGGGAGACCTGACCGAGGTCACCGTCGGCCCGACCTCTACTCTGGGGGACGCGATGAAGACCTTTGACGAACTCTTCGCCGAACTGGGCGAGAAGGCGCTGACCCGACCGGAGGGCTCCGGCACGGTGGCAGCGCTCGATGCCGGCGTTCACACGATCGGCAAGAAGCTGGTCGAGGAGGCTGCCGAATCCTGGATGGCCGCCGAGTACGAGGGCAACGAGCGGGCCGCGGAGGAACTGTCCCAGCTGCTCTACCACGCGCAGGTGATGATGCATGCGCTCGGCCTGAGCCTCGAAGACGTGTACCGACATCTGTAGGAGGACCTCTACGGACACCCGGTTCACCTCATCAGAAAGGCCTTCCATGCTCCGCGTCGCAGTACCCAACAAGGGGTCACTCAGCGAGTCCGCCACCGAGATCCTCACCGAGGCCGGTTACCTACAGCGTCGGACCACCAAAGACCTGGCGCTTACCGATACCGCCAACGAGGTCGAGTTTTACTACCTCCGTCCCCGTGACATCGCCGTGTACGTCGGCTCCGGCACCCTCGACGTCGGCATCTCCGGCCTGGACCTGGTGCTGGACTCGCACGCCGACGCCGACGTCATCATGGAGCTCGGCTTCGGCGCCTCGACCTTCCGGTTCGCGGGTCCGCCCGGGGTCGCGGACTCGGTGAAGGACCTGTCCGGCAAGCGCGTCGCCACGTCATACTCGGGAGTGCTGGCCGACCACCTCGCGGCCAACGACATCGAGGCCTCCGTGGTCCGCCTCGACGGCGCGGTCGAGACCGCCGTTCAGCTGGGCGTCGCGGACGTGATCGCTGACGTCGTCGAGACCGGTACGACGCTGCGCCAGGCCGGCCTCGAGGTGTTCGGCGAGCCGATCCTGAAGTCCGAGGCGGTGCTGATCACGCGGCACGGCGTCGAGCAGCCGTCCGGCCTCCAGCAACTGGTTCGGCGGCTGCAGGGCGTCTTGGTCGCGCGCAACTACGTCATGATGGACTATGACCTTCCCGACGAGGCGATCGACAAGGCCAACGCGCTGACCCCGGGGCTGGAGTCGCCGACGGTGTCGCCGTTGCATCGGGAAGGCTGGGTCGCCGTCCGGGTGATGGTGCCCCGGGCCGATGCGCAGCGGATCATGGACCAGCTCTGGGAGGTCGGCGCCCGGGCGATCCTGACCACCGACATCCACGCCTGCCGGATCTGACCGCATGACGCCCAGGCCGGTCTGGAGCTTCCGTCCGTGGGTGATCGCGATGATGGCGATCGCGATGGGCCTGTCCCTGATCGCCGTCTTCGCAGTGATCTGGTTCCGGTTCTCCGCCGAGTCCCGTGCCACGTTCGACTGGTTCCAGCGGCTCACGCTGCTGGCGTTCTTCGGCGCGGTGCTGTGGATTCTCTATCGGATGGCGACGGTCCGTGTCTCCGCGTACGACGACGGGTTGCTAATCCGGAACGTCTTCCGGTCCTATCGCTACCCCTGGACGAATGTGAAGGGTCTGCGGTTCTCGCCGGGCGACCCGTGGCTCCAGCTGTTCGATGCCGAGGGCAACAGACTCGGCGTACTGGCGGTCCAGGCGTCTGAAGGCGCTAGAGCGAGCCACGCGGCCAAGGAACTGGCCGCGGTGGCTCGCTCCCACGGGGCCGGTGGTGTGTCCCGCAAATAGAGTGCGCTGACCACGAACCTTCGCCGGTTTTGGGTCGGATTGTGGTGTGTCCGTTAGGGTCCTCCGAATGGACAGCACACTGCATCTGCCAACTGATGAGGATGTTCCAAGGCGGCACTCGGCAGCAAATCAGTCCCTGTATTTTCATCGCGACTATCTCGAGGCCGTACGTGCCGGAAGGAAAGCGACCACAGTGCGTTTCGGAGACCCGGTGGAGCCGGGTCTGGTGAACCTGGTGTTCGAGTTGGACGAGGAGGTGACTTTGCCAGGCGTGGTCACGCAGGTCGCGTCGAAACGGGTCGCCGAATTGACCGACGCGGACGCCGTCGCCGACGGCTTCCGCGATCGTCGGGAGCTTGGTGACAGGCTGCTTCCACTATCCCGACATCGCGCCGACCGATGACATCATCATCGTTCACTTCAGGGTGACGAGCTGAGTGAAATTGCTCGCGACCGACCGGGCGTGTAACTCGGGGTGATGGCGAACGTTAGCTCGTGAGTTTGGCCCGGGTCTCCTCGACGCCCATGCCGTGCAGGCGAGCAGGTTCTCGCCGAGAATCTTGCGCTTGGTCTGCTCCGTCAGCACTCAAGCTATTTGCCAGACACACCACTAGCTGGTCTTGATGGTGTACCGGGTGGTGTGGGACTCGCCGGGCTTGAGTGTGATGAGGCTCTCGCCGGTCACGAAGGCGTTCGGCGGACAGGTCATCGGTTCCACCGCCAGCCCGACTCGACCGATCGCGTTGCCCGAGTAGAGCTGCATCCACGGCGTATCGCTGGTCAGCTCCGCAGTGTGCCCGCTCGCGGGATCGCTGAGCCGGACTGTCCAGCTGGCCGGCAACCCCGTGAACGCATAGTCGACGAACAGCTCACCAATCACCCGGGGGCGGCGTTCGACACCCACTTCGGGGCCGCGGAAGTCCGCAGGATCGCGGAAATCCTCGGGATGGCGGAAGTCGAAGTCGGATCCGGCGACGTCGACCAGCTCCGCCGGCAACAGCCGATCCTTGGTCACCTCGAGCCGCTGCTCGGCGGTGAAGACCAGCTCGCATTCGTCGATCTTGCGCCCGACCGTCAGATACGGATGCGTCCCGAACCCGTACGGCGCCTGGCCCGCGCCGACATTCTCCGCAGTGGCAGCGACTGTCAGCCCGGCGTCGGCGTCGAGCTCGTACCGAACCTTCAGATCAAGCTGGTGCGGATACCCGGGCTCGCCGTGCAGCCGATAAGCGACCACCACGACCGCCTCGTCCGCCCCGTCATCCAACCGCTCCCAGTTAGCCCACCGGGTCAACCCATGAATGGCGTTCTGCCGCGCTGGCTCGGTCAGTGAGAGCTGCCGCTGCTCGCCACCGAAGCTGTACTGGCCATCCGCGATCCGGTTCGGCCAAGGGAACATGTGCTGCCCGATCCCGGCATGCGCGCTCTCATCCTCGTCATACCCGACCAACACCTCCCGTCCTCCGTACGAGAGTCCCCGCAGCCCGCCGCCCACGCTGACCACGGTCCCGCTGTACTCGCCGGCGCGGAACGCCCACTGCTGACCCGAAGGCAACACCCGATCGCTCATCCCCCCATCCTCTCCCGCCCATCAGCTCTCGCCTGGAGTGAGCCGCCCCGACGCGCCACCGACCGGCTCACTCCCGGCGAGCTTGGGTCCCCTCGGCGGCTCGGGACGGCGGGTCCCCTCGGCGGTCCGAGCGCATCGGCGTACCGAAGAACAGGTAGTCCCCCCTATACGCCGTACGCAACAGCTACACGCCGTACGCAACAGCCCGGGCCACGCTCAAGTACCGCACCGGGTTGCCCGCACCACCAGTCGGCCTGTACGCCGCCCGCCGCCCGGCTGGCCGGGTCGGTCTGCTCAGCCCCGCACGAACTGGCCACCCCATCGTCGGTCCCTTGTTCCCCGGCGTGTCGCGCTTCGTCAGTCCCTTGATGCCAGCGCTGGGCGAGCTTCGTGCGGGAGGTGTGAGGACGCAGCCCGGGAAACTTCAGGAGAGCCGAGCGGCTGGTACCCGCGCTGGCGGCGAAAAGGCCCTCGGAGGGGCGAAACCTGGGCACGGGAGCGGCCAGGCATACGTAACTCCTCGAGCGAACGCTTACTCGACCACAGAACCGGACTTGTGTATGCGCTGGTGGGGGGCGCCCCCCCGAGCGGCACCGGAACTCGAGTCAGACCCGCGATCGGGACCCTGCAGCCGGGGTCGAGGCCCCCTGCTGACTTCCGGTCGGTCATAGGAGCCCCGATCTGGCCTGGCTCATTGGATATCCGGGCAACTCGGGACCGATGAAGGCCGACGCGCCGGGGATCAAGGGACCGATGAACGCCGACGCGCCGCGGAACAGGGGCCGAGGAACGCGGGGGGAGACCGCGGGGTGCGTGGGCAGGGCGGGGAGGCAGTGGAGGGGCTAGGAGGCTGCCGGGGTGTTGGGGGAGGCTAGGCGAACGACTTTGGTTACGAGTTCGAGCGCTGGGTCGTGCGGAGCTGCGGGATCGCCGTCGACGATCAGGTCGGCTCGCTCCCTCGTGTTCTCGGCCGCGAAGTGGTCGCGTTCCCAGCGCATCCACTCCAGCCAGCGGTCGCGGAGCGCCTCGCCGTCGCGGTCGATGCCTCGGTCCAGTCGGACGTCGTTGCTGGTCTCGATCCAGATCCGCAGCGACGGCCACGGCTCAGCGCCCCGGTCGGCCGCGGTCACGCCTTCCACGATCAGCAGATCCATGCTCACCGGTACGACGTGGCGCTCCGCGTAGGCGCGGAGATTCCAGTCATAGCGGCGGTATCGGCCTTCGCGTCCTTCGGCGAGGCGGCTCAGCACGTGGTCCCGGAGCAGTCCGAATCCGCGGGCGGCGCCGTCCCAGCCGTCGTACAGGTCGTCCATGTGCAGGACGAGCACACTGAGTCCGCGTGCCTCGGCGCGGTCGGCGAGCCGGGCAGCGAGGGTGCTTTTGCCGGAACCGGCCGGGCCGTCGACGCTGATCAGCCGGATCCGACCGAGGCGGGCCGGCGCGGCCTGGACGCGGTCCAGGAGGCCGTCGATGGGGAGGGTGTCAGTTGATTCCATGGCGCTTCAGGATGTCCTCGATCTCGTCGAACTCCGACGACTCCTTCTTGGCTGCCTTCGACGCCTTGCCGGGCTTGGCGGGTTTCGCGGAGGCAGGGGCCGGGCCTGTTGCGGTCAACTCCCCGATCGCCTGCGAGGCCGAGGCCGGCTTGTTCGCGGCCGGCTTGGCATCCGACTTCGACACCGGAGCGTCACCTCGGCGCGACCGGGCGACGCCGGAGACCACGTAGAGCACCACGGACACACCGAACAGTGCGACCCCGGCCCAGACGGTCGGGGAGAAGATCAGGTGTGCGAACCAGGTGGTAACGGACTTGAGCACGTCCCAGAGCAACTTGAGCAGGCCGGTCAGGTACAACGACACCGGCAGCAACGACCAGGCCACCCCGCGGGTCCCGGCGGCCAGACCGCGGCGGCGCCAGGCGGCCCACGACGCGATCAGGCCGAGCAGCGTGAGACCCACACAGAACGGCAGCAGCGTCAGTTCGTTGAAGTCAGGCACATACCCAGGCTCGCACAGGTAGCCGTGGAACCAAGCCGGGACTGCCCTGACACCACCCTGAATCACTGCTCCGGGGACAATGCAGTGGTGCAACCACAACGCCGACTGGCCTTCACCGGCTTCGACAACGACGACGGCTCGGCAGACCCCGCCCTGGCCGATGCGCTGCAGCAGGGCGACCATGGCGCGATCCTGGCGGCGCTGACCAAAGCTCGCCTGCTGGTCCCGGTGGTGGCGATCCTCGGTGAGGTCGAGTACGACGAGCAGGGCCTGGCGCACGACAAGACCTCTGATATGGCCGTGGCGCTGCTCCAGGGCCAGGACGGCCGCAACGCGCTGCTGGCCTTCACCGGCACGGACAGCCTGGCCCGGTGGAATCCCGAGGCCAGGCCGATGCCTGCCGAGACCCGGCGGGTCGCCACCGCCGCGATCCAGGAGGGTGCAGCCGCCATCGTGCTCGATGTCGCCGGGCCTACCCCCGGCGTACTCGAGACTGATGACGTACGACGCCTCGCTGCAGGGCTGCAGGTGGTCCGCCTGGAGGACGGCGGCTACGCCTGGATGTCAACCGGCGGATAAGAGTGACTGACAAGCCAGCGCAGCTGCCGCCTGGCCTGGCGCTGGCCTGGGGCGTGACGGCGTCCGGCCGGCGCGGGCCGAAGCCCGCGCATAGTGTCGAGCGAATCGTCGAGCTCGGGATCGAGCTGGGGGACACCGGCGGGTTCGAGGCGATCTCGTTGCAGCGGATCGCCGGCCGGCTCGGTGTGACCACTAATGCGATGTATCGCTACGTCAGTTCCAAGGAGGAGCTGATCGTGCTGGTCACGGAGGCGGCCTGGGGGCCGCCGCCCGACGCGATCCAGCAGACCGAGGGCTGGCGCGCGGGAGCTACCGCCTGGGTCCACGCGATAGTCGAGCGCTACGGCGAGCGCCCGTGGCTGCTGGACGTACCGATCAGAGGCGCTCCGGTGACGCCGAATCTGCTGCATTGGACGGAGGTACTCCTGCAGTGCCTTGACGACACAGGGCTCAGTCGGCAGGACAACCTGGGCTGCGTGTTGCTGCTCGACGGCTACGCGCGGAGCTACTCGAGCCTAATCAGACAGCTGGGTGCGACCGAGGGACCGCCGGTGGAGTCGGCTGCGGTGGCGGGCTTCCTGCTGCCACGGTTGAAGGAACGCGGCTTCCTCATCCTCGAATCGATGCTGTCCGGCCAGGAGTACGAGGACACCGTCGACGACGATCTCGACTTCGGTCTCACCCGCATCCTCGATGGCATCGACCACCTCATCAGCACCTCCCGCTGACATCTGCGGCCCAGCTTCGTGCCGGGCCGCCTGGTCAGAGGACTGAGCGGCGCGATCAGGGGAGGGTGATGCGGGTGGGCGAGGTGGCGCGGGCGGCGACCCAAGCGCGGTGGAAATCGCTGCCGGGTGCTACTTCAGCCCGCCGGTGCGGCTCGGTGCGCAAGTTGACCGGGGACTCCAACGTCTCGAAGGACTGAGCCTGTATGCCGGTCTTGCGCACCTCCGCGACGACATCTGCCAAGGCCTGGGCGGCCGGCTTGCGCTGGTGGTCCACGGTGAACAGGCCGAGGTCGTACTCCCGGTCGGGGAAGTCGGCCAGTCGCCGGTCGACGTCGTGCGACGACCACCAGGTGACGCCCCACAGCGCCGGGTTGTCCACCACCAGCTCGAGTGTCCGTCGGGTGAACTCGGCCGCCTGCGCCGGCGGCACGTCAGGCCCCGGTACGCCGATCTCCTGCAGCCACACAGGTCGCGCCGGATCCAGCGAGGTGGCCGCGGCGAGTTCGACCAGATAGTCCGCGTGGGAGATGGTGGCCGGACCGAGCGGGCCGTCCACACGTGAGACTCCGTTGAATACCCACGAGTGGACGGTGCTCAGCTCGCCAAGATCCACCACATCCACCGGGTGAAACGGGTGGTCCGGCTTGTACCAGGCGTCGTCGAAGACCGAGTGCAGCGCGAGCAGCTCCGGTGCCGCCTCCTTCACCGTGGTCAGCAACTCCCGCGCCCACGCAGCCGAGGCCTCCGGGGTGGTGTAGCTATCCGGCCATAGGTTGTTGACCTCGTTCCCGAGCGTCACGGCGAACACGTTGGGCTTGGTGGCGACCGCCTGCGCGACGGCATCGACGTACTGGTGGAGTCCGTCCCGTACGACGTTGTCGTCGAACAGGCTGCGGCTGTGCCACGTCAGCACCCAGGATGGCAGGAAGTCGAAGCTCGACAGGTGGCCCTGGATCAGGTCGACTGCCACCGTCAGCCCGGCCTCGGCGGCGGCGTCAATGGTGTCGAGGAGGTCCTCGATCGCGCGATCCCGGATCAGCGCGCGGTTCGGCTGGATCCACGGCCAGATCGGGAACACCCGGATGTGGTCCAGGCCCAGCCCGGCCAGGTCGGCGAGGTCGCGGCGTACGGCGGCGCCGTCGTAGTCCAGCCAGCTGTAGAACCACCCAGACGACGGAACGTAGTTCGCGCCGAACCGGGGCGAGGTGGGATCGGAGAGCATGTCGGTGATGCTAAATCGGTTTAGCTAAATTCGCCAGTCAGCCGACCGGGGGAGCGGTGGACTCGCGGACGGTCAGCACCGGGTCGGCGGTGCGCAGGTTGATCACCCGGTCCGAGTGGGCGATCACCTCGAGCAGTACCTCGGCCGCCTGCCGACCGAAGTCGAAGGTGTCCCGGGACAGCGCGGTCAGGGCCGGGTGCATCAGTTGGGTCAGGATCGAGTCGTCGAACGCCACGATGGACAGGTCGCCCGGCACCGAGACTCCCATCTCCATCGCCACCCCGAGACCGGCCACCGCCATCACGTCGCTGTCGTACACGATGGCGGTCGGCCGGGCCGAGGCCGAGAGCAGCCGCCGGGTGGTCGCCGCGCCCTCGGCGTCGCTGAAGTCGGTCGGCAGGGACGGTGCGTCGATCAGGCCAAGCCTGGGTGCGGCGTCGCGGAGCGCGCGGATCCGGCGCTGGGTGTGCTGGAAGTTCGGCGTGCCGGCGATGTGCGCTATCCGGCGGTGCCCGATGGCGGCCAGGTACTCGACGATGGACAGCATCGCGTCGCGGTCGTCGGCCCAGACCGACGGCAGAGCGCCCTTCCCGCCCCGCCCGCCAATCACCACGGCAGGCAGTTCGAGTGCCTTCAGCGCCTCGATCCGGGGATCCCGCACGGTCAGGTCGACCAGGATCACGCCGTCCACCCGGTGCTCCGACGACCAGCGCCGGTACACCTCGATCTCGGCGTCGGTGTCCTCGACGATCAGCAGTTGCAGCGAGATGGAGTGCGCGGACAGGCCGGACTGCAGCCCGGAGAGCAGGTGCGCGAAGAAGGGCTCGACCCCGAGGGTGCGGGCCGGACGGGCAATCACCATCCCGACCGAGTCGACCCGGGAGGCGCCGAGTGCGCGGGCGGCGCTGTGCGGGCGCCATTTCATCTGCTCGGCGATCTCGAGGATCCTGGCCCGGGTGGTGTCGCTGACGCCGGGCCGTCCGTTCAGGGCGAACGAGACCGCGCCCTTCGAGACCCCCGCCCGATCCGCGATGTCGGCGATCGTCGGTCGTGCCATCGGCCCTCCCTCCGTCTTACGTCCCCTTGACAGCGGATTCTACGTTGTGGATAGTGCAGGAGCTATACCGGTTTATCACTTCAGGAGAACTCATGCGTAGTCGTCTGACCGGGGTGGCTGCTGTCGCAGTCGCCGCCCTCACCCTGGCCAGCTGTGGCCTCGGCTCGTCCGGCAACTCGGCCGGCAGCAAGCCGACCGTCGATGCGAGTACTCAGGTGACGGGTGAGGTCAGTTTCCAGACCTGGGCCCTGAAGCCGAAGTTCACCTCGTACGTCGAGGGTGTCATCAGCGCTTTCGAGAAGAAGTACCCGGGCACCAAGGTGACCTGGCTGGACCAGCCCGGCGACGGCTACGACAAGAAGGTGCTGAGTCAGGCCTCTGCCGGCCAGTTGCCTGACGTGGTCAACCTGCCGCCGGACTTCGCCCTCCCGCTGGTCAAGCAGGACATGCTGCTGGACGTCGGCGCGGCCGACCCGAAGCTGACCACCGAATACGTCGCGGGCGGCGTTGATGCGTACAAGTACCAGGGCAAGGACGGCATCTTCGGGTACCCCTGGTACCTGAACACCGACATCGACTACTGGAACGCGACCAAGTTCGCCGCTGTCGGGCTGGACGCGAAGAACCCGCCGAAGACCTTCGACGAACTGCTCGCCGCCGCCAAGGTGATGCACGACAAGTCGGGCGGCAAGGAATACCTGATGAGCCGGCTGCCGGGCATCGGTGACTTCACCAACGCGGGCGTCAAGATCATCTCCGACGACGGCAAGAGCTTCGTCTTCAACACCCCCGAGGCCGCCGCGCTGCTGGACAAGTACCGCGCCGCCTACGAGGCCGGTTACCTGCCGAAGGACATCCTGACCCAGGCGTACCTGGGCAATTCCAAGCTCTTCACCCAGGGCAAGGTGGCCTGGACCACCGGCGGCGGCAACGCGCTCCAGGACTTCGAGAAGGACAACCCGTCGCTGAAGGGCAAGGTCGTCCCCTCGCCGGCGCTGGACACCCCGCCGCTGTACGTGCAGGGCCTGTCGGTCTCGGCCAAGACGAAGAACCAGGCGGCCGCGATCGCGCTGGCCCGGTTCGTCACCAACGCCGAGAACCAGGCCGCCTTCGCGAAGATCGTCAACATCTTCCCGAGCACCGTGGCCTCGGCCAGCGACCCGTACTTCTCCAAGAGCGACGGCACCCCCGAGAGTGACGCGAAGGTGCTCGCCTTCGCCTCGCTGGCGAAGGCCAAGGTGCTGCAGCCGGCCGTGATCAGCGGCGCCACCAACGACTTCATCGGCCAGCAGATCTCACTGGCGATCTCCGGCAAGGTGACGTCCAAGCAGGCCCTCGACGCCGCGGTGGCCAAGGCCAACCAGCTGCTCACCCAGTAGTGATGCGTTACCACCGCTGGTTCACCCCCTGGGTGCTGGTTGTCCCGGCACTCGCCTGGTTACTGATGTTCAACCTGTGGCCGTCGATCAATACCGTGATCCTGTCGTTCACCAACGCCAGGCCGCTCGGCGGCGGCCAGTTCATCGGGCTGAAGAACTTCGAGACCCTGCTGCACGACGACCAGCTCCGGTGGGCGCTGCTGAACAGCGTCATCTACATGGTCGTCTGCCTGCCGTTCCTGACGATCGCGCCGCTGCTGCTCGCCGTACTGGTGGAGAAGAAGCTGCCCGGGATCACCTTCTTCCGGACCGCGTTCTACACCCCAGTGGTTGCGTCGGCGGTGGTGGTGGCGCTGATCTGGGAGTGGATCCTGGACGATCGCGGCCTGGTCAACGGCCTGGCTGAGAAGCTGGGCGTGATCTCGGGGCCGTTGCCGTTCCTCAGCGACCAGTGGCTGTTGTTGCTCAGCGCAATCAGTCTGACGATCTGGAAGGGGCTCGGGTACTACATGATCATCTACCTCGCCGCTCTCGGGAACGTCGGGCGCGAGCTGCACGAGGCGGCCGCCGTGGACGGTGCGAACGCATTCCGCCGCTTCACCAACATCACCATCCCCGGTGTCCGCGGCACGATGGTGCTGATCTCGATCCTGATCTCGGTGTCGGCCCTGCGGGTGTTCTCCGAGCTCTACATCCTCAGCGGCGGCAAGGGTGGCCCGGGCGGCCGGGACAACTCGGTGGTGATGCTGATCCAGCAGTACAGCCAGGGCTTCGAGGGCAACCTCGGCTACTCGTCCGCGCTGTCGATCGTGCTGTTCTTCGTCACCGTCGTACCGATGTTGTTGCTGGCTCGCCTCAACCGGAAGGCGGCGGACGCATGACCCTGGTGACCGATCCCGCCCGGCTCGCCGAGCAGGAAGCAGCAACCGGTACGCCGGGGGCGCCGCGGCGGCGACGCCGGGCTGTCGGGTTCAACTCGATGTCCTGGCAGGAGAAGCTGGTTCGGTACGTGCTGCTGGTGGTGGTCCTGATCATCACGATCGGGCCGTTCCTGTGGCAGCTGTCCACCTCGCTGAAGGGTTCGGGCGAGGACATCTACACCCTGATCCCGCGGTTGCTGCCGGCGCAACCGACGTTCAGCCACTACAAGGAAGTGTCCGACACCATCCCGGTCTGGGACTATGCGCGCAACTCGCTGGTGGTCGCCGTACTGATTGTCGGCGGCAACATCGTCGGCGCGGCGCTGGCCGGCTTTGCGTTGTCGCGGCTGGAGTTCCGGTTCCGCAAGCTGGTGCTCGGCCTGTTCCTGGCCACGCTGGTGCTGCCGGGCGAGGTCACGATCATCTCTCAGTACGTCACGGTCCGGCAGCTCGGACTGGCGAACACCCTGCTCGGAGTCGCCCTGCCCGGCATGATCGGGACCCTGAACGTACTGCTGATGTACAACGCGTTCCGCTCGCTGCCGGTCGAGGTGGACCAGGCCGCGGTCGTGGATGGCGCGAACGTCTGGCAGCGGTTCCTCTACATCGGGCTGCCGAGTGTCCGCGGCACCATCAGCGTGGTGGCGATCTTCGCCTTCATCGGCGCCTGGGACGACTTCCTCTGGCCGCTGATCGTGCTGACCGACCCCAACAAGTACACGCTGACCGTCGGGCTGCAGTACCTGAGCGGCACCTTCAGCAACAACCCCCGGCTGATCGCGGCAGGAACGATGATCGCGTTCATCCCGATCGTGATCGTGTTCGCGACGTGCCAGAGATTCTTCTTCAAGGGCGTAGAGGAGGGCGCCGTCAAGGGGTAGAAACCCTCCTAAGTGGTGTGTCTGGCAAATAGCTTGGCACTGGCGGCGCCCAGGCGGGCACCTCGCAGCGTTGGAGAAGAAGCCACGATGAACCCCGCATCGAGGTTCCTTCTCCGCCTTGCGATGTACCCACCTGGACACCGCCAGCACTCAAGCTATTTGCCAGACACACCACTAGGACGCACTCGATGAGGAAGATGACGAACCGCCCTGCGCTACTTCGGCTCCTCCGGACGTCGGCTTCCACTCGGTGCCAAGGTCGAGCAGGTTCGCCAAGAAGTAGCTTGGATCAGCCATGGCGTGC
>JAWWPC010000021.1:0-15038 GCA_033851055.1 Kribbellaceae bacterium | reverse complement strand
GCTGGGGCGGAATCAGCTGTGTGCTCACGGTCAGAACATCCCGTTCTGGTTCGCCGCGTCCTCGGGGATCGGCTGCATCACGTCCCAGTGCTCGACGATCTTGCCGTCCTCGAGGCGGAAGATGTCGACGATCGCCGAGCCGCGCTGGCCGGGGACCCGGATGCCGTGCACGTGCCCGATCACGAAGTCGCCCTCCGCGAAGACCCTCTTGACCTCGGCCCGCAGCTCGGGGAAGTCGGTCGCGAGCTGGGCGAGGAAGGCCTCGAAACCCTCGACGCTGTCGGCGATCCGGGGATTGTGCTGGATGTAGCGCGGGCCGATCAGCTTGCGGGCGGCCTCGAAATCACGCTGATTCAGACCGACCTCGTAGAAGTCCAGCACGGTCTGCTTGTTGGCACTGAGGGTCATGGAATCTCCTAAGTAAACATCTGTAGTGCTATGACTGTAGCGCGACGCCTGTACGGCTACAATCGGGTTATGAACGCGACCGGCTCAACCAATGCCCGCGGCCGGAACCCGCGAGGTCAGGGGGAGCGGCTGCGCGAGGAGGTCGTGACGGCGGCGATCCGGATGCTCGACGAGCTCGCCGACGACCAGGCGCTGTCGTTGCGGGCGGTGGCGCGCGAGATCGGGATCGCGGCCACGTCGGTCTACATCCACTTCGCGGACCGGGACGAGCTCGTGCACGCCGCCTTGGAGCGTTCGCACCGTGAGCTGATGGCTTCCGTCCAGCAGGCCGCCGATGCCGCGGCTGATCCGGTGGCCGAGTTGAGGGCCAGGACGCTGGTGCTCGGCGGCTGGGCGCATCAGCATCCCGGGCTGTACAAGGTGCTGCACGAGAGCACGCTGAATCAGCGCACGGACATGTCTTTCAAGATGGTGCTCGGTCAGCAGACGACCGCGGCCGTCCAGCGCTGTATGGACGACGGTCTGGCACCCGCCGGCGACGCAGCCGAGGTCTCACTCGACCTGAGGGCGGCCGTTCATGGCGCGGTGTCGATGCGCGTCAACCAGCCTGACCTGCCTTGGCCGCCTCTCGAGGAACAGGTCGACCGCTATCTGGTAAAGCTCGTCGGCGTCAGTCTGGAAGCATCGGCACCGTAAGGCCCTGGTCGCGGCCGAGCAGGACGCCGCGGGTGACGGCGTTGGTGCCGAACCGGTCGCGCACGTTGTCCAGCGCGCTGTCGAGTTCGTTGTTGCTGGCCTTGTCGAACGGCAGAGCCAGTTGGACCGTCGACTCGTTCTCCAGATTACCGACCGAGATCCCGACCAGGGTGATGCCTTGCTTGAGGATCAGCGGCCGGGCTGTCGCCATCAGCGAGCGCGCCGTGATCAGGATCGCCCGGGTCTGACCGGTTGCCTGCGGCAATGTGTGTGAACGCGTCGCCCGGCTGAAGTCGTCGAACCGCAGTCGCAGCGTGACCGTCCGCCCGGCCCGTCCCGCGGACCGCATCCGCCGGGTGACCCGGTCGACAAGCCCGGCCAGGATGGCGTCCAGGGTCTCGGGTGACTTCGGGGAACGGCCGAGCGCGCGCTGCGAACCGATCGAGCGGCGGCGCCGGCCAACCTCGATCGGCCGGGGGTCCCGGTTGTGGGCTAGAGCGTGTAGATGCCGTCCCGAAGCCCGGCCGAGCATCGCGATCAGCGCTGCCTCGGACAGCATCGCGACGTCGCCGACCTTGTCGAGGCCGCGGTTGTGCAGTTTCTCAGCCGTCACCTCGCCGACGCCCCAGAGCCGCTCGACGCCCAACGGGTGCAGGAACTCCAGCTCTCGATCCGGCGGGACCACCAGCAGCCCGTCCGGCTTCGCGACCCCGCTTGCCACCTTGGCCAGGAACTTGGTCCGAGCAACCCCGACCGTGATCGGCAGGCCGACCTGCGCGAGCACCTCCGCACGGAGACGCCGCGCGATGTCGACCGGCGTACCGGAGATTTTGCGCAGGCCGCCGACGTCCAGGAAGGCTTCGTCGATCGACAGCCCCTCGACCAACGGCGTCGTGTCTTCGAAGACCTTGAAGACCGCCTTGCTCGCTTCCGAGTACGCCGACATGCGCGGCTCGACCACGATGGCCTGAGGACAGTGGCGCCGAGCCTGGCCGCCGTTCATCGCCGTACGGACGCCGCAGGCCTTGGCCTCGTAGCTCGCGGCGAGGACCACTCCGGATCCGACGATGACGGGCCGGCCACGCAGGCGTGGGTCGTCCCGCTGCTCGACCGACGCGTAGAAAGCGTCCAGATCGGCATGCAGGATGTTCGCCTCGCCCACCGGAACTACCGACACGAACACATGTTCGCATGTTCTCGATCGATATGCGAGGATCTGCCTTGCGGAAAAGCGGAGGCGAACTGTCAGCGGGACAGGACAGAATGCGGCCTATGGACCTGTCGGCTTATCGTGCGCTCTGGATGACCCGAGGAGTGGCCGGGCTGCTTGCCTCGGCGCTGCTTGCCCGGCTGCCGGTGATCGCGACGATGGTGCCGGTGTCCTTCCTGGCGAAGGATGCGGCCGGTTCGTTCGGCTGGGCCGGCGTCGTGGCCGGGGCGTACTCGGTCGGGATGGCTGTCGGTGGACCGATCTGGTCCCGGCTGGCGGACCGCCGGGGCGGCAAGGGTGTGCTGATCGGTACCGGTATGGCCTGGACCGTGGCAATGGCTGGGCTCGCGCTGCTGCCCTCAGACCTGTTCCGCCTGATGCCGGTGGTGTCGGCGATCGGTGGAGCCGTCGTACCGCCGGTGACTGCGACGCTGCGGGCCGCCTGGCCGCGGTTGGTGCAAGGCCCGCAGTTGCGGGCGGTCTATGCGTTGGACGCAACCGCGCAGGAGGTCCTGTTCGCGATCGGTCCGATGCTGGGTGCGATCTTGGTGAGCTTCGCCAGCCCCAGGCTCGGCATACTGGCTGCTGCGATCGCGGCCGGTGCGTCGATCTGGTGGTTCGGGCTGCGGCAGCCGCCGGCGGTTCCGCATGATGATGCGACCGGCGCTCGGTTGACCGTGTCGCAACTGCTCTGGCACCGGCACCGACTGCCGATCATCCTGTCCTTCGCCCTGTGCGTGACTGCGTTCGCCTCCGTGTCGATCGGCATCGTGGCCTTTGCCGACGAGCACAGCAACAGGCTGATCGCGGGCATTCTGGAGACGCTCTGGGCGATCGGCAGCCTGGTCGGTGGCGTGGTCGCGGGCGCGCTGCCCGGCCGTCGCGACTCCTACGTCTGGCGCCGCGGCCTGCTGGTCTCGGCCGGGATGCTGCTCTGCGTCTTCGCCACCTGGTCGACGGTGTCACTGGGCATCGGGCTGCTGCTGTCCGGCTGCGTGCTCGCGCCGACGGTCGGCGCTCTGTACGAACGGCTCGGCGCGCTCACGCCCGATTCGGTCCGGACCGAGGTGTTCGGCTGGATGAGCAGCGCGGCGATGGCCGGCGCCGCGGTGGGCGCGGCAGTTGCCGGTGTCGTGGTCGAGGCCTTCGGTGTGCCGTACGTGTGGGTAATGGCGGCCGGCCTGACCTTCGTCGCCGGACTGTCTCTGCTCGGTGTGCCGCCGCATCGGCCGGGCGTCGAGGTCGCCGTAGATCGGGAGGACCTGACGGGGGCGGTCGGCGGACCGGCGGTCAGCCCAGCGACGTGAGTCAATCCCGCGCCGGTGGATCGATGCCTTCCTCGGCCGCCTGGTAGGCGCTGATCTTCCAGTCGATCACCTCGAGATCGGCCTGCAACTGATCCAGATCAGCTGCAACCCGCTCCCGGTGCGCGCGCAATAGCGCGAGTCTGCCGGAGCGGAGTTGGTCGCCGGCGCGTACATGGTCGGCGAACTCGCGGACCTGCTCCACGGGCATCCCGGTCCGCCGCAACCGCAGCAGCACGTCGAGCAGGCCGAGCGCGTCCGCGTCGAACCGCCGCCGACCACCCGTGTCCCGGGGCAGACCGCCGAACAGGCCTTCGCGGTCGTAGTAGCGCAGCGTCTCCACCGGCAGGCCCGACTGGCGGGCCGCTTCGCCGATGGTGACGCCGCGTTGATCTTCCTTGAGCTGGATCGAGGTCACCGGTCGAGCATGCAACCTGGAGTGCACTCCAGGTCAAGCGGATTCAGGCCGGCTTGTAGACCGTGTGCAGTACGCCGGTGCTGAAGGTGGTCGACGAGATCAGCTCCAGCGGCACGCTGTCGCCCTCGTCGAACAGCCGGACGCCGTGACCGACCGCGATCGGATGGATCAGCAGGCTCAGCTCGTCCAGCACCTTCGCCCGTAGCAGCGACCGGACCAGCGTGATGCTGCCGACGATGTTGAGATTCTTGCCGGGCTGCTCCTTGATCGCGGTCAACTCCTCGTACGGGTCGCCCTTCAGCAGCGTCGAGTTCTGCCACTCGTCGACGCTGTCGAGTGTGCTGGAGACGACCAGCTTCGGGGTGTTGTTCATCTGATCGGCCATCTGGACGTCGCTGCCCTGCTGCGGCCAGAAGCCGGCGAACATCTCATAGGTGTTGCGGCCCAGGAGCATCGTGTCGGACTCGGCCGCGGTGCCCTCGACGACCGCGCCCATCTCGTCGTTGAAGTACGGGAAGTGCCAGGTCTCCGGGGCCTCCACGACGCCATCGAGCGAGATGAACAGGCCGGCGGTGATCTTCCTCATGGTGGTGCTCCTCATCGGTGTCTGTGGTGCCTTCACCGACGCGTCGACCGACCGGACCCCAGATCGACAACCAGCCGAGAAGTTTTCTCCTATGAGTTCACCTTGGCCTGCCACAGCGGCTTGAGGTCGCGCTGGGCGTCGAGCCAGGAGACCGACCTCGGGTCGCGGCCGGCGACGAGCTCGTTCAGGCGGTTGAGGAAGTCCTCCCAGCCGCAGCCGTAGTCGATCGCCGTAGCGGCAGTCACCGATGAGTGTTCGAGCGTCAGCATCGTCCCGCCCCCGTCCGGCTCCAGCGTGAGCTCGACCCGAGAGTCCTCCTCGCCGGGCCAGCTCCAGGTGCCGACCAGTCGGTGCGGCTCCTCGCAGGTCTCGATCCGCACCGTGGCGACATCCTTGTCCGGCGGGCTCATGATCAGCTGGACGGTAGCGCCCACCTCGCGCTCGCCATCGATGACGCCGAGCCAGCGGGCGGTCCGCTCGGGCTCGGTCCAGGCGCTCCACAGTTCCGCTGGTGCAGCGGCGTACGGGCGTTGCAACTTGACCGTACGACGCTCGCCGTCGGCTGTGACGGCGCGCTTGGTGAGGTCGAGCAAGGTGGTGAGGTCAGGCATGGTCGGGGTCCTCCCGGGTGGCGGCGCGGCGGCCGCGGCGGAGTTCGGTGTCGAGGGCATCCAGCCGGTTCGTCCAGAACTTGCGGTACTTGTCCAGCCACGCGTCGATCTCCTGCAGCGGGCCGACATCGACGGCATACAGGCGGCGGGTGCCATCGACCGTGACGGTGGCGAAACCGCTCTCGCGCAGTACCCGCAGGTGCTGGGAGACGGCCGGCTGGCTGATGCCGAACTCTCTGCCGATAGTGGCCGCGATGCTGCCGGCCGGCAGTTCGCCGTCGGCGAGTAGTTCAAGGATCCGGCGCCGGACCGGATCGCCGAGGATGTCGAAGGCGTGCATGTCCTGGAGTATTTCAGCGATGACTTATATAAGCAAGTGGTCTGACCGACGGAATGTCTACGGTCCGTCGAGGTCGTGGGTGCGCAACCTTGCGGTCCGTTGTGGACCTGACCGGAGAACTGGTTCAGTCTTGGTCGACCACGAGACGCAGTGCTCCGCCCGGCTAGACTGAGCCTGAACGACTACGCCCGGTGCAGCGTCGCATGGCGTACCGCAACCAGTGTTAACTGCTGGGGATTTCAAGCTTTGAGGAGACACAGCTGTGGGACGCGTCGTGCACAAGTACGGCGGTTCTTCGGTCGCTGACGCCGATTGCATCAAGCGTGTGGCCCAACGGATCGTCGCGACGAAGAAGGCCGGGAACGAAGTGGTGGTGGTCATCTCCGCGATGGGGGACACCACCGACGAGTTGATGGACCTGGCCCAGCAGGTGTCCCCGCTACCGCCACCGCGTGAGCTCGACATGCTGCTCACCTCGGGTGAGCGGATCTCATCCGCGCTGCTGGCGATGGCGATCGCGAACCTGGGGTATGAGGCTCGCTCGTTCACCGGCTCGCAGGCCGGCGTGATCACCACCTCCGCGCATGGCAACGCGCGCATCATCGACATCACACCGGGCCGGATCGAGGACGCGCTCGCCGAGGGTCACGTCGCGATCGTGGCCGGCTTCCAGGGCGTCGCCCAGGACACCAAGGACGTCACTACCCTCGGCCGCGGCGCCTCCGACACCACCGCGGTGGCGCTGGCCGCCGCGGTGAACGCCGACTACTGCGAGATCTACACCGACGTGGACGGCATCTTCACCGCCGACCCGCGGATCGTCCCGGCCGCCCGGCAGATCCCGAAGATCTCCTACGAGGAGATGCTCGAGATGGCCGCCTGCGGCTCCAAAGTCCTGCACCTGCGCTGTGTCGAGTACGCACGGCGCTACAACGTGCCCGTCCATGTGCGTTCCTCCTTCTCCCAGAAGGAAGGCACCTGGGTCGTCGATGCGAAGGAACTGAATCCGATGGAACAGGCGATCATCTCCGGCGTGGCCCACGACCGCAGCGAGGCCAAGATCACTGTGGTCGGCGTACCCGACAAGCCCGGCGAGGCGGCCCGCATTTTCGAGACGGTCGCCGGCGCCGAGACCAACATCGACATGATCGTGCAGAACGTCTCGGCCGTCGCGACCAACCGCACCGACATCTCCTTCACGCTGCCCCGGACCGACGGCTCCCGGGCGATGTCGGCGCTGGCCCGGCTGAAGGACGAGGTCGGCTACGAGCAACTCCTGTACGACGACCAGATCGGCAAGGTCTCGGTGATCGGCGTCGGGATGCGGTCGCACCCGGGCGTCTCGGCCAAATTCTTCTCGGCACTGGCCGATGTCGGCGTGAACATCGAGATGATCTCGACATCCGAAATCCGGATCTCGGTGGTCGTCGACGAGAACCTGGTGGACGCCGCCCTGACCGCGGCGCACACTGCATTCGACCTGGACGACGAGCAAACCCAAGCTGTCGTGTACGGAGGAACGGGACGGTGACCCCTGTGAGCCCAACTCTTGACCATACTTCGCTGGATCAGACCGAGGACCGGTCAGGGCTGCCCTCGTTGGCGGTGGTCGGTGCTACCGGCGCCGTCGGCACGGTGATGCTCACCCTGCTCTCCACCCGCGAGAACATGTGGGGAGAGATCCGTCTGATCGCATCCGAGCGCTCCGCCGGTAAGCAACTGTTGGTCCGCGGCGAGGAGGTCGAGGTGATCGCGCTCAGCGAGGACGCCTTCGACGGTATCGACGTGGCGATGTTCGACGTGCCGGACGAGGTGTCGGCGCACTGGGCCCCCATCGCGGCCTCCAAGGGCACCGTCGTGGTGGACAACTCCGGTGCCTTCCGGATGGACCCGGATGTGCCGCTGGTGGTGCCCGAGGTGAATGCCGAGGCCGCTCGCACCCGCCCCAAGGGCATCATCTCGAATCCGAACTGCACCACCATGTCGATGATCGTGGCGCTGGGCGCGCTGCACCACCGGTACGAGCTCGAGCAGCTCATCGTCGCGTCGTACCAGGCGGCGTCGGGAGCGGGTCAGGAAGGCATCGACGCGCTGTACGACCAGCTGATGAAGGTGGCCGGCAACCGCGAACTCGGTACCACGCCGGGCGACGTACGCCGGGTCATCGGCAACGCGCTCGGGCCGTTCCCCGCTCCGCTGGTGATGAACGTGGTGCCGTGGGCCGGTTCGCTGAAGGACGACGGCTGGTCCTCGGAGGAGTTGAAGGTCCGCAACGAGTCTCGCAAGATCCTCAACCTGCCGAACCTGAAGGTCTCCGCGACCTGCGTGCGGGTTCCGGTGATCACCACGCACTCGCTGTCGGTGCACGCCCGCTTCAACCGTGAGGTCGACGTGGACGAGGCCCGCGAGGTGCTCCGCGACGCCCCCGGCGTACTGGTGTTCGACAACCCGGGCGAGGGGGAGTTCCCCACGCCTGCTGACGTTGTGGGCACCGACCCGACCTGGATTGGCCGGATCCGCAAGTCCCTGGATGACCCGCAGGCGCTGGAACTCTTCGTCTGCGGCGACAACCTCCGCAAGGGCGCAGCCCTCAACACCGCCCAGATCGCCGAGGTAGTCGCCAAGGAATTCGCCGCGAAGCCCTGAGCGGGTGTCGTCAGAGCCAGTTCTCCCGTGCGGCGTGTAGAGCCAGCTGGAAGCGGGTGCTGGCGCCGGTGCGGTTCATCAGTCGTTCGAGGTAGCGGAAGAACGTACGGCGGCTGATGCCGAGCGTGCGGGCGATGGTGTCGTCGGCCGCACCCGTTGCGAGCAGGGCCAGCAGGCGGCGCTCGATCGGTTCCAGCCGGTCGTCCTCGGCCCCAACGGATGCATGCAGCGGCAGGGCGTTCCGCCAGCACAGCTCGAACATCCCGATCAAGGCTGTCAGCAGGCTGCTAGGCCGGATGATCAGCAGGGACCGGTTCACGTCGGTATCGCGCACCGACATCGACACGAAAGCGATCGAGCCGTCGATGATCGTCAGCTTCGCCGGTACGTCGGGCAGCACCCGCGCCTGCTCGCCTGCTTCCACGCAGGGCAGGATGTTCTCGGTCAGATAGCCGGGCACCTCGACGGACTCGGGTGAGTAGACCACTCGATACGAGACCCCGCGGTTGAGCTGCTCGATCTCCATCTGGTTCGGCCCCGCGCCGAGGTAGTACGGCGGCGAGTCGATGGCCAGGATCTCGCGCTGGGCACTGCCCTTGATCTGGTTGATCCGCTCGACGATGGCGGTGCCGCTGACCACCTCGATCAGGTGCGTGGTGGACTCGTTGTGCACGGTCCGGCGGAACTCGTCGTACGCATTGAGTACCTCGATCCGGGCCTGCTTCAGCTCGGACTCGCGGCGCAGCGTGAGTGCCTCCAGGCCGGCGTCGGGTGGCACCGGCAGGAAGCGGGCGTGGTCTGATCCGGAGCGTCGCGCCAGGCCCGCCTGGACGAGTCCGCCGAGGGTGGCGTCGATGTCGCCGGCGCGGTCCGGGACCGCCTCGTCGAGCTCGGTGACCGAGGACGGACCGGTCCGGAGCAGGTGCTGGTAGACCCGGATCTCGTCGTCGCTGAGGCCGAGCACCCGCAGGTGGTCGGCACGCTCCGTGTCGGATGAGCTCAAAACTCTTCCCTCCCTTCCGAGCGCAGTCACTGCCTGCTACCACCATTCAAGGGTAGACCGGATCCGGAGGCCCGGTGCGCACTGTCCGTATCGGGGTGGATGCGAAGTGCGATATTTGTTGTTGTGTCAGCATTTTTGTGCCGTGTCACCATCTGGCCACCATTTGTGCGCAGCTATAAGCGAGAATTGAGGTCCAGCAGCCCGGCGACGGACCACCTGAGCGCCGCCGGGCTGCTGTTCCAATTCTGAGGCCAGATCGCTTTCTCGTCAGCCAGCGCCGTTTCGGTTCGGTCTCAATACCGGCGTATCGGTGCCTCCGCACTTCAGTGCCATCACTAAATGTGGCTGAAGGTGTACAACGTGTGCATCTCACTGGTGAGGCTGTGAGGAGGAGACCCGATGCGTCGAGTTTGTTTCCGCACTGCGCCAAGCCGCCGACCGTACTGCGATGATCGCCGCCCTGGTTATCGTGCCGGCCTGTTCGGCGAGTGCTCGGACCACCTCTGCCGAAGGTGATCCGAGCCTGGGTGGGACCCGGGCAGCGCAAAGCGAGTTTCCGTGGATGGTGAGGCTGTCCATGGCATCGCGCTGATCGCCGCGCAAGGCCCGGGTTCCACTGGCGCCCGATGATTCGTCGTCGGCTACCGCGATGCCTGGATGAATTGGCGCATCAGTTCGGCCGGATCGGTGACCGGCTCGGGCTGGGCCAGGCGGCTGCCGGACAGTTCTGCCTTCGAGTTCGGGCTCACCGTGCTCAGGTTGCTGATCGCGCCGGTGAGTGGGAGGGTCAGCGACGACTTGGCCGGATCCAGGGTCACCGTGGCGCCGGTGAAGGGGATCGAGGGGTTGTCGGGCTCCACCGTGAGCACCAGGCCGAGTCGGTGGCCGGCGGCGAAGACCACGTCGTCGGCGTTCAGTTCGAAGGTGAGGTCGTACCACTGTCCGGACTGCAGGGGCACCTTGTGCTTCAGCGACTTGTAGTGGCCGATGTCGGCCAGGTTGCGAACCACTACGGACACGTCCGAGGTTGCGGTGTTGATCTGCGTCTCGGCGTAGCAACCGGTGTCGAGGGCGTTGCCGCCACCCCAGCAGACCTTGGTGTTCGGCTTGCTGGTGACGTTCGTGTACCGGGTCGCGGTGCCGTAATCGACCAGCCTGGCCTTGATCCCGGCGGCCGCCTTGTTCACCTTGACCTTCACCGTCACCTTGCCGGTTCCGGACAACCGGACCGGCTGGGTCAGCTCGTCACTGAGGAAGACCGCGCGGTCGGGCTTGGTCGTGGTCGGATCCAGTACGGCGGTGTCCGTCGACGGGCGGGCGGTACCGGTGAAGGTAACCGGGGCGGTGGACGCGGACGCGATCGAGAGACCGCCGCCCGCGTCCGCGTTCAGCGGCTTGCTGAGGTTCAGCTTGGTCCGTGTAGACCCTGCAGCCGGCCATCGAGCCTCGTCCACGAAGCTGCCGTCCTCGCGTTGCACGGTGGCTTGCGGCGTCTCCATCACGTCGTTCTGCAGACCCTGGAGCCAGTAGTCGAACCACGGGTGCAGTCTGTCGACCCACTCGTCGCGGAAACTGAACCCGTCCAGGTGCACGCCTTGGTGCAGGAAGATCTTGCGCGGCACGCCCCGCTTGGCGAGCTCGTCCCACCATTCGCCGAACTGCCGGGTCTTCACGTTCTCGTCGCCGAGCCCGTGCACGACGTACACGCTGGCCTTGACCTTGCTTGCGTCGAGCCGGTAATTCCGCGGGTCCCACCACTTGCTGTAGCTGCCGGTGGGGGTGTCGGAGGCCCGCTCGATCTCGTTCGTCATCTGCACACAGCGCGGGCTGGCGTCGTTGCTGACGTAGTCGTGCAGGAAGCCCATGTACTTGTCGAAGAAGGGCACTCCGAAGCCGCGGGTGTAGTCGTACCAGCTGGAGATCGCGGCGATCGGCACGATCGTCTCCAACCCTTCAACGCCGGTGCTGGCGACCGAGTTGGCGATGGTGCCGTTCCAGGAGGCGCCGATCATGCCGGTCTTCCCGGTGGACCAGTCGGCCTTGGCGGGTGCACCTGCCGGGGTGTAGCCAGGGACGCGGTGGTTCAGCCAGTCGATCACCGCCTTGGTGCCTTTCACCTCCAGACCGGCGCCGACGTCGCTGCAACCCGTCGACCGGAATGTGCCGGGCATGTCCACGAACGCGACGGCGTACCCGCGTGGCACGAAGTAGTTGTCCAGCCAGCTGCCGAACACCTGCCGGGTGCCCTTCGCATCGAAATACGTCTTGGAGTCGCCCGCGTAGTACGGCGAAGCCTGGATGATCACCGGTACGTCGATGCCGGCCCGCGCGGCTTCTCCGGGCCGGATCAGGTCGACTGAGACCCTGTCCTTGATGCCGTTCGCGTCTCCGTCAACGCCGGGGACCTCGACCTCGACCCGCTCGTGGATCGCGTTGTCGTAGTCGTAGGCGGCGACGGTCTCCGTGCCTTGCACGAAAGGCTTGGCTGGAGCAGCGGTCGCGGTCAGCGAGGCCAGCGGGACAAGGGTGGCGGTGGCAAGCAGGGCCACTCCGGTCCGGAATGCGGTTCTCGGTTTGTTTCGAGAAATGCGCATGTGTGTCTCTCCCCTGTAGCGGTGGGTGGAGCACTCGGGGCCTCCCTCGACAGAGCCGTAACGAGTGGTGAGCGCCCAGTAACCGTTGACTACCTGTGTCTACACACATCTCAACCGATCGATCACTGCGGGTGGAGATCATCGGAAATACTTCACGCCCTGCCGAAATGCGGCGACGGCTACCGCGTCAGCAAGGCCAACTTTTCACTTGACTGCGTACGTACAAAGGGTCCCATGAGGGATAGGACACTCAATAGGCTCGGCATGCTGCTGGTGATGACTGCCGTCGTAGTGGTCGGGGTGGGTGCACGTCAGGCTCCCGCGGCGCCGGCAATTCCACGGTACGACCATGTCGTCGTCGCAGTGTTCGAGAACGAGGACTACGGGAGCATCATCGGCAGCCGATCGGCGCCGACGTTCAACCAGCTGGCCGACCAAGGCGCGCTGCTGACCGGGTCGCACGGCGTGACGCACCCGAGCCAGCCGAACTATCTGGCCCTGTTCTCGGGCAGCCAGCAGGGCGTTACGGACGACAGTTGCCCGATCAACCTGACCGGCAAGGCGAACCTGGCCACCGACCTGCTCGCGCATGGCCGGACCTTCAAGGCCTACTCCGAGAGCCTGCCGTCGACCGGCTACAAGGGATGCAGCTCGGGCAACTACGCCCGCAAGCACGCACCCTGGGCGGACTTCAACAACGTGCCCAAGTCCCTGCAGGTGCCGTTCAGCCAGTTCCCGAAGAACTTCACCACGTTGCCAACCGTGTCGTTCGTGATCCCCAACATGTGCAGCGACATGCACAACTGCTCGGTCGCCACCGGGGACAAGTGGGTGCGCAACAACCTGATGGCCTACGCGCAGTGGGCGAAGAGCCACAACAGCCTGCTGGTGCTCACCTTCGACGAGGACAACTTCACCTCGGTCAACAAGATCCCCACCGTACTGGTCGGTCAGCACGTGAAGGTCGGCCGCTTCAGTCAACCGACCAACCAGTACAACCTGCTGAGCACACTGACGGACATGTACGCCCTGTCCCCCATCAGCACCGCATCTCACAAGCCCCCGCTGACCGCGGTCTTCACCCCCTGACGCCCTTCGTCGGTGATCGCACCAGGGTCGAGTTTGTCTGACCGTTGTTCTGGCGTTGTTCACCCGGCGGAGTGCAGCCCGTCCTAGTGGTGTGTCTGGCAAATAGCTTGAGTGCTGGCGGCGCCCAGGCGGGCACCTCGCAGCGTTGGAGAAGAAGCCACGATGGAAAAGCATCGAGGCTCCTCCTCCGCCATGCAATGTACCCACCTGGACACCGCCCGCACTCAAGCTATTTGCCAGACACACCACTAGCTCGAGGCGGCCGAGGTCGTCGTGCGGGCCGCCCGCGAGCGGTTGCGGGACCGCATGGATGTCATCTACGTCCTCCCCGACTACTACAGCCGCTACCCGAAGCCCTGCATGGGCGGCTCGGCCTCCCGACAGCTGATCGTCACGCCGAACGGCGACGTCCTGCCCTGCCCGGCCGCCCAGTCCTTGCCGTTGCCGCTGGCCAGCGTGCGCGAGGACCCCGCTGGAGCGGATCTGGGCCGAGTCCCCGTGATGACCGCGTTCCGGGGAACGGACTGGATGTCGGATCCCTGCCGGAGCTGCGACCAGCGGGAGCTGGACTTCGGCGGGTGCCGCTGCCAGGCGTTCCAGCTCACCGGCGCCGCCGCCCGTACCGACCCGGTCTGCCATCTGTCGCCCGACCACGACCTGGTCGCCCGGGCGGTCGAGGCCGCCAACGGCGGACTCGCGGGCCGACGATCTTCCGCTGATCGCCCGCCCGCACCGGGTTCGCAGGCCGGCCCGCCTCCCGGGTGGAGCGGGCTAGCCGCTCCCGGGGTTGAGCGAGCGGGCTACCGTGAAAATTGCTGGTCTGTGCCGCAGCCTAGAACGAGTGACGAAGCAGGAAGACGCGACGCAGCGCCCAGTCCGCCGTGGGCCCGGCCGCGACGAGCGGCGACCGGCGCGGACCCGCGCGCATGCCGTCGGCGTTGGGGATGGACCAAAGGCGGTTCTCCACCATGGACAACCTCTGTTCCCGGAAGGATTCCCGTGTCTGACAGCCCGGACGCCGTTGTCGGCGAGACGAACGATGTGAGCGCGGGCGGCCTCGGTGTCCGCCCGTCGGCCGGGCGCCGCAGTCACCCGACCGGGGGCGCGACCAACCGCGACTGGTGGCCGAACCAGCTCAGCCTGAAGATCCTCCGGAAACACCCCGCCGTCGCCGACCCCATGGGCGAGGACTTCGACTACGCCGCGGAGTTCAACACGGTCGACCTCGACGCCCTGGCGAGGGACGTCGACAAGGTGCTGACGACGTCGCAGGAGTGGTGGCCCGCCGACTTCGGCCACTACGGGCCGTTCATGATCCGGCTGGCGTGGCACAGCGCCGGCACGTACCGCATCGACGACGGCCGCGGCGGCCCGGTCGCCGGCATGCAGCGCTTCGCGCCGCTGAACAGCTGGCCCGACAATCGCACCCTCGACAAGGCGCGCCGGCTGCTCTGGCCGGTGAAGCAGAAGTACGGCCGCAAGATCTCGTGGGCCGACCTGATGATCTTCGCGGCCAACCGTGCCCTGGAGACGATGGGCTTCACGACCTTCGGCTTCGCCGGTGGCCGGGCGGACGTCTGGGAGCCCGCCGAGGACGTCTACTGGGGTCCCGAGCGCACCTGGCTCGGCGACAAGCGCCACAGCGGCGTCCGGGAGTTGGAGAACCCTCTGGCCGCAGACCAGATGGGCCTCATCTACGTCAACCCGGAGGGCCCGAACACGGTCCCGGACCCGTACGCCTCGGCCCGGGAGATCCGCGAGACGCATCGGCGCATGGGGATGAACGACGAGGAGACCGTCGCGCTGATCGCAGGCGGGCACACGTTCGGCAAGACCCACGGCGCGGCCGACCCGGACAAGTACCTCGGCCCCGAACCCGAGGGCGCCCCCATCGAGGAGCAGGGCCTGGGTTGGAAGAGCAGCTACGGCACCGGGAAGGGCGCCGACGCCATCTCCAGCGGGCTCGAGGGTACGTGGACACCCACCCCGACGAGGTGGGACAACAGCTTCTTCGAGACCCTGTTCGGCTACGAGTGGGACCTGGAGCTGAGCCCCGCCGGTCTGTGGCAGTGGATCCCGAGAGACGGCGGCGGGGCCGGCACCGTGCCGGACGCCCACGACCCGTCGAAGACA
>JAWWPC010000294.1:0-3084 GCA_033851055.1 Kribbellaceae bacterium | reverse complement strand
ACCTGGGAACACCGCGGGGTCGTGCTGGCCGGTGACCGTGCTGAAGCACTCGAGGGGCTGCAGGCGCTGGCGGTGGGCCGCTCCGCCGCCGGTGTGATCACCGGGGTGAGCCCGGCATCGGGTGGGTCGGGGCGGGTGGGGGTGTTGTTCACCGGTCAGGGGGCGCAGCGGGCTGGGATGGGTCAGCAGCTGTATGAGGCGTTCCCGGTGTATGCCGATGCTTTCGATGCGGTGTGTGGGGAGCTGGATCGGTGTCTTGCGGGTCATGTGGAGCATGCAGTGCGGGAGGTGGTGTTCGCTGGGGCGAACACTGAGCTGGCCGGGTTGCTGGATCACACGGTGTATACCCAGGCCGGGTTGTTCGCTTTCGAGGTGGCGTTGTTCCGGTTGGTGCAGTCCTGGGGAGTGCACCCGGATGTGCTGGTGGGTCATTCCATCGGTGAGGTGAGCGCGGCTCATGTGGCGGGGGTGTTGCCGTTAGCGGATGCCGCGGTTTTGGTCGCTGCGCGGGGCCGGTTGATGCAGGCGTTGCCTGCCGGTGGGGTGATGGTGGCGGTGGCCGCTGCCGAAGAGCATGTGCGGGAGGTGCTGGAAGGCCGGGCGGGGGTGTCCATCGCGGCGGTCAACGGTCCGGCATCGGTGGTGGTCTCCGGTGAGCAGGCCGTGGTCAGAGCGGTGGTTTCCGAGCTGGCTGCCCAGGGCCGGAAAACCAAACAGTTGGTGGTCAGCCACGCGTTCCATTCTCCGTTGATCGACCCGATGCTCGAGCAGTTCCAGGACGTGGCGCAGGGTTTGCGGTACCTGCCCGCAGCCATCCCGATCATCTCCACAGTGACCGGGCAACTGGCCGGCGCCGAGGAGTTGTCCTGCCCGCAGTACTGGGTGGACCAACTGCGCCAGGCGGTGCGTTTCGCCGACGCGGTGAACACTGTGCACCAGCAGTCGGTGTCCGCCCTGCTGGAGCTGGGACCCGACGCGACACTGACCGCCATGGCCCACGACAGCCTGGGCGAACAGCCTGGGCTGGGCATGGTGGCCCTCACCCGCCGCGATCACCCCGAGCCTTCCACCGCGATCACCGCTATGGCTGAGTTGTTCGTGCGGGGTGTCTGGGTGGACTGGGCCTCGTTGGTGCCCGGCCCGGGTCGGCGGGTGGTGTTGCCGACCTATCCGTTCCAGCGTCAGCGTTTCTGGCTGGAACCGGGTGCCTCGGTGGATATGGCGTCTGGGGCAATGACTTCGGTTGCGGTTGGTGCGGGGGATGCTCGGTTTTGGGAAGCGATCGAGCGGGGTGATGCTGAGGCGTTGGCGTCCGAGTTGCAGGTTGATGCCGATCAGTCGTTGAGTGCTGTGTTGCCGGTGTTGTCGAGGTGGCGGCGGCGGCATGGTGAGCTGTCGGTGGTGGATTCGTGGCGGTATCGGGTCACGTGGAAGCCGGCCGTCGACCTTGCGGTGGGGATGGTGTCGGGTCGGTGGTTGGTGGTCACGTTCGAGGGCGAGACTACCGAGGATGTAGGGGCGGCGTGTGCGCAAGCCCTGGCAGACCATGGTGGCGAGGTGGTGCCGTTCTTGGTGGGCACCGCTGATGTCGATCGTGTTGTGCTCGCCGAGCGTTTTCGTGCTTTGGCCGCCGAGGGTGTTGTGGCCGGTGTGGTGTCGTTGTTGGCGTGGGACCAGCGGCCGCATCCCGATTATGCGGTGGTGCCAGTGGGCATGGCCGGCACGCTGGCTTTGGTGCAAGCGTTGGGAGATGCCGGCATCCAAGCTCCGTTGTGGGCGCTGACTCGGGGTGCCGTGTCGGTGGGGTGGTCAGATCATCTGGAAAGCCCAGGTCAGGCGTTGGTGTGGGGGATGGGTCGGGTGGTGGGCTTGGAACACCCGGACCGCTGGGGCGGCCTCATCGATTTGCCTGTCGTCCTTGATGACCGTGTGATGTCACGGTTGTGCTGTGTGTTGGCCGGCCGCGAGTCGGAAGACCAGGTCGCGGTGCGTTCTGCGGGCATGTTCGTCCGTCGCCTGGTGCGGGCGCCTCTTACCGACCGTGGGATGTCACGACCATGGCGGCCGCGCGGCACCGTCTTGATCACTGGTGGTACCGGTGCACTCGGGGCACACGTGGCCCGCTGGCTCGCCAGTCAGGGCGCGGAGCATCTGGTGCTGGTTTCCCGCCGTGGGCTCGCTGCTCCCGGTGCTGAGCAGCTACGTGCGGAGCTTGAGGGGTTGGGTGTGGCGGTGACGGTGGCCGCGTGCGATGTCGCCGATCGAAAGGCGGTGGCGGAGCTATTGGTGTCGGTGCAATCACCGTTGACTGCGGTGGTGCACACCGCAGGTGTCGCTGAAGTTTCCGATGTTGAGGACATCGGGACGAATGACCTCGCTGATGTCATTAACGCCAAGGTTGCCGGCGCGGTGCATCTGGATGAATTGATAGATGGCCGGTCTCTGGATGCGTTCGTCGTGTTCTCGTCAATCGCGGGGACGTGGGGCAGCGGCGGACAATTCGCTTATGGGGCGGCAAACGCGTTCTTGGACGCCCTGGTAGAACGGCGCCGCGCTCAGGGTATGGCGGGTACGTCCGTGGCATGGGGTCTGTGGGCTGGTAGTGGCATGGGCGAAGGCGAGGCGGGTGAGCAGCTGGAGCGTCGAGGGCTTGTCGCCATGCCCCCGGAGTTGGCGCTGGTGGCGTTGCAGCAAGCAGTGGGTCACGACGAACCGACGGTGGCGATCGCAGACATCGACTGGCAACGATTCATCCCACCTTTCACTTGGGCTCGCCACAGTCCCTTGTTCGCTGATCTTCCCGAGGCTCAGCGGATTGCGGAGATGGCCGCGTCCACTGCGGAATCTCCAGATTTGGAGTTGGCTCAGAGGTTGGCGGGGTTGGACACCGCTGGGCAGTTGGCGGTGTTGACCGATCTGGTTCGTCGTGAGGCCGCGGTCGTGTTGGGTCATGGCGCCGGTGAGCAGATCCCGGCGTCGGGGGCGTTTAAGGATGCCGGGTTCGACTCGTTGACCGCGGTGGAATTACGTAACCGGTTGAGTGGTTTGGTGGGGATCAAACTTCCCGCGACGCTGGTGTTTGAT
>JAWWPC010000334.1:0-4750 GCA_033851055.1 Kribbellaceae bacterium | reverse complement strand
CGGCACTTCTGGCGTGCTGCTAGGGGTTACGGGTGATGGTGAAGGTCGACGTGGTGTTCTGCAGATCGATGAAGTTGTTGCTCAACTTCAGGTTGTTGAAGGTGGCGGAGCCGACCGCGGGTCCCTGACCGGGCTCGGGCAGCTCGTTGGCCCAGATCGCGTACCCGGACCTGGCACCGTAGGCGTCCCCGTTCTTCTGGGCACCCGTGATCGAGACGTTGGTGAAGATCGTGTCGGTGACGGGGTGCTGCGGCTGGCCTCCCGAGTAGTTGGTCTGGAACATGATGCCGGAGTACGTCGGGTCCACGATGTCCACGTCGCTCACGCGGATCCCCTGGAACTCCTTGGAGGCCGAGAACAGCCAGATGGCCGGGAAGACCTGCTTGCCCCAGAAGTGGCCACCGGCCCGGACGACCGAGATGTTCTGGAAGTTCGTCGTCGGGGTCGCCCCGAAACCGTTCATCGGGATGCCGAAGTCCAGCGAGCTGATCGTGATGCCCGAGTAGACGAGGGTGTCGGCGATGTAGATGTTGCGGAACGTGTTGTCGAATCCGCCGTACACCGCGACGCTGGCGGCCCGCCAGGTCAGGATGGACGACAGGTTCTCGAAGACGTTGGCGCTGTCGCTGGCGGAGTTCGAGTCGGTGGCCGAGAACAACGCGAAGCTGTCGTCGCCGGTCGCCCGGGCCTCGATGTTGGAGACCAGGTTGCCGGTGCTTCCGTTGGTCATGTTGATCCCGTCCGCGAACGTGTCGCGGATCCGGGAGTTCTTGATGGTCATGTTGTCGGTGTTGGTACCCCAGTACATGCAGACCGTGTGCTCGACCCAAATGTTGTCGATCACCATGTTCGCGACGTTGGCGAGGTCGAACACCTTGCCGGGGCCGTCGATGCGGGAGGTGTAGTTGCCGAAGAAGGCGAACCCGGAGAATGTCGAGCCGTTCGCCGTCGCGTCCGCCCGGAACCCGGCGTCGGTGTTCTCCTGCGTGGCCGGTGTGTGGAACCGGGTGTACCACGGGCCGGCACCGACGATCTTGAGTGCCTTTCCGTAGACCTGGAACTTGTTCGCCGTCTGGTAGTCGCCCGGCGGCAGGTAGACGCCGACCAGGCTGCTGTCCTGCCGGGCCTTGTCGAGCGCGTCCTGCACGTTCTGCTGTGTGAGGCCCGCCGGCACCGCGTACTTCGCCGGGTCCGGGTTGGCGATGGGCGACACCTGCTCCAGGTTGATGAAGTCGATCGCGTAGGTGGAGGTGTTGGCGGAGTCCTTCTGCAGCTTGATCTTGCTTCCGGCCGGCACGGTCGTGCCGAGCATGACGTTGGCCTCGTCGTAGATGTGCCGCGGCGTCGAGTCCGGCGAGTTGCCGGGGCTCGTCTCGCTGCCGTACAGCCAGGCGTACTTGGAGGTCAGGTCGATGGCCTTGAGGAAGCTGCCGTTGACGTAGACGTTGAGCGTCGAGTCGATGCCGCCGCCGCCCGCGGCGTCCGGGATGGAGAACCGGGTGACGAGCGTGTTGGTGCTCGCCCGGGTGGTGAACTCGACACTGCTGCCGGTCGAGTCGAGTTTGACCGCCTTGCGGCCGGACGCCTCGCCCGCCAGATCACCGACGTTCCGGTTCGGGCCGACGACGGTCGCGCCGCCGCCGAGGACGCCGTCCTCGGCTTCGTACACGTCGTACGGCATGTTCGCGCCGCGTCCGACGATGAACGGCCGGGTGCTGGTGTTGTTGGCGCGCTTGACCGGTAGTTCATTGGCGTCGTCGTCCAGGACGACCTTGACGTTGTACTTGCCGTTGGCGGCCGTCCAGTTGCCGAGGTTGACCGGGCTGGTGGTGGCGCCGTTCGCGATGACCCCGCTGTAGGACCCGGTCAGGGTCTTCACGACGGCGTTGGTCGTCGCGTCCGCGATCGTCAGCGTGATGCCGTGCGCTCCGCTCGCGGAGCTCAGGCTGCCCTGGTTCTTGATCGCGACGGAGAAGCCGACGTTGTCGCCGTTGGCCGGATTGCCCGGCGTCCAGCCGACCGTCGACGCCACCAGGTCGGAGCTGGAGACAGGGCCGATGACCAGCGAAGACGGATTGGCGAAGCTGTTGTTGAGATCGTTCAGCTCGATGATCTGGTCGGATTCGTCGACCTTGGCGCTGAGCGGGTAACTGCCCGCGTCCAGGGCGCCGATGCTGACGGAGACGGTGTCGGACGCACCTGTGGCCAGGGCCCCGACCGGCGCGGTGCCGACCTTCTTGTCGGCCAGGTAGAAGTTGACGTCCGACGCGGGCGAGGCCGCCGTGCCGATGTTCTTGACCGTGGCCTTCAGGGTCACGGCATCGGTCTCGATCGGGGACGCGGGGGTCCAGCCCATGTCGGTGATCGTCAGATCCGGGGTCGGTGCGGGCGTGCCGATGACCTGGAACTCGGCGACCTGCCCGGCCGCGGACCCGGTGTTGGTCGTGATCTTGAGCTGCACCTCGGCGACGCGACCGGTGACCGGGATGCTCACCGAGTTGCCGGTCGCCGGGTTGAAGGTGTACGCCGTCGGAGCCACCAAGCGGGTGAAGCCCGCGGTGCTGTCCTCGCGTCCGAGCACCTCGATGGTCTGCGTACGGGTCCCCCAGGCGCTGTCGGGGTTCAGCTTCAGTACGACCGAGCTGAGATCGGCCTTCCCTTTCAGGTTGACGGTCAGGGTGTTCGGGTAACTGCCGGAGGCGCCTTCCCAGTAGGTCGTCACGTTGTCGTCGTTCGCGTTCGTGGCCACGAAGGTGAAGACCGACGACGAGGCCGTGATGGCCTTGCCCACGGCCAGGTTCGTGCCCTTGACGGTGCCGGTGCGGGTGACGGTGTTGCTCTTCCCCGACTCGTTGCCGGCCGCGTCCGTGGCCGTGACGTAGTACGACACGGTCGCGCTGTCAGGCTGGCTGTCGGTGTAGGTCAGGACGTTGCCCGCCACGCCGGCGCGCAGTGTCCCGTCGGCGTAGACGTTGTAGCCGGTCACGCCCTTGTTGTCGGTGGACGCGGCCCAGGTCAGCTTGATCTGACCCGACGCGGGCTGGGTGTACGCCAGGTTTCCCGGCACCGTCGGCGCCTCGTGGTCGGCCGTGTCACCGGTACGGGTGACGGTGTTGCTTGGGGCTGACTCGTTGCCGGCCGCGTCCCTGGCCTTCACGTAGTACGAGACAGTGTCGCTGGTCGGCTGGCTGTCGGTGTAGGTCAGGACGTTGCCCGCCACGCCGGCGCGCAGCGTGCCGTTGGCGTAGACGTCGTAGCCGGTCACGCCCTTGTCGTCCGTCGACGCGGCCCAGGTCAGCTTGATCTGACCCGACGCGGGCTGCGTGTAGGCGAGGTTCCCCGGCGCGGTCGGCGGCTGCGTGTCGCTGCCCTGGGCCGGGCCGTACACCTCGAATTCGGACAGCTGACCGGCCGGCCAGACGTTGTTGGCCGTGATGTTCAGCCGTAGGTAACGTGTGGTGACCTCGGTGAAGTTGATCGTCGCCGTGTTGCCGTCGGCCGGGTTGAAGGCGTAGCCCGCCGAAGCGACGACGTCGGAGAAGGCGGTGCCGTCCGCGCTGCCCTGCACCCTGAGGGTCTGGGTCCTGGTCTCCCAGCCTGCCGGGAGCTTCAGGACCACCTTGTTCACCTTGGCGGCCGATCCTAGGTCGACCTGGATCCACTGCGGGAGCGCGTTGTTGGTGCTCTCCCAGTAGGTGGCCTGGTCTCCGTCGCCGGCCTTGGCCGCCGGGTATGACGACGCGGAACTGCTCGCGGTCAGGGTCTTTCCCTGTGCGAGGTTCGGCGACGACGACCCCGTCGCGCCGTGCACTTCCAGCTCGGACAGCTGCGCGGCCGCCCAGCCGGTGTTCGCCGTGATGCTGACCCGTACGAAGCGGGCGTCCGCCGCTGTGAAGTCGATCGTCACGACGTTGTTCGAGGCCGGGTCGAAGGAGTACCCGGCGGGTCCGGCGAGGGTGGCGAAGTTCGTTCCGTCCGTGCTGCCCTGCACCCTCAGGGTCTCTGTCCTGGCCTCCCACCCCGTCGGAAGCTTCAGTACGACCTGGTCGATGCTGGTGGTCTTGCCCAGATCCACCTGAGCCCACTGCGGGAGCGAAGTACCTGAGCTCTCCCAGTACGTGGCCTGGTTACCGTCGTTGACGTTGCCGGCCGTGTAGGCGCCGTTGGAACTGCTGGCCGAGGCCGCCTTCCCGGCCGCCAGATTCGGGCCGCCGGCCGCCGACGCCGGCGAGGCCGGCAAGGCCAGTCCGGCGGACGCGAGCAGCCCGATCGCGGCCGTGGCCACGACCATCCGCCATCGCCTGTGCTTGGTTCGCATGGGCGTTCCGTACCTCTCATTTGGAACGGCGCCTGGCCGTCCGCGGCGGCGCCCTCGGGGGTGGAGCACCTGACCTCTGAGCGGGGCAGGTGGGACGCCGCCCCGACAGTAAGAAATTCGACAACGTTACGCAATACATAGACAGAAAATAGAAAAAGATAGATGATCAGCAGGCAAGATGTGGAGGAGTCGCCACAAAACTCATCGCTTCCCCGGCGGACGAACAAGCCGCCCCTCCCCCTGGCGAGGGAGGGGCGGCTGCCCTGCGAGCGGTACGGTCAGGCTGCGGGCTCCTGCTTACGGGCCTTCCTCGGGAGCAGAAAACCGACCAGGAAGGCCACCACCGTGAGGCCGAGGGCGATCAGAGTGACCTGCTCGGTGGCCGCGAGAGCGTTGGTCTTGACCTCCGCCGGGCTGTGCGCTTCGACGGTG
>JAWWPC010000331.1:0-8569 GCA_033851055.1 Kribbellaceae bacterium | reverse complement strand
CGATGAGAGCCCGGTGTACTGGTGTGCCTCGGGCGGGTTCTTCGCTTTGACCCGGCACGAGGATGTCCTGGCCGTCTCGAGGGACCCCGTCACGTTCTGCAGCGGTCAGGGCATAGCCATGCGGGGGGGCGAGATGATGGTGCCTGGGGGAGTGCCTTTGATCAGCACCGATCCTCCGCGTCATGCTTCTCAGCGGCGGTTCATCAATCGTTCGTTCACCGTGGGGGCGGTGGCCAGGCTGGCGCCCCGTATTCGCGGCATCGTCCGGGAGGCGCTCGATGAGGTCCCGGTCGGTGAGCCGTTCGACTTCGTGGAGACCGTCGCCGCCCGGGTGCCCGTCATCGTCATCGCGGAGATGCTGGGTGTCCCGGTGGAGGATCGGGACAAGTTCATCGAGTGGACCAACGCCTCGGTCGGGAACGCGGATCCGGATTTCGCTCATCTGCAGGACACCGCCATGGCCGAGCAGTTCGCCTATTTCGAGGACATCTTCGGGCGGCGCCGGGCCGACCCCGGTGACGACCTGATCAGCGCGCTCATCGAGGCAGAGGCCGAGCACGATGACTTTTCGGCTCAGGATCTGAGCATGCTGTGTTTTCTGCTTCTGGGCGCGGGGAACGAGACGACCCGCAATCTCATCACCCACGGTTTGGTCGGGTTGACGAGCCATCTCGACCAGCAGGCGCGTCTGCGTGAGGAGCGCGAGGTGGGGCGTGCCACCGAGGAGTTGTTGCGCTGGGTGAGCCCGCTCGTCCATCAGGCGCGCACGGTGACCACCGACACCGAGCTGGGCGGGCGGCACCTGGTGCCTGGCGACCAGGTCGTCATGCTGTACGGGTCCGCCAACCGTGACGAGCGGGTCTTCGGTGCGAGCGCCGGGGACCTCGACGTGGCCCGTGACCCCAATCCGCACCTGGCTTTCGGGTTCGGTGAGCATTTCTGTCTCGGTGCCGCTCTCGCCCGGGTCGAAGCCCGGGTGTTGTTCGAGGAGCTCGTTGATCGGTTTGGGCACTGGAGCGTGGTCGGGCCGGCCGAGCGGCTCCGCTCCACGATGATCCGCGGTATCAAACGCCTGCCCGTCGTCCTCACCCCCTGACCGGCCTCGTTCCCTGACCGGCCTCGTTCCCTGACCGGCGTGGTGAGCCGGGCCTGAGCGGGGCCGCAAGCCCCTTGCTCAGCGGTCTCTTCGGCCTGTGTCGTCGACATGGCACCCGCAGCCTCGCCGCGGCGGTGTCGAGTCGTGTGGCTGTAGGCCCCTCCAGCCCCGGCGGACGGCTGGCGCCCATCCGTGCCGTGCTCCGGGGCGAGGTGCGCGGACGTGACGCGCCAGGCTTCCTGGAGGGGGCCGAGCCGGTAGTGGGCACAAGTAAAACCGACCAATTGATTCTCAGTATGACCGGCCTAACTCCACGTCACCACCCTCTGCGGTCTTTCGCCTGACATGCATACGCCGGCGTCTGGCTCCGGGGCGGTTTGGCTGCGCCGCACGGGTGTCCGGGGGCCTATGTGGCCGAGGTCGGCCCGTCCCGAAGGCACTTGACGAATGTGATTCTCGCTGTACGCTCATTGCACTCTACTTCTGTGGAAGTTGGGATTGCCATCTAGACGAGGGGGCTGTGCAATGCATAGTGGCACACGTGTCATTCGTCAGGGCGGCCCCACACGCCATCGCGCTCGTCGGCGATCGCGTCTCCCGGCGCTGCCGGGGCGCGTGGTCGATGGATCGTTACGCAGAGTCAAGCAATTAATAAGGCAATCAATGCTCGCTTTACTGACTGGTTGCTGTGCCCCATCACAGACCGGACAGCCCAGCTACACGTGACTGACGCCGGTTGTCCGGTGAAGGAGGAGGCCTGGATGAGCGGTCCCGCGATCCCGAGCGGAGGGTTGCCCGAATGGCCGGCGGCGTGAACCGCGGCGTGCTTGCGGGCACGCAGGCGGTGGGAAGCAGGGTCGGCGCCTTTTTCGACCAGAGCGGTCTGCTGTTCATCACCACGCTCGAGGGGTTCCGCAAGACCTGGGACGTCCGCCGATGGTGGGGTGAGTACATCGAGCAGTGCTGGTTTCTGGCCCGGGTCACCAGCGTCCCGGTGATGCTCGTCGCGATACCGCTGGGCGGGACCATCGCGCTGCAGGTAGGGCAGATCGTCCGGCAGATCGGTGCTCAGTCAGGTACGGGCGCCAGTGTCGTGCAGGCACTCGTCACACAGGTCGCGCCGGTGGCCGCCTCCTTGCTGATCTCCGGTGCGGGTGGCTCGGCCATGACGTCGGACATGGGTTCGCGGCGGATCCGCGATGAGCTGGACGCGATGGAGGTCCTGGCCATCAACCCGGTGCACCGCCTCGTCACCCCACGGCTGTGGGCCGCGAGCACGGTGGGGGTGATGCTCTGTTCCCTCATCATCCTGGCCGGCATCGTCGGGGGTTACTACTTCAACGTCATCCAGGAGGGCGTCACCCCGGGGTCGTACTTCGACGGCGCGACCTCGCTGCTGACCCTCCCCGACCTGCTGGCGACCCTGATCAAAGCCTGGATCTTCGGGTTCATCGCCGCCGCGGTGGCCTGCTGGAAGGGCATGAACTGCGACTACGGGCCGAGCGGGGTGGGCAGGGCGGTGAACCAGGCGGCGGTCATCTCCGCCATGCTGGTGTTCGCCGCCAATTACGTGCTGTCCGCACTGGACTACGCCCTGTTCCCCCCGAGGATCTGATGGCTGCCATCTCGCCGGGACGTGTGCTGCGCCATGCCGTTCGATGGCGATGGACCCCGGGATCGGGCGCGGCCGACTTGGCCGTCTTCGTGGGGCGCGTCTTCTACCACCTGGTCACCGACATCGCGCGGGGCAGGTACTTCCGGACCGTTCTGCGGCAGATCAGCGACATCGTCGCGGGGGTCGGCGCGATCGTGGTCGGGCTCGGCATGGTCTTCGTGATCTTTTTCATGTCGTTCTTCACCGGGACCACGGTCGGGCTACAGGCCATCCCCGGCCTGCAGCGCATCGGTGCGCAGAGCCTGGCGGGTCTCATCGCCAGCTACGCCAACGTCCGGGAGATCACCCCGATCATCGCGGGAATCGCCCTGGTCTTCCAGCTCGGGGCATCCTTCACCGCGGAGATCGGCGCAATGAGGATCTCTGAGGAAATCGATGCGCTGGAGGTCATGGGCATCAACGCGCTGGCCTACCTCGTGTGCACCCGGCTGGTCGCCACGCTGGCCGCGTTGATCCCGCTCTATCTGATCGCGCTGTTCTCCAGCTTCTTCGCCACCCGGCTGATCTCCGTCCAGTTCTTCGGGATCTCACCCGGCGTCTACGACTACTACTTCCACCTTTATCTGCCACCGATCGACGTCTTCTACAGCGTTGTCAAGGTCGTGGTGTTCGCCTTCATCATCGTGATCGTCCATTGCTATCGGGGCTTTCAGGCCGTCGGTGGCCCAGTGGGCGTCGGGCACGCCACCGGGCAGGCGATCCGCGAGTCCATGGTGTCGATCATCATGGTGAACCTGCTGCTCTCGTACATCTTCTGGGGGCACGGAGGAACAGTGAGCCTGACCGGATGATCAACTCAGATCTGTCGCGACGATCTCGCCGGATGTTCGGTCTCATCGGAGCCGGCCTCTTCGCCGTGGGAGCGTTCACCGCCTACCTCGGGATTCAGGACAACCATCCGGGCTCCACCTATGTGATGGCGACGTTCGGACGATCTGGCGAAGGACTGGACGACCAGTCGGCCGTCAAGATCCGTGGCATCAATGTGGGGACCGTATCCTCGATACGGCTCGACTCGAACTGGCGGGTACGGGTCCGTATCCGCCTGAACAAGGGCGTGAAGGCACCTGTGACGACGACGGCGGTCGTCCAGCCGCTGTCGGTGTTCGGCCCCAAGTTCATCGACCTCGTCCCGGGCTCCGGCGAACGGACCGGGCCGTATCTGGCCGACGGCGCCGCCGTCACCAAGACCCAGGATCCGCAGGACCTGGCCGATATCGCCAGGCCGGCCGATCGCCTGTTGGGCGCCGTCGATCCGCAGGACGTCGCCGCCATTCTGCGTTCGTTGAGCCGAGGCGTCAGCGGCCGCGGCCAGGAACTGTCGGACACGATCGGCAACGCCGGCCGGTTGCTGGACCTCAGCTCTCAGAACATCACGAATCTCCGGCAACTGATCGGCAATGGCAGCGTCCTGGCGCGGGCCTCGGCTTCCCATGGAGATCGGCTCGTGGATATGGCGGGCAACCTCAACGCACTCGCCGGACCGATCGCCGGAGACCCCGCGCAGATCAGTGCGCTGCTGGACGGTAGTACACGGACGGCTCAGATGCTGAACACACTTCTGCTGGCCACCCCAGGCGCGGTCGGACACATCCTCGACCGCGCCGTCCCCACGGTCGACACGCTATATGCCAACCGCAGATACATACCGGTGCTCATCGCCGCTGTCGCCGCCGACCTCCAGGAAGTGGCCAACATCGTCCGGGTGCCGGGTCCGCACAACACGCTCATGACTCGGACCACCTCCCAGGTACGGGTGAACGAGGCACTCTGCGGGACGTTCCTTGGCCTGTGCGGGCCTCCGGCCCCAGCGCTCCCGCTTCCCAGGAAAGGGAAATGATGGCCCGGACGTCAGCGCACGGCCGCAGCCGCCGCGGCCCTGGACGCAGCACGGCGATCAAGTTTCTGCTCTTCGCGATCGTGACGATCTCGCTCACCCTCTACATGGCCTACGCCATCGTGGGCAGCGATCTCCATCCCACCTACCGGGTCGCCGCGACCTTCGACGACGTGAGCGGGCTGGCCACGGGCGATCTGGTCAAGGTCGCGGGGACACCGGTCGGACGCGTGACGGGGGTCAAAGTCGTCGACGGCAGGGCGGCGGTCGACATGGACGTCAACCGGAACATCCGGATACCGGTGGACTCACGAGCCGCCATCCGGTGGCGCAATCTCATCGGTCAGCGCGAGGTCTATCTCATACCCGGCACGAGCAACGCGGTGCTGCACGACGGGGCCCACGTGAGCCAAACCCAGTCCGCGGTCGATCTCGGCGAGGTGATCAACAGTCTGGGCCCGCTGACCGGCAGCCTCGACCCCAACGAGATCAACCAGATCCTGCAGTCCTTCGCGGTGGCCTTGAGTGGAAACGAAGGAAACATCACTCAGATCACAACCAATCTCTCCATTCTTTTGCAGGTCTTCGGCTCCCGGAGCGGCACCATCCACCAGATGATCGCGAACTACAAGACCGTCACCGACGCCGTGGCGACGCGCGATCAGCAGATCGCGGAGACGGTGCAGAACCTGCAAACGCTCACCCGGGCCTTTGCCGACAACCGGGCGGTCCTGGACGGCGCGACCGTCCAGCTCCGCGGACTCACCGCCAACCTGAACACGGTTCTGGGCGGCCAGGGTCCTCAGCTCGGCAACGTCGTCGAAAGCACCGCGGCGCTTCTGGAGATCGCGCACCGTAACGTCTCCCAGCTTTCCGGGCTGCTCAGGGGCCTTCCGGCCGCTTTGCAGGCTCTGCTCACGACCATGGACGGCGGTCACTTCGTGCGAGGCACTGTGCTCTGCATCGACGTCGTTCAGACAGATGTCTGCCGATTCCCGGAGACCCTCCCGCCCCCGCCGCAGGTCCAAGGGGGATCCGGAAGCGGCAGCCGTCCGCTCACCCCCGCACAGCAGACGTCCTTCCAGCGGATGGCGAGCCTGTTCCTGCTGGGCACTCAGATCAAGGGGCAATGATGATGATCACGTCGTTCCGTGACCGCAGCCCCCGGGCCGTCGCAGCCGTCTCCATCCCCGTGATCGGTGCCCTCATCTTTCTGGCCTTCTCCTTCGGTACCCTCGGTCTCGGGCGGGGTGGCTACTCGATGAGCGGGGTCTTCGCCGCTACCGGCGGGGTGCAGGTAGGGAGCGAGGTTCAGCTCGCCGGAGTCAAGGTCGGCACCGTGACCGGCATCAGCCCCGACTTCACCCACGGCAACGTCGTCATCAGCTGGAAGGTCGACGACGGTATCAAACTCGGCCCGCAGACCCACGCCGACATCGAGCTGGCGAACCTGCTCGGTGGCCAGTACATCAAGTTGTCCGGTCCGGTGGTCAGGCCCTATGCCGATTCCCTGTCGGCTGACGGGCGGCGCATCCCGCTGCCTCGCACCAGCATCCCGTACACGCTCAACCAGGCACTCAACACCACCACGGACCTGGCCGGCAGGCTCGACACCCAATCAGTCGACCGGATCCTCAAGGCCGCCGCCGGCATCAACCCGCCGACTCAGAAGCAGCTCAGCGTCATGCTCGCGAACCTGCAGAACCTGACCTCGACGCTCAACCGGGATTCGCCGCAGATCACCGCGATCATTGCCAACAGCAAGGGGCTCACCGCCGCCCTCGCGTCGAAGGATCAGCAACTGGCGCAACTGCTCACGTACGGGGAAAGCCTGCTCAACGAACTGGTCAAGCGGAAAGCCGAACTCACCGCGGCCCTAGGGAAGGGCAGCCAAGTGATCCGCACTCTGGATCAAGTGGTGAGCCGGCACCAGGCACAGCTCAACACGATCCTGGCCGATTTCGACCTTGCTTCACGGACTCTCACCGGAGGCAACCTGCCCTCACTCAACGCCGCGCTCGCCTGGTTCGGTCCCACGTTCAACGGGCTGTCCCAGATTCACGGACCCGGACGGTTCCTCGAGGGCGACTTCATCGGTGTGGGCCCCGTACAGCCGAGCCTGGCCGGACCGCAGCCGAATTTCAATCCCCCCAATTATCCGATGGTGCCCACGGGAGTTCCGAATGGGTGACGCTTGGACGGTCCGGAGAGTTCGCGCCACTGCGGCGCTCCTAGGCGTGTTGTTGGCCTGGGCTCTCAGCGCGTGTTCACTCGTGCCTGAAAACCTTCAGGTGTCCGTGGCCGGGAAATACCATATAACGGCCTATTTTGCGAGGGCCGTCTCATTTTATGCCGGCTCGCAAGTCCAGGTCATGGGAGTTCAGGTCGGTACCATCGACTCGGTCACGCCGGTCAACGGTCAGGTACGGGTCGAAGCGTCGATCGACCGGAAGGTCCCACTCCCGGCCAATGTAAGCGCCTCCATCGTGCCACTCAGCCTCATCGGAGAGCGCACCCTCACCCTCTCCCCGCCGTGGAAGCCTGGAGACGCCAAGCTCCCCGACTCCGCGGTGATCCGGCAGGACCGTACGCACACGCCGGTGGAGGTCGACGACGCGCTCAAATCGTTCAGCAAGCTTCTCGACTCCTTCGACCCAGCACAGGCCAACACCATCCTGCACAAGACCGCCGGAACGCTTCGGGGGAACGGACAACTCTTCAACGCCGCGTTGCAGCAGACCGCAACGCTCACCGGCAACATCGCCGCGCAAGACGACCAACTGCTGCAGGTCGCTCAGAATCTGAATCAGGTCGCCGGGGTGGTCCGCGGACGCGAACGCCTTCTCGGCTCACTGATCAGCGACTTCTCACAGGCCAGCCAGATGGCCGCCGACGAGCGCCAGAACATCCGGGACCTCGTGGCAGGAAGCGCCCACCTCGTCAACCAGGGCGGGGCGCTCGTCAAGGCCTACCAGCAACAACTGCCCGAAGACCTTGCCAGGTTCGCCCAGGTCGCCCTCATCATGAAAGGTAACGCGAGCAGGTTGGCGACCTTCGTGCAATCGCTGCCAGATCTGAACTACACGTTCATCAATGCCTACAATCCGAAGCATCATTCGATCGTCTCGCGAATCTCGATGGACAATTTTCTCCGCTCGTATCTGGCGGCGCTTCTCAAGCAGCCCAACGTCAACCCGAACGTCCCGTGCCCGCTTCCGCCTCCCTATTCCAATTGTCAGTAGGAAGTCACATGAGACGTTTGCTGATGACTGCGATGCTCGCCCTCAGTGTCACGCTCTCGGGCTGCTCATTGCAGACCTTGGGAGCACCCAAGGGAGATCTCACCCTGACCGCCGACTTCGACGACGTCCAGAACCTCGTCGTCGGTCACGCCGTGAAGATCTCTGACGTGCCGGTGGGATCGGTCACCGGGATCAAACTGATCGGGTCCGGAACCGGCTACCGCTCCCAGGTCACCATGTCGATCAAGAACGGCGTGAAGGTGCCCGCCGGTACCAGCGCCGAGCTGTCGATCACCTCGCTGCTCGGGGAGAACTACGTCCGGCTCGCTCCGCCGCCGGGTTCACTGGTGGCAGGTGGGCCCATGCTCGCCAATCACGCGCAGATCACCAGTACGAGCGTGGCACCGGCGTTCGAGGAGGTCGTCGGTAAGGCAGGTCCCCTGCTGAGCGCCGTGTCGGGCAACGACGTCGCCGGGATCGTCGATGCCGGTGCGACGGCGTTCGGCGGTAAAGGGCAGCAGCTCAACACAATGATCAAGCAGTCCAACCAGCTTCTCGTGATGTTCACCGCACAGCGAGAGCAACTGGCCGGCGCCGTCGACGACCTCGCCCGGCTGGGCGGCCAGCTGGCGAAAGGGCAGCGGCAACTGAGCGCGCTCCCCGACAACCTCGCCAAGACGACGCGGATGCTGGCCAACGACCGAGACAAGATCCTTAGC
>JAWWPC010000320.1:0-3518 GCA_033851055.1 Kribbellaceae bacterium | reverse complement strand
CGCCTCCAACACCTGGCGCTGGTTCGGTTACGAGAATTCCTGGGTGGTGCTCGATGGCACCGTGATGCAGTCGGTGACCGGCGGCGGGCACTGGGGCGGCGGGATGTATATCAATGCCTACGACATGGCCCGCTTCGGTTACCTCACGCTGCGTCACGGCAAGTGGAAAGATCGTCAACTGCTCTCGGAGCAATGGATCGATCAGGCACGCACGCCGACCAAGCCTGAGCCGATCTATGGGTACATGAACTGGTTTCTTAACACCGACCGGAAGCGCTGGCCGAGCGCTCCGGCCACCGCTTTTGCCCACAGCGGCAACGGCACCAACATGGTCTATGTCGATCCGGAGCACGATCTCGTGGCCGTGGTTCGCTGGATCGATCCTGAGGCTGTCGACGGTTTCCTGAAGCGGTTGCTGGCGGCCGTCGACCAGGGATAGAGGGGCGTGCCATCGCTTTGGCAAAAACCGCCGGGGCGGCAGCGGTCCGCAGCCAGGGCGATGGCATGCGGGTTGCTTCTGTTCCCCGACGCCGTATGTTCCCGGCGCCGTCTGCGTTTTTCGGAATTGAGAGGATCAATAAATGCGATCGGATACCTGGCTCCGCGGCACGCTGCTGGCCGCCTGCATGACACTGGCAACCGCGGCCCCGGCGCTTGCGCAAAAATCGGCTGACACGCTGCGCATCACCTGGCGCGATGCCATTCCTGATGTCGACCCCTACCACAATTCGCAGCGCACCGGCATGGTGGTGGCGTTCCAGGCCTTCGACTGCCTGGTGTATCGCGATCCGGTAACCATGGAGATCAAGCCGGCTTTGGCCACGTCCTGGAAGCAGGTCGATGCCACCACGATCGACTTCACCCTGCGCGAGGGCGTGACGTTCCAGAACGGCGACCCGTTTTCCGCCGATGACGTGGTGTACACGATCAACACCGTCATCCAGGACAAACGGGTGGCAATCCCGGCCTACTACACGTCCTTTGCGGGCGCCGAAAAGATCGACGACTTTCACGTTCGCCTCAAGCTGACTGGTGTGTCTCCAGCCGTGATGGAATATTTGGCGATGGTGACGCCGATCTGGCCGAAGGCCTATCGCGAGAAAATCGGTGTCGATGCCTACGCCCGTGCCCCGATCGGCACCGGCCCTTACAAGATCACCAAGGTCGACGGCACCACCCAGATCGATATGGAACGGTATGACGGCTACTACGCCGGCAGCCCGAAGGGCCGGCCTGCCATCCGGTATATCAAGATCCATGAAGTGCCCGATGCCACAACCGAGTTGACCGAGCTGCTCGGTGGACGAGCCGATTGGATCTGGGGCTATAACGCCGACCAGTTTGCGAACATCGCCCGGATGCCGAATTTGGAGTCGATGCGATTCGGCACCATGCGGGTCCATTTCATGACCATCGACGCCGCCGGCCGTTCAGGCGCCGACAATCCGCTGACCAAGCTGAAGGTGCGGCAAGCGATCATCTCGGCAATCGACCGCGACACGATGGCCAAGCAGCTGATCCAGGGCGATTCGCGCGTCATCGACACACCGTGTTTTCCCAGCCAGTTCGGTTGTGACCAATCGGTGGCCGTGAAACATCCATACGACCCCGCCCGCGCCAAGCAGCTTCTGGCCGAAGCCGGTTATCCGAACGGCTTCGATACCGAGCTCGTAACCTATTCCCCACCGGCACTCGCCGCGACCTTGCAGAACTATCTCAAGGCGGTCGGCATCAACTTGCGCATCCAGCAGCTGCAGATCGGAGCTGCCATCCAGCTGGCGGAAGCTGGCAAGGCGCCGCTGTATTCGGGCAGTTGGGGCAGCAATTCCATCAACGATGTCTCGGCGTTCACGCCTTATTGGCTCGGCGGGGGACTGAACGACTACGCGCGCGATGCCGACGTGCAAAACCTGTTGAAACAGGCCGGAGCCACCATCGATCCGGAGCTGCGTCGCAAGGCCTATAGCGAGGCGATCCGTTTGGCCACGGAACGCGTTGATTTCGTGCCGCTGTTCAGCGACGTCCGCTATGTCGCATTTTCAAAGCAGCTGAATTTCCAGGGCTTCCCCGACGATGTGCCGCGCTTCTACCTGTCGACCTGGAAGTAGGCACGAACTCACCAGCTGTCTGCGGCCGCCGCCGGATACGGGTGGCGGCTGCCTCATGCCGGAATCGCCAGCAGACACTCGACCAAACGGCCATCCTTGCGGATGTCGTCAGGCATCGTTGTTGCGCATTTCGCCAAAGCGCTCGGGCAACGCGGATGGAAACGACAGCCCGGCGGGATATTCGTCGGATCCGGGTAGGCATCGCCCAAGCCAACATCGGGAATGCCTAGCGCCGGATCCGGTGTCAGCACGGAGGCCAGCAGCGCCTGTGTGTAGGGGTGCGTGGGTGTGCGGAACAGCTCCTGCGCTGGCGCCTGCTCGACGATCCGGCCGAGGTACATCACCGCCACTTCCGTGGCGATGTATTCCACCACCGCCAGGTTGTGGCTGATGAAGAGATAGGTCAGTCCAAGCTCCCGTCGCAATTCCGCCAGCAGGTTGAGAATCTGCGCCTGCACGGAGACATCCAGTGCACTAGTGGGCTCGTCGCACACCACGATGCGCGGGTGCAGTACGAGGGCACGCGCGATGGCCACACGCTGCCGCTGGCCGCCAGAGAGCTGGCCCGGCACGCGCTCGGCCATCTCTTTGGAAATTCCAACGCGCGCCAGCATCTCCATGACGCGATCGGCCTGCTGCGCCTTCGGCAGATCGCCTTGGGAGGCCAGCGGCAGGCGGACGATGTCGCGAATGCGCTGGCGCGGATTGAGCGAGGAGTACGGATCCTGGAACACGGGCTGGATCAGTCGGGCACGTTCGCGCCGATCCATGCCGGTCAGGCTGCGTCCATCCACCAGAATCTCGCCCGAGGTTGGTGGCAGCAGGCCCATGATGAGACGGGCAAGCGTTGACTTGCCGCAGCCGGACTCGCCCACCACCCCCAGCACATCGCCGGCCGGGAGCGAGAACGTCACCCCGTCCACCGCGCGCACCGGGCGACGGGCACCCGCCATCCCGCGGCGCTGCTGAAATTCGCGGTACACGTTCCGAACTTCGATCGCATAGGTCATGCTGCGGCAGCTCGTTTCCAATCCGGCGGCAGCCGGCAGAGATAGCAATGATCGCCACCGGCGTCGCGCAGCGGCACACTCTCCGCGCATTCCGGCATGACCAAAGTACAGCGGTCGCGAAACCCGCAACCGACAAAGCCCGGCGGTATGCGCGTCACCACGCCCGGAATGTTGCCCAGCGGCTCTCCGGTCTGCGTCGTGCCGGGCACGGGAATGCAGGCCAATAGCCCGCGCGTGTAGGGGTGCGTGGGCGCGGCGAACACCTCGGCCACGGTGCCGGTTTCGACCACCTCGCCCGCATACATCACCGAGACACGCTGCGCCATGCGCGCCACTACACCGAGATCATGCGTGATCAGCAGCAATGCCAGTCCCAACTCCTGCTGCAGCTTCCGCAGCA
>JAWWPC010000121.1:0-20130 GCA_033851055.1 Kribbellaceae bacterium | reverse complement strand
AAGATCGCGATCTACGGGGCGAGCGGCATGGTCGGCAGCCGCGTGGCCGCTGAAGCTGTGAGCCGCGGGCACGAGGTGATCGGTGTGTCCCGGTCGGGCGGCGAGGTGCCGGCCGGCGTACGGGCGGCGCAGGGCAGCGCGAACGACGCGGCATTGGCCGAGGGCATCGCCGCCAAGGTGGACGTCGTGGTGTCGGCGATGGGGCCGAGCCGCACCGGAGGCGACCCGCAGGACTTCCTCGACTCCATCGACACCCTGGTCGAGACGATCGGTGGAACCCGGTTCGTCGTGGTCGGTGGCGCGGGCAGCCTCGTGGTCGATGGGCAGCGGCTCGTGGACAGCCCGGATTTCCCTGCGATCTACAAGACCGAGTCGCTGACCGTCGCTCAGGCGCTGGAGAACCTGTGCGGCACCGACGCGACCGTGGACTGGACGATGTTGTCGCCGGCTCAGGTGATCGCGCCGGGGGAACGGACCGGCGAGTTCCGGCTCGGCCTGGATGCGCCGGTCGGTGAGCGGATCTCGGCCGAGGACTACGCGGTCGCGCTGGTCGACGAGATCGAGAAGCCGGCCCACCGCCGGCAGCGCTTCACCCTGGGCTACTGACCGCTTCGGGCCTCACCGGTCCTGGCTTCACGCTTCAAGTCGAGGAGAGGCTCTTGCCGAGGTACCCGCGGGCGATCATCGTCACCCATTGGTAGACGGCATCCTCCGCGGGTGCGAGCGGTCCGGGCCGGAAATGCGGCGACTCGGCGCCCCGCTGGACCGACTCGCACGCGGCCCAGTCCTCCCGGTTGGTGATATCCCAGAACTCCACCGCGTACGCCGGGTCGGCGACCTCGGCCGGGAAGTACCAGGAGCACTCGATCGCGGTCAGTCCCGGTGTCAGTGGCTCCAGCCGGTGCGTCATCACATAGTCCGGATGCAGCGAGACCAGCAGGTTCGGGAACAGCCCGAGATAGTTCACGGTGCGCTGATCCACTCCGGGTATCGGCACCCCCTGCGACCGGCCGTCGAGCGACATCGTCTCGACCCCTGGCCGCAGGTCCATCAGGCCGCCCACCCAGGCGCCCGGCAGGTTCCAGTTGTCGCCTGAGTTCGGCGGGGTCACCTTGCACAGCTCCGGATGGATCAGCGGGCAGTGGTAGCACTCGTGGTAGTTCTCCACGATCGTCTTCCAGTTCGAGGCCACGTCGTAGCTGTGCCGCGCCTTGAGCGTCAACGTCTCAGGCCGGTACGGCGCGACCAGATCGGTCATCCCGCCGACGTGCTCGCCGAACGGGTGAGCATCACCGAGCGCGTTGACGAACACCCACCCGTGCCAGAGTTCGGTGGGCAACTCGACAAGCCCGTACGGCGTGGGGTCGAAGCCCTCGCCCATCCTCGGGGCGGCCTTGACTTGCCGTCCAGTTCGTACGACCAGCCGTGGTACGGGCAGACCACCGTACGGCGATCGCTGGTTCCACCGTTTTGCATCAGCTCATGCCCGCGATGCCGGCAGGTGTTGGCGAAGGCGCGAGGCTTGTCGCCGAAGGTGAGCACCAGTCCGACGTCGCCCACCTGCACCTGCCGATGCGTAGTACCGGCGGACAGTTCATCTGCGCGGCCGACGCAGGTCCAGTGGGCGGCGAAGAAGTGCCGCCGCTCCCAGGCCAGTACGTCGGGATCGGTGTAGGCCTCGCGCGGCAACATCACGGATTCGCCGTGCGGTCGTAGCGAAGCCTCCAGCCCGCGCGGGTCGACCGGTGCGTTCACCATCTCCTCACCGTAAAGGCAGCCCGTGCGGCGCCGCCACCAGATCCGCGGTCAGTTCCTCCTAACCAGTCTGCGAGTCAAGCCCTGGCAGCGTGCCGGCGTCCCGAGGTGTTCCGGTGACCCAGCGGCGGGTTGCTTCGTCCTCGCGGATCTCCTCGAGCGCCAGCAGTTCCGGCGCGGTCAGCGGCCGGACGGACGCCTCGATCACCTCCATCGCTTCGAGCTCGGCCTCGGTGACGTGCAGGTCCCGCAGCTTCCTCGCGGTGATGAAGACCCGGCTCTCGAACGACCCGACCGTGCGGTTGTAGGCATCCACCGCCGAGGTGAGCGACCGCCCGACCCGGCCGAGGTGGTCACCCATGGTGCTGAGCCGCTCGTACAGCTCGCGGCCAAGCTCGAAGACCTGCTGCGCGGATTCGGTCAGCGCCGACTGGTTCCACGCATAGGCTGCCGCACGCAAGGTCGCGATCAGCGTGGTCGGTGTAGCGAGGATGACCCGTCGCTCGGCGGCGTACTCAAGGAGCGAGGGCTCGACGTCCAGCGCTGCGGACAGGAACGACTCGCCCGGCACGAACAGGATCACGAACTCGGGCGTCGACGGCAGCCGGGACCAGTACGCCTTGGCTGACAACTGGTCGACATGCGTTCGCAGCTGGCGGGCGTGGGCTCGTAACCGCTCCTCCCGGAAGTCCGCGTCGTCGCTCTCGGCCGCCTCCAGGAAGGCGGCGAGCGGCACCTTCGAGTCGACCACGAGGTTCTTGCCCTCGGCAAGCCGGACCACCAGGTCGGGCCGGAGCAGCCCGTCGTCCGTTGCAGTCGAAGTCTGCTCGGTGAAGTCGCAGTGCGCCACCATGCCGGCCAGCTCGACCGTTCGGCGCAGGTGCAGTTCGCCCCAGCGGCCGCGGACCTGTGGCTTCCTCAGGGCGGTCGACAAGGAGGCCGTCTCGCGGCGGAGCGCCTCCCCGCTGACGCGGACCTCGTTCACCTGTTGGTGGAGCTGGCTCTGCCAGGCAGCCCGGCCCTTCTCCAACTGGTTGAGTTGGGCGTGCAGCCGGTCGAGGCTCTCCTTCACCACAGCCTGGCCGGACATCTGCTGGCCGACGGAGTGCCGCTCCTGCGTGAGCTCGACGACTCTGTCCTCGGCCGCATCTCGCTCGGCGGTGATCCGGGCCAGGTCTGCGCCGTCCCGCCCGCGCGACCAGAGCACACCGAACACAGAGCCAAGCACAAGCCCGATCAGAAGGGCCACCAGCAGCATCAGGTACGTCATATCTCGCCCGTTGGTCGAATCGGCGCCGACCGCTAGATCGGGAGTCGGCGTGAGGAACAAGATCAACGTAACGAGGCCTACCGACACTTATTGCTGTCCGCAACGCCGGGCTTCCTGAGAGTGCGTGCTACGGCCCGCACGGCGGTGGTTCAGCAGCGCATGGCGGGGAAGTGGTACCCCTGCGCTTTCAGGATCGGCAACAGCTTGTCGAGTGCGGCGACGGTCTGGCTGCGATTGCCACCACCGTCGTGCATCAAGATGATCTTGCGGCGATGGGTATGGTTCAGGACGCGAGACAGGATCGCCGAGGAGCCAGGCCGAGCCCAGTCCTTCGGGTCGACGTTCCACAGGACCTGGATCATCCCGGCTGCCTTGATGTCCGCCCGCACTTTCGCGTTCGACTCGCCGTACGGCGGGCGGAAGCAGTGGGACTTCGGTCCGTCGAAGATCTCGTGGTGGCGCCTCGCGGCCGAGACCCTGGTCAGGTGAGGGTGCGAGATCGAGTGGTTGCCGATCGTGTTGCCGCCGGCCAGCACCTGCTCCCGGAGGCCGGGGTGTGCGTGGACCATCTGTCCCAGTTCGAAGAACGTTGCCTTCGCCCTGTATTTCGCCAGGATCTTGAGGATCTCGGGAGTCCAGGTCGGGTCGGGCCCGTCGTCGAAGCTGAGGAAGATGACCTTTTCAGTCGGCGTCCGGATGATCGTCTGGATGGCGACCGGTGGCACTGCGGAGGCAGCAGCCGGCGTCGGTGGGTCCGGACGTCCCACCGCGATCGCTGTCAGCGAGCCGACGATCAGCGACGCGGCTGCTCCGGCAGCGATGATGGCGGCGAGCTTGCGGGACACGGTGCTCCCTTGCAGATCATGGGGGAGATGCCTCAAGTCCTGATCTGGCTGGCGTCGTCGTGTTTGCTGACCGATCTCGGTGTCCGTCGGCGTGGCCACGATGGCCAGCGTTCCGCAGTGGTAGGTCCTCCCCTCCAACGACTTTACGCTGGCCACCAGCACGAAGCTCATGCTGACCAGCAAGGCCCACGCGCCGGGCGATCGGCAACGCGATGTACCTCGATACCGCCAGCCCGCGAAGAGCGCAGCGGGAAGAGGCAGGACACCCGTTGCAACCCGCCGAACCGCAGCAATTTCAGGCGATCGACCACCCAGCGTGACTATCCCCCTGGCATCTGAGGACCCTAGCTTTCCGTGTGGTCACAGCTTGGGCAGTTCGCTTGCTTCAGCTGAGCGCGCTAGGTAGATCTCGTCCTCACAGGCGAGGGGAGATGCCGGTCATGGATCCGCGCGTGATCTTCGAGACCGATCGGCTGGTGGTGCGCGACTGGGCGGCGGATGACGCCGACCGGGTGTTCGACATCTACCGTCGCTGGGAGGTCGCCCGCTGGCTCGGCGCCGACCCCAGGGTGATGCCGGACCGCGACTCCGCCAGCCGCGCGATCGAACGCTGGAACGAGCGCAACAAGGACCCCCTGTACGGCGTCTGGGCCGTCGAGGAGGTGGCCACCGAGGTGGTGGCGGGCACAGTCCTGCTCCTACCGCTGCCGGAACCAGCGGTCGGGGGCAAGGGCGAGGTGGAGGTCGGCTGGCACTTCCACCCGGACGCGTGGGGCCGGGGCCTGGCCACCGAGGCCGCGCGAGGTGCCATCGCGCACGGATTCAAGGCAGGGCTGGACGAGATCCATGCGGTCGTCCGGCCGGGCAACGAGTCGTCGCTCGCGGTCTGCCGCAGGCTGGGCATGCACCCGCTCGGCCGGACGGACCGCTGGTACGGCACCGAGTTCGAGGCGTTCGTGATCTGACCCGATCCGCCCGCGCGGCGCACACCGTCGTACGGGCCGGTGGTCGGCGGATTGGGGACGGGTGGCCTGCGCCACGTAGTCTTGTCGCCCGTGGCACTCACCATCGGAATCGTCGGGCTCCCCAATGCGGGCAAGTCCACTCTCTTCAACGCGCTGACCAAGAACAATGTGCTTGCGGCGAACTATCCGTTCGCCACGATCGAGCCGAACGTCGGCGTGGTCGGCGTACCGGACGCGCGGCTGGGCAAGCTGGCCGAGATCTTCAGCTCGGCCAGGCAACTCCCGGCGACGGTGCAATTCGTCGACATCGCCGGCATCGTCCGCGGTGCCTCCGAGGGTGAGGGTCTGGGCAACAAGTTCCTCAGCCACATCCGCGAATCCGATGCGATCTGCCAGGTCACCCGGGTGTTCCGCGACGACGACGTCACCCACGTCGACGGCAAGGTCTCGCCGGCCGACGACATCTCCACGATCCAGACCGAGCTGATCCTGGCCGACCTGCAGACCGTCGAGAAGGCGCTGCCCCGGCTGGAGAAGGAGGCACGGATGAAGAAGGAGAACGTCGTCGTCCTCGAAGCCGTCCGCGAGGCCCAGAAGCACCTCGAGGCCGGTACGCCGGTCATCGCCACCAAGGTGGACCGCGACGCGATTCGCGAACTGATGCTGATGACGGCCAAGCCTTACCTGTATGTCTTCAACTGTGACGCGGACGAGCTGGCTGACGAGGATCTGAAGACCAGGATGCGTGACCTGGTGGCGCCGGCCGAGGCGATCTTCCTGGACGCCAAGTTCGAGGCTGAACTAGTCGAACTGGGCGACGAGGAAGAGGCGCGCGAGATGCTCACCGAGATGGGCGTCGAGGAGCCGGGTCTCGACGTACTCGCCCGGGTGGGATTCGAGACATTGGGGCTGCAGACTTACCTGACGGCCGGGCCGAAGGAGTCGCGGGCCTGGACGATCCGCAAGGGCGCGACCGCGCCGGAAGCGGCGGGTGTGATCCACACGGACTTCCAGCGCGGCTTCATCAAGGCCGAGATCGTGTCGTTCGACGACCTGGTCGAGGCGGGGTCGATGGCGGCGGCGAAGGCCGCCGGCAAGGTCCGGATGGAAGGCAAGGACTACATCATGGCCGACGGCGACGTGGTGGAGTTCCGCTTCAACGTCTGAGTAGGCCCCGGTTCCGAGCCGGGCATCTCCAGGTGGGCGGCTCGGTAGTTAGCTGAGTCGTCCGGGATATTTAGGAGGCGTGGCAGGTCTGAATCGTCCTGGGCTTCCGTCCGGGCGTCCGGCCGAACATCCGATCCAGTGCCGAGTTGCCGAAGGCGGCGCTTCGGGTCGCCGGGGTGGTAAGGCTCATACCGCCCAGAAAGACGCCCACCCACCGACCGGGTCTACGAGTTCATCGAGGCCACCAAGGACATGTTCGGCGAGCGGGAAGCGCGCTAGGTCAAACGCTGGCGTTCGCGGGCACCAGGCCCGGTGAGACGAACGCGTTGACCATCAAGCAGTTGCGCACCGCGCCATCCCGGTCGGCGGATCAAACAGCAACTTTTTGAGTCGACCGCGGCCGAGGCACTCGCCACCGGCGGCGCCGCGCGGCAATTCCGCCCCCGACCTGGACGTTGCTTCGAGCGCTCACAACCGCGAAGTGCACCGTGGAGTGACCGAACCGGGCCTTGGACGTCCCGATTGCCCCGAGTGCTTCGGTCGTCTAGGAACTGCAGATACTCGCCCGCTGCCAGGTCACGTCTGAATGCGCGCCAGATCCGATCGGGCATCGAGTGGTGGCCAGCAGTCACTGCTTGGACACGCCGGCGATGCAGGTGAGATAACGGATTTGACGGTTTGCAGCGCGAGACGTACTGTCATCTGTGACATCTGCAGCAGATATGACATCTGTAGGAGCCACGATGACCGTCAAGACGCGCGAAACCATTGGCACACTTGAAGCCACCGAAACCCCCCGCGACCAGCTTGAAGCGCTCGCACGTTTCGCAAACCACCTCGATGAGTCTGAGCTGCGCGACCTCCTACTCAGTTTGACGAGTCGAGTTCTAGACGGCGCAGACCTCACCGTGGTCGAGGAAACCACCGACTACACCCCTGCTGAGGTCGCCACGAGACTCGGCATGAGTCGCACCCACCTGTACAAGCTCCTCGACAATGGCGAGATCCCGTCGCATCGAATAGGCCGCGATCGACGCATCAGCTTTAGAGACGTTGTCGCCTTTGAAGCTCAGCGCCAGCGCGACCGTCGAGAACTTGCGGAGCGTTTCGCCAACCCGACGCGCACTGATCGCAACGCGATCGAGGAGATGCTCAACGATCTCTGACGCCGTCCTGGCGCGGATACGGCCGAGCCCTGAGGAATATTGCATGATGTCGCAGTGCACAACCGCAGGGCTCGGCCAACGCTTCGGGTACTAACAGAGGATCTGGGATCCGGCTGGGAGAACCCGTGGCCTCAACGAGCGATCGCGGATGCCCGCGTCGAAGCCCTGCACCCGCTCAGCGAACTCCCTCACCCCATTGTGGGAAAGGCAACCGAGTGTTTCTGCCAAGACCCCAATGAGGACAATTTCATCGGAGTCATTAACTGCGCGAAGTCAGTACCCTTCCTCGAGATCAAGACTGGTCAATGGCGGGGCGCCGTTTGGCGAGACCCTGAAACGGGGATCCACTGGCTGGTCGCGGCCGGGCTAGCAAAGGGCGACCACCAGGATCACGACGACTTCTACGAGGGGCTCAAACGCACCTTCGACGCAAGCGGTGAGGCGAAGTACTTTCCTTCGAACTCAGACACCCGACTACTGAACGTTGAGACGCTCTCCCGCATGAACGTGGAGTGGCGTCTTGAGATTCAGCGGCTCACAGCAGACGCGCTCGACATAGCGAAGGAACATAAGACTGCTCGATTCGAGGTCCACCACCCGACGGCGAAGCCATGGCGGGTCGTTGGAACTTGGACGGTCGAGATCGCTCCGAGCAAAGAGCCGGGCCTCGAAGCGGAGGACTGCGTCGTTAGCGCGGACATCGAACCGAACTTCACCGCCACCGCCTTGGCATGGCAGATGCGCCGAGCCGTCCTCAATGCCCTGTGCCCATTTGACCAGGCGTGGGACCGCTACCAAGAGACATACAGCAACATCACAGAGCGAGGCGGATGGTCCGAGCGCGCCGCGCTCGTACGGCAACACGTCGAGCGTGGCGAACTGGTGGAGTGGATACCCGGCCAGGCCAAGCACTACTGCCACCGGAAGAACCTCGCCGGCAGCGCAATCAACGGCACCGTCGTGATGGGAATGTGCGGCGTCTTCTTCGTGCCTACCCAAGATCACGACAAGCTGCCGATGTGTCCCGAATGCGCTGATGCGCACGGCCAGCTACCCGGGTGACCACCCGAGGTACTTCTCGCACTTTTTGGCTCGCTCCGAGACAAGGTCCGTCATACGCCGCGGAAGTGAGCTCTCAAGGCCTCGCACTGCTGGGTCTGCAGCGGCAATTGAGAATGCCTCCGGGGCAGCCGCGACAATGCGTGCGGCCCGACCGCGGATCTCTTCCTCGGGCAGTTGCAGGTCGGCCGATAGGCGTCCCCAAGGGCTGCTCCCGGGGCTGACCCTGTAGCCGGTTCCGAATTTCATCGCCAGGCGCATCTTTTGCTCGGGGATGGAGTCGTATGGCAATGCGGAGGCCACGTCGTAGAACGGAGCGAGCCGCACTTGGTTTCCCAGCAGCAGCAGCGAGTAGTTCTTGGCGTGAGCATCGGTCCCGGCAATGACCCAGTTCCATACGAGCGCATCCAGAAAGGCTCGGGTGGCGTCCCGGGCCGCAGAGCGAGGCATGACCCTGCGAAACAGAGCGGCGATGTCGCTGGGGCTGGGCCCGCCTTCGTTTTGGTACTTATTCGCTGGATGCACCCCGAGCGCCTGGCAAAGGTCCTCTTGGTGTAGACGAAGTTGGTGTTTGTCTCGGACGACTCGGTCGTAACGAGCGACCACGATTGCGGTCTGGTCCTCGAATCGTTCGACGCTGGTGCGTACTGCGAGCAGCCCAGCCGCGCGCATTGCGGACAAGCAGAGGTGTTCGTTCAGGTCGTGGTTGTCGAAACCCTCGATGGCGGGCTTCAGGATGTGAGATGTCGCCGTGGTTCCGTGCGGGTCGCCCCACCGACCCCCATCTCGAAGAAGCGCAGTCTTCGCCTGAGCGCCTGCCAAGCTGAACCGTCCGCCTTGCTTCGCTCCGAGCCAAGCGGTGTTGTCTTTCTTGAGGTCACGCAGTCGCTGGGCTACCTCAGCCTCAGTAAGCCACTCGACATCGGAAAGGTCTGACTGATCTCTTGTGGCTGTTAACCGGTCTGGTGGGATTAGCCGAACAGCGCCTGGACAGTCTTCTCCCAAGGGAGTCGCGAGCAGGGAGAATGGTGAACTGGCGGACACGTGGAAGTCCCGCGACCAGCGGTTCAGCACGGCGTCGTTGTCCGGAAGCAGCCCCCAGAGCCAGGGTGTGATCCGGCTGTCGGCGTGCGAGGAAATTTGGGTTGGCATGGATACGGATACCGGGGTCGTCGCACCTCTCTTGGCCACGTAGGTTCGGTCGTAGGTGAAGGCCAACTTCCCACTGGCCAGCCGCGTCACTGTCCCGGCGACGTCGTCTCCCAGGATCAGGCACAGCTCAGTCGCACTCATGCGTTCCCCCGGTCGTACTCCTCCATCAGGGCGTCCAGGTCCACAAGCTCGTCTGTCTGAGCGCCGGTCATCTCCGCTGGCGCCTCGTCAGGGGCTCGGAGGTCCAAGGTGAAGTCGAAGACCTCGAGGACAGACAGGACGCGCCCGAGTTCCACCGTGGACTTCCCGGTCTCAAACTCGGCCAGCCACGCCCGGGAGACTCCGGCCGCTTCAGCGACCTTGGACTGCGACAGTTTGAGCGCGTGGCGGCGGCCCCGCACAGCTGCGCCCAGGTCCTGCGGTGTGCGGACGTCCATCTCTGTCTCTCGTGTCGTCGTGCGGCGACAATGCTCAGATGTAAGCGTACGCCTACAACCTACAGATGCAAGCGTACGGCTGCATCGTGCAATTGTTGGCGTTCGCTTACATTTCGGCCTGGCGGGCACGGCGTGCGCGATGGCCCCGGCGCCCAGCACGTGCGTCCTCATAGCCTCCAGCGCCGCCTGACGCGCACTCCGCCAGTGGCGGAGTCTGGGCGACGGTTGTCGGCCTGGCCCCGGCTTGTCGAGGCGGGAAGCCGCCCGGGGTTGGCCAACTGGCGGCGGGCAGCGGTTGAGTTACCCCGTTCGCCCGATTGGCCGTTGGCAAGGACCACACAGCGATGCAGGGTTGTCACTCCTGCCAGATCAGAGGCTCAGTGTGAACGCTCTCCAGGGCCGAGTTGTGCATCGAGCTTGTCGCGCCAATCGTCATCGGCCAGTTCAGCGCGCACCAGGACATCCCGCCAATCCTGTGTGGCAAGCGCTTGAGCGTCACGAATGCGCGCGAGGTCACCCCGTCCGCACAGCACGATCGCCGCTTGGACGCGTTCGGAATCGTGGGCCTCAGATACCAGCAGGGCGATTTCCTCTGCGCTCCCTGCGTCTGGAAAGTCCGTCCGAATACGCCGAAGGAGGCGTGATGTCGGCCCGATCATGCGAAGAAGATGCCAGTCTGTACAGCGGCTTGACAAGCGGAGGCAACGAAACTCGGTCGCACCAAGACCGCAGGGCAACCTAGGGTCTGGTCGTGCCTGATCCCATCTTTGATGACCGTCGGTTGGCGGAGATCTACGATCCGCTTGATCCGGATCGCAGTGATCTGGACGTCTATGCGGCGATTGTCGCGGAGTTCGGTGCGCAGCGGGTGCTCGATGTCGGCTGCGGGACTGGGACGTTCGCCTGCATCCTCGCACAACGCGGGGTAGAGGTTGTTGGGGTTGATCCCGCTGGTGCGTCGCTTGATGTTGCGCGGAAGAAGCCCGGGGCTGATCGAGTGCGGTGGATCCATGGTGACGCGACGATGTTGCCGCCGCTCGAGGTCGATCTCGCAACGATGACGGCCAACGTCGCGCAGGTCTTCCTGACTGATGAGGATTGGCTCGCGACATTGCGAGGGATACGTGCGGGGTTGGCGCCGAGCGGGCGTTTGGTGTTCGAGACGCGTGTTCCAGAACGCAAGGCGTGGCTGGAGTGGAATCGCCAGCAGACACACAATAGTCCGGACATCCCAGGCGTTGGCGTGGTCGAGAACTGGTGTGACCTGATCGAGGTCGCCGACTCCCTGGTGACGTTTCGCTGGACCTCTATCTTTGCCTCCGATGGCGCTGTCCTGACGTCGGACTCCACACTGCGCTTCCGCAGCCGCGAGGAGGTCGAACGCTCCCTGCAGGTAGCCGGCTTCGTTGTCGATGAGGTACGCGACGCTCCTGATCGCCCGGGACGCGAGTTCGTCTTCATCGCCTCCCGCGCCGCCTGATGCGTAGTCCGGGTGTGGCTGACCGGCACGCTCGGTCAGCCAGCTATCTCTAGGTCGAGGTACAAGGCGTTCAGAAGGCTCGGGAGGCGCTGCGTGTGGGTCGCGGGATCCGCTGCGCCGTTCCAGTAAACGGCGGCTGCCAGGTCGTGGGCCGGATCGGCGAAGGCAACGCTCCAGGTGCGACCGCCGTGGCCGAAGGCGCGGGGTGAGGCATGGTCGCCGTAGCCGTGCGCAGGGTTCGAGGAGCCAAGAGCGAATCCCAGACCACGATCGACGGTCGCCCCGAGATATTCGTCGTACACATTGGTCAGCTGGCGGGATGACATGGCCGCAAGTGTCGTCGCTATGAGGATTCGGCCGTCAAGTAATGCCTGGTAGAAGCGGCCGAGCTGGGCGATCGGACCATGCCCGCCGCCAGTGGGGCGACCCCAGGTAACCCACTCCTCCGTGCCGGATCGGGCGGAGCCGGGAATGATCGCGATCCGGTTCTGGACCGCTCGATAGGTCTCGAGCGGCATCCCGATCCAGCTTTCATCCATGCCCGCCGGCTCGAAGATCTCCTGGCGCACGAACAGGTCGAACGGTCGGCCGTCGATTCGGGACACCAGCTCGGCGACGATCCACATCGCGACCGAGTTGTAGGCACATCGCTCGCCTGGGACCCAACCCGGCGCCAGTGGTGCCGCGCAGATATCGGCGACCAGATCTCTCGCCGGTGCAATATCGGTGACGGTGCTGGTCAGACCCGCTGTGTGGGTGAGGAGGTGCCGAACTGTCACGGCCGTCTTGCCGGCTGCCGCGAACTCGGGAAGATGACGATGGACGGGATGGTCCAGATCGAGTAAGCCACGCTGCCAGAGGATTCCCGCCGCGACGCAGGTGATCGGTTTGGTGGCGGAAGCCCACTCGACGATGGTGGAGGTCGTCATCTGCACCGCTGGACGCGCTTCGTCGATTGCTAGATCTGCCCACACGTCCCCGTCGACCGAGGCATAGATCTGTGCGCCACTGTGCCATCCCTGCTCGATGCAGCGCTCGATCTCGGCGATCACGCGGGCTAGACGCCGGCCAGGCGGGGGTTCATCGCGCCGATCGTATGACAGCGGAGCCAGGATGTTGGTGCGGTCAGGGTGCCGGGGCAGGGGAATGATGCTCACCCGGCACCCTGACCTGTCGGTAGGGTCGCCAGAACGATCGGGGTGTCAGCGGATCGTCCATCAGATGACTCGGGCGTAAGCCTCGAGGGCTTCATTTGCGACTGCCGCACCGAGTGAGGGCCTGTCGCTTCGCTGACTTCACCGGTGTTGCTCCTCAACTGTAGAACCCGGCTCAAGCCTCAATCCGCAATCAGCTATTCAGCGCACCGAGTCGTGGAGGAGCGCTCCCGGAATCGCTTACCGGGAACGCCGATCCACGACTCGGCGAACGAGGCCGGGGCGAGCAGCGGGCGAGCGAGGCCAACCGGGCGAGTGGGGGTTGTTGAGGGCGCGGGGCAGTCGATGGCGAGGCGGACTGCGATGGCGGCCACTATCCGCCAGCCGCTGTGGATGCGGATATTTCCTAGCGTGAGACGGCTAGCGCAGGGGCTACCCGGGCGGACCCGATGCCTCGGTCAGGTTTGCCGAGGCGGAAGCGCACCTTGCCCTTCAACACAGTGCCGGATTCAGCGTGACCGTCCACCAACTTCTCGCCGGGGAAGAGCGTGAAGGTCCAGCGTCCGTTGTATTCGGAATCGGGCGGTGTCGCGCCGGCTTGCAAGACGCGAGCGCCCCAGATCTGCCGGATCATCAGCTTGCGTGTGTCCTCACCGAGCACCGTGAAGTCCTTCGCCGGAGCGTTCACCACGTCCTGGTAGCTCCCGAGCGACGGACCATAGGCACCAATGACGCTGACCACCATGCTCCAGTCGCGCTGACCGGCCAGCAGTTCTCCTGCGGGCAGGCGTTCGTCGAAGACGTCCTCGGCGGGCATCCCGTGTTGGTCAACCCGTACGGCGGCCGGAATCGCCCGGCGCGTGTCCAGCGAGTCAGCCGCAGGCACCAGCAACACGCCGTACTGGACCTCCTCGGCGAAGCGGGCGGAGCTGAACTGCTCCGTCAAGGCTCCCACAACCTCCTCCGCGCGTTGCCACTCAGCGGAGGAGAAAGTGCCGGCCAGGTAGTCCCCGTCGATCGCGGGCAGCCCCCGCTCCTGGGTGAGGTCGGCGATGCGGTCGCACGTGCGCCAGCCGCTGGCAAGCAGATGCTCGATCTGTGCTTCCTTGAAGGCGCTCATGGTCCGGACGACGATAATCGCGAGCCCCGACAGTTTTCGCACGCTAAGTTGCCGGGCATGGCTGACGGAGGACCACCCCGGCGGGTCGTGGTGGTGGGGAACTCAGGGGCAGGGAAGTCGCGGCTCAGTACGACGCTCGCGGACCGGTTCGGGCTTCCGCTGGTACACCTCGACCCGCACTACTGGCGCCCCGGCTGGGTGAAGCCCTCGACGGAGGAGTGGCGACAGCAGGTCACGGAATTGGTCGCCCCGGATGAATGGGTGATCGACGGCAACTATGGTGGCACCTTCGATCTCCGGCTGCCGCGGGCCGACCTCGTCGTCTGGGTGGATCCGCGCCCGCTCGTCTGCGAGTACCAGGCGCTCCGCCGCTGGTGGATCGGCCGCAACAAGCAGCGAGTGGACCTGGCCGAAGGCTGCGAAGAGGCGATCGACTGGGAGTTCCTCGTCTACATCTGGAACTACCGCCTCGGGCCTGCGGCGCGACTTGAACGAGCCTTGGCTGAGCACGCGCCGGACACGCCGGTGATCCGACTGACCTCGCGGCGGGCGACGCGCGGCTGGCTCAGCAGCCTCTAAGGCTGGTCCGGGCGATAATGGCTGGCGTCGACCCAGTCACACTTGGTTAGCTAGAGTTCGCACGGTTAGCTAGAGTGCGTACGCCTGACGGTTTGTGAAGGAGACGGTATGAGCGACAAGCCCAGCAAGCCGGCTGAAGACGAATTGCAGAAGAAGTTCCGCGAGGCACTCGCCAAGAAGAACAAGCACCACGACGCGCATCCTGGTACCGGGCCGCGGCACGAGGGTGTCGGCGAGGCGCACAACGACAAGCAGACGCGCCAGTTCCGGCGCAAGTCCGGCAGCTGATCCGCCGCCATCGACCCCCGAGCCCCGGGCTTTCCGCCCGGGGCTCATCCATGCCCGGACCTCAGGCAGATTCAGCGAGCAGCCGCGGCAGCCGGACCAGATCGCCCTCCCAGCCACGCAGGTGGTTCTTGACGTCCTCGGCGTTCTCCAGGCCGGTGTGGCTGAGCAGCATCCGGGTCCCGCCGTCCACCTCGGAGAGCTCGACCCGGACCTGCGAGGCGGCGCTGGCGTGGTCCCACTTCCAGGTGAAGGCGATCAGCTCAGGCGGCTCCACTTCGGTGTAGCTTCCGCGGACGACGTGCGGGCCCATCGTCACGACGTACGAGCCGCCGACCCGGACGTCGGCGTCGACCTTCAGCTCCAGCTCCGGATTGGGGCAGTACCAGCGCGTGAGGAGCTCCGGCCTGGTCCAAGCGTCGTAGACCCGGTCGATCGTTGCCTGGAGCACCCTTTCGATGCGGATGTCGGTCGTGCTCGTACTAGTGCCAGTGCTAGTGCCAGTGCTCATCAGGACTCCTCAGGGTTGGCCAGCAGGTCTTCCAGCCGGTCGATGGTGGTGTTCCAGTACGCCGTCAGGTCGCCGAGCCAGGCCTGCACCTCGGACAGTGACTCCGGCCGGAGCGAGCAGACAACGGTCCGGCCGACCTTGCGGCGCTTGACCATGCCGGCATCGACCAGTACCCCGACGTGTTTCGTCATCGCCGGCAGGGTGATCCGATGCGGCGCGGCTAGCTCGCCCATCGTCGCCTCACCCCGGCTGAGCCGGGTGACGATCGCCAGCCGGGTCGGATCGGCCAGCGCGGCGAAGGTGCTGGTCAGTGGCATGACAGATACTTCACCAATTGGTGAAGTGATTGTCAACCTGTCAGAGCGGGTGGGGTACGTAGTGACCTCCGGTGCACGACACTGGCAGTGTGACTCAGTCAGCTGCTCCGTCCCCGTTCCTCCTGACCAGTGGTGCCGCGCGGCATGCTGCCTTCGCCGAGCTTGCGGCGCAGGGGCCGCTCCATCACCTGACCCTGTTCACCGGCGTACCGGTCTGGCTGGTCACCGGCTATGCGGAGACGCGGCAGCTGCTGGCTCATCCAGACGTGGTCCGATCTTCGACAGAAAGACCGCACCGTGACGCGGTGTTCGACGACCTGTGGTCGGCGATGGATCGGCACATGCTCTCCTCGAACCCGCCTGACCACACCCGGATGCGCAAGCTGGTCTCGGCTGCCTTCACCCGGCGCAGGATCGAGCTGCTGGAGCCGCGCATCCGCGAGATCGCTGCCGGTCTACTGGACGATCTGGCCGCGACGGGCGCCGGTCCGGTCGACCTGGTCAGCGGCTACAGCTACCCGCTGCCGATCACGGTCATCACCGAACTGCTCGGGATCCCGCTGGTGCAGCGAGACGACTTCCGGCGCTGGTCCTCGATCGTGGTGAACGGCCCGGTGCACACGCCGCAGGTCTACATCGAGGCCGCGACTTCCATGGTCGAGTTCATCCGCGAGCTGATCGAGGACAAGCGGGTGGCGCCGTCCGGCGACCTGCTCTCCGATCTCATCGCCGCGCGGGATGGCGGCGACAGGCTGACCCCGGATGAGCTCACCTCGATGGTCTACCTGCTGCTGGCGGCAGGGCACGAGACCACCGTCAGCCTGATCACCAACGGCGTCCACGCGCTGCTGACCCATCCCGATCAGCTGGCCCTGCTCCGGTCCGACCCCGAGCGACTGCCCGCTGCCGTGGAGGAACTCCTCCGGTACGACGGCCCGCTGCAGGTCGCGATCCCGTACGTCGCCCAAGGGCCGGTGCAGGTAGGTGGCGTCACGATCGAGGCAGGCGAGGTGATCGTACTGGCACTGCTTGCGGCGAACCGGGACGTCGATCGGTTCGACGAGCCCAACCGGTTCGACATCACGCGCACAGAAAATCCGCATCTGGCCTTCGGGCACGGTATCCACCACTGTCTCGGTGCTCCGCTGGCCCGGCTGGAGGGCCGGATCGCTCTCAGCATGCTGTTCGACCGGTTCCCCGAGCTGCGCCTGGCCGAGGTGGACGGCGATCCCACCCGTAGCCAAGGCCTGCTGATGAATGCGATCACCGAGCTGCCAGTGCTGCTGCACTGACGCGACCGAAACCTGGCACCGACTTCCCCTAAGCTGGAAACTCTTGGTGGCCGGCAGATGAATTCCCGACTCCGGCCTCCGCTGATTGTCGTCAGCGAACCAGCGCTGGTCGGGGCCAGGCGTGGAATAGATGGCATGCTGCAGAAGTGACGGAGTTGATGGAGGCCCTGCGGTTCCTGTTGGGCGCCGCGATGACCTCACAGTGGCTGCTGCTGATCTTGTTCGCAGCGGCTGCTGTTGACGCTGTGTTCCCGGTGGTGCCGAGTGAGGCGATGGTGATCACCGCGGGCATGGCCGCTGCGGCCGGCCATCAGAACCTGCTGCTGGTGATCGTGGCCGCGATGGGGGGATCCGTCATCGGCGAATGCGTCTGCTACTTCCTCGGACGCGGGTCCGGCCCAGCGCTCCGGCGCTGGCTGCGTCGCCGCGATGCCAGGCAGGCGATGTACGAGCGGGTGGAGCGCGCGCTGGCCGCCCGTGGTGGGCTGATCCTGATGACGGTCCGGTACATCCCGGGCGCCCGGATGATCACTACCCTGACAGCCGGCGCGACGGCGTACTCGTTCCGGAAGTTCTTCCTGTTCACCGTGGCCGGAGTCGGGGTCGCCTGCACGTATGTGGCGCTGCTTGGCTATCTGGGCGGTGGCGCCTTCGCGAACGACTCGCTGAAGGCGCTGGTCTTCAGCCTCGGGCTGGCCTTCCTGATCGGCCTGGTGATCGAGGGTTCCCGGCGGATTGCCGTCCGCCGGGGTACGAAAGCCGCGGCCGCCAAGGTGACGGCAGGGTAGCGATCGGGTCAGTCCCGGCAAAGGTGTAGTCCCAGGCCGGCCCTAGACCTTCAGGTAGCCGTCTGCGCTCTGCCACGTGCCGCCGGCCTCGATCCGCTCCAGCACCAAGCGCTGCAAGGTGGTGTCGCGCGGGAACGCGTCCAGGTTCTCCAGCTCGTGGCTGCGGAAAGTGAAGAAGATCGCGCTGTCCTGGCTGTCCCGCGGTTCGCCGTACGGCGTGAAGCGCCGGCCGAAGCGGACCATGTTCGAGTCCTGCGGAAGTTGGTCGAGCAGGTACGGGTCGATCAGCCACGAACTCAGCGTCATCGTCTTCACCGGGTACTCCGGGAAGTGCTTCGGGAAAAAGTCCCTGGCCCGCTGGAAGCTGTCGTCGACCGCTGCGGGAGTCAGCGGACCGGTCTCCGGGATGTGGACGCCGAGCACCCATTCGCCCGGCTCGACGCCGGGTACCGTGCTCGTCGGCTGGTGGAGCTGGAACTGGAGCCGGCCGAGGGCGTAGACCTCGCCGGTCCAGTGCAGCGTCATCCACCAGTGCGTCTCCAGGCCGTAGTCCCCATTGGTCCGGCGATGCACGTCCAGCTGCTTACCGAGATCCGCCAGGGTTGCCCAGCTGACCTCGTCGCTGATGCCTCGTTCGCGGTGGTGGCGGCGGATGTCGGGCAGCGTCGCCAGGAACGTGGCGATCGAGATCTGTGGGTCGTCCGGCACCGTCAGCTCGGTCCTCGCCGGGGCGCGGTCTATAGCCCGTCGCAATTGCCCGGCGAACTCCTCGACGGCTGCGGGGTCGGCCTCGAGCTTCTCGGTGGCGTCACGGTCGGCGTCGGTGAAGCCCAGCAAGCGGTACTCGTCATCAGTGGTCACCCCGGAAACGTTAACTGATGTCGCAAGCATCGTCCGGTCGGGAACGGACTTACCGTTCTTCGGCCAGCCCCAGGTAGAGCACAGTCGGATCCGCGCGGTTGAACGCCACGCTGGGGATACCGTCATGCCGGTTGTGCTGCCAGGTCAGCTCGCCGGTCGACGGCCGGAACCGGTACAGGTCAGAGCCGTAGCCGCCGAAGGAGGTGCCGTAGGAGAAGTAGAGCAAGTCCGGGTCAACCGGGCTAGGCCACATCTTGTTGCCGTTGATGAGCGTGGCCTGGGTGCCGTCGAGCACCGAGTCGAACTTGAGGCCGCCGTCGGTCGACTGCCAGATGTGGCGTGCGCTGTTGCCCTGCCCATTCAAGTCGTATCCCTCCACCCAGACCTTCGACGGATTCGCCGGTGAGATGACGACGGTGAACCCGTTGGTCCTGGTCAGGCCTAGCGACGCCGTCCAGTGCCGGCCACCGTCGAAGGTGACGAACGCGCCGACCGACATGGTGCCGACGACGATGTGGTCACGGTTCGAGGGGTCGATCGCGGCGTTGTAGATGAAGAGGTCGGCGGCGGGCAGGACCCCGGACTTCTGCCACGTCCGGCCGTTGTCCGCGGAGTCGAACACCTGGCCGTCGCCGCCGACCGTCCGGATCAGGCCGGGCTGCGACCGGTCGGCCGACAGCGCTGCCACCCCGCCGCCGTTCACCGGACCGGCGACGGTGCTCACCTCGCTACCTTGCACCCGGTGGATCGGCTGGTCGTTCACGCTGTAGACGTACGCCGACTCGCCCGCACCGGCCGCGACGTCGTACGTCGACAAGTCGTCGGGCGCTTTGTCAATCTGTTGCCAACTGCAACCAGCGTCGCTGGATCGCTGGATCGACTGCTTGCCGATCGAGATCAGGGTGTTCGGAGCATCGAGCGCTGCCACCTTGGGGTAGGTGACCGGTGTCACCTGGCCCTTGGTGGGCGCGAGTTCCGCGCCATCGGTGCTGGTGATGGTGACGGAGCCATCGCCGTAGACGGTGTCGCAGTGCGGGGGATTCCAGAACCAGCCCGGGTCGGACCCGGTGCCGACCTCGGCGGCAGTGGCAGGGATGGCCGTGGTGAGGCCCAGGGCCGCGGTCAGCAGGACGGCGCCGGCGCGAAGTCGGTGTGAGGTCATGAACCATGTGTAGGTGCGCGCGGCCACGGTCCGCCAGCATTCTCCGTGGCTGACGAACGCCATGGCGTAAAGCAGCCATAGGATTCCGTCGTGGCCGTCTACCAACGTTCCCACCTGCCGACACCGAAGGCACACTGGTGGGCCTACGCGAGCCGGCCTGATCCGAGCGCGTGTCAGCCGGCGGCGGTATCGATGTGACGGGCCAGCACCAGGTCGTCTTCGGTGATGCCACCGGCCTCGTGGCTGCTGACCCGAAAGGTGACGGTCCGCCAGCGGATGTCGATGTCCGGGTGGTGGTTCATCGACTCGGCCAGCTGGGCGACGGTGGCGACCAGCCGGATGCCGTCCATGAAGGTCGACTTCTCCACGCTGCGGACCAGCGCGTTGTCGGCCAGCTTCCACTCCGGCAGGTGGTCGCGGATCGCGGCGTCGATCTGGTCGTCCGTCAGCAGTTCAGCCATAGCCCACACACTAGTGCCGCCGCCCCCTCGAGCGAGCCACCTCCCCGGTGGCGTAGGGCTCCTGCTGCCCCACCCGACCGCGGTACTAATCCGTTGCACTGGCGAGCCGGGCTGCCAGCGTCCTGACGTGCTCGACGAGCTCCGGGGGTTCGTGCACCTGGAAGTCGAACCCTTTGTTTGTCACGTAGATGGCCAACTCGTCCAGCGAGTTGGACCCGGCCCGCAGGGTGCAGCTGTGCTCGTCGATCGGCTCCAGCGCTCCGGTGGTGGGGGCGATCCGCTCCGCCGCGGTCTCGGCGCTGAC
>JAWWPC010000114.1:0-12615 GCA_033851055.1 Kribbellaceae bacterium | reverse complement strand
GCGTCAGCCCGCGGGCCACCATCCGCCGACCAAGCTGACCCAGCACCTTCAGATGTCCCCGCACCGTCTCGGGCGTGTAACGCAACGCCAGCGAGTACGACCGGTAGCCATCGACATGCCCGCGGAGCTGACCCGGCTTCCTTCGCGTCCCCGACATCACACCGCCTCCATCCCGGAGCACCGTGCTCCGACACCGGAAGCGTCCAACCAACCAGCGGAACTATGTGGACCACGACGATGCCCCAGCTCGTGAGAAGTCCATCAACACAAGGGATTCCGCGACTACGCCGACGGGTCGGCACAGTCCCGGGATCGGCATAAGTCGACCTATGCGGATGTCCGCATAGGTCGACCAGGTCGGCTCGATTCCCTTCGAGCCCGAGGCCGGCACCGGCAACCTGTTCTTCCAGCTCGTCCCGTCCCGCCTCCGAACGCGCCAGCCTGATTGCCACCAGCAACAAATCCTTCGGCAGCTGGGGCGAGGTCTTCGGCGTCGTCGTCGCCATGATCGAACTGCTCGTCCACCACGCCGACGTCGTCGGACTCAATGGCGACTCCTGCCGACTCGAAAGACCGGGACCTCAGCCGCGTCCCCGCGGCCAACACCGACGAACCATGACCACCAAGGGGTCAACATTCAGTCGCTGCCAGGCGGCAGAGGGAAGTAATCGATCGACGGCGCTATTTGTCGACAAAGCCACTAAGCGCTATGTCAGCGTTTCATGTGAAACATTCGCCGACAGGGACTACGGCTCCACCGGCTGAAGACGCAGAAGCCCTGCATTTCACGCTGGCGACCTGCGGGGTGAGCGGAGGTAGTCAGTTGGACGGAGTCAGTTCGTGGCTGACCTTGCGCTCGGCGTAGAACGATAGGAAGGGGATTGTGCCCGCGAGGGCGACCATCACCATCCGGCCGAGACTCCACCGCACCCGACGAGCGAGGTCGAAGGCGCCGAGCAGGTATACGACGTACAGGAAGCCGTGCAGTGGACCGACTACGTTCACGGCGGACGGATCGTCTCCGAGATACTTCAGCGGCATCGCCACGAAGACCAGAACCAGCAGCATGACGCCGACTACGTAGGCGATGACGCGATAGCGCTTCAGTGCGGCCCGGACCGCCGGGGTGACTGTGGTCGACGGAGTGGCGGCCGAGGAGCCGGCGCCGGTGGACGGGTCTACGGGGGAGGTCACGACGAAACGGTACCCGCTGCGTCCTGATCACCCGAGCGGTGGGCGTCCACGACCATCCGGCCCCACATCCACAGCGTGAACAGCGCGAAGATCCACCACTGGACGGCGTACGCCACATTGCGCAGTCCGGCGTGGTCGGTCGGCGGGCTCGGTGCGGGCACGATCGCCGGAGCGTCTGCGGGGGTGGGATCTGCCGAGGCGAGCACTACGAAGGCGTCGTAGACGCGGTAGTCGACGAGGTGCACGATCGTCGGGATCCGCAAGGATTGCAGCACCCGGCCTTTCGCGGCTGCGCCGGACGCATCCTCGGCCTCGGAGGCGGTGACTGCACCGACGACCTGTACCCGGCCTGACGGCGGCACCGCCTCCCGGCTGTCGACCTTTGGAACCCAGCCACGGATAACCATCACCGAGCCGGCCGACTTGTCGGCTTCAGTGGAATCGGCGCCCAGCAGCAATGGGGTGACGACCCAGAAGCCATCGCTGTTGTCGTACCGGCGCCCGGAGACGAAAATCTGGTCCGCAGCAGGTCCCCAGGTGCCAGACACGGACACGCGTCTGCCGACGGCCTTAGATGGCAGTCCGGAATCGATCGGGAACAACGACTGCAGGGGGACCGGGGCAGCCTCGGCTCGCTTGGCCGTGGCGGCGGTGGTCTTCGACTGGTAGACGTCCAACTGCCAGACCCCGAGGACACACATCACCGCCGCGATAGCAACCGCCAGTGCCAGCAGGCCCGACCAGCGAGGCGTCAGGATCGTGCGCCACAGCGGCCGATCATCGGCAGCAGGTTCTGTGGGCGGACTCATCGGCGGCGCGGTCACAGGATGACCAACAGCCCAGTGCGGGCCTGTCCTGGCAGGACTGGCCTAGGTTGGCGGGCGGTGGAGGGGCGACCGGGCATCAGGACCTCAACGTGCGGCGGCAGCAGCCAGCAGGTCGCGGCACAGAACGCCGAGCTCCAGCCCCGCGGCCTCGGCGGCCAAGGGGACGAGCGAGGTTTCGGTCATGCCCGGCGCGACGTTCACCTCGAGGAACCAGGGCAGACCCTCGGCATCCACGACCAGGTCCGACCTTGACAGGTCCCGCAGCCCCAACGCCCGATGGGCGGTGATGGCTGCGTCGGCGCAGGCCCTGGCGACCGACTCGGCCAACCGCGCCGGGACGATGAACTGGGTGGCGCCGGCGGTGTAGCGGGCCTCGTAGTCGTAGAAGCCGGAGTCGGGCCGGATCTCGACCGCGGGCAGAGCACGCGGACCGTCACCGGTGTCCACCACAGTCACAGCGACCTCCGTGCCGTCGACGTACCGCTCGATCAACGCGACCGGACCGTAGGCGTAGGAGTTGACCATCGCCGACGGAAGTTGATCGGCGGAGCGCACGATTGACGCGCCCAGGGCTGACCCGCCGCGGGCGGGCTTCACCACTAGCGGCAGGCCGATCTGGGCGATCACCGACTCCATCAGCGCGGCGGCGCCGAGTTCCCGGAAGGTGTCATGCCCGAGCACCACCGACTCCGGCGTGTGCAAGCCGGCCGACCGGACCATCGTGGTGGCGACCGGTTTGTCGAAGGCAGTCCGGCACGCTGACGCGTCGGCGCCGACGTAGGGGACGCCGTACAGGTCGAGGACCTGGCGAAGTGCGCCGTCCTCCCCGGTGACACCGTGCAGAACCGGGAACACCGCATCGGGAGGATCGTTGCGCAGGCGTTCGACCAAGCTGGCGTCGACGTCTCGTTGCTCCACCTCGACACCGACATTGCGCAGCGCTTCGGCAACCCGCCGACCGGACCGCAGCGAGACGTCGCGCTCGTGCGACAGTCCGCCGGCCAGCACCAGCACTCGACCCAGATCACTCATTGAACATTCCCGATCACTAGTGGGCGACTCCGGCGGGGCCGCCGGTCCCGAGGCCCAATCGAACGGTACCGCCAGGCCCGGCCACCGCGCGCCGTGCCCAGCCTGCCAGTGCCCAGCCTGCCAGTGTCCTGTGTCGACAGGACACTAGCTGAGCTCCGGACCCGGAGCGTCGTATTCGCGGCCGGTGCCGGGGGGCAGCGGACCGAACGTCTGACGGAGCTCAAGCTCCTCATTGATTACAGCAGCCAGCCGGGAGACACCCTCGGTGATCCGCTCCGGGGCCGGATGACAGTACGACAGCCGCATACATTGCGACCCGAAACCGTCCGCGAAAAAAGCAGTTCCGGGCACGTAGGCGACCCGAGCGGTGACCGCGCGGGGCAGCATCGCCTTGGCATCGAGGCCCTCCGGCAGGGTGAGCCAGACATAGAACCCGCCGCCCGGCCGGGTCCAAGTGGTTGCCGCAGGCATCTTCTCGGCGAGCGCGGCTAGCATCGCGTCGCGCCGTTCGCGGTACATCTCGCGGAACTGTTTCACCTGCCCCAGCCAGTCATGTCTGCTCAGGTACGACGAGATGGCCAACTGGCTGAACACCGGCGGGCACAGCGTGGCCGACTCCTGCGCCAGCACGAGCTTCTCCCGGACCGCGTGCGGCGCGACCGCCCACCCGACCCGGAACCCCGGCGCGAAAGTCTTGGAGAACGAGCCGAGGTAGATGACACCCTCGCGGTCGTCGGCCCGGAGCGCTCGATGCGGGTCACCGTCGAAACCGAGCAGTCCGTAGGGGTTGTCCTCGAGCACCAGCAGGTTCTCCCGCTGGCAGATCTCCAGTACCTTGCTACGGCGCTCCGCCGACAGCGAGACCCCGGCCGGGTTGTGGAAGTTGGGGATTGTGTAAAAGAACTTGATCTTCTTGCCCGCGGCCCGCACCGACGCGATCGCCTGCTCCAGCGCCTCCGGCTGGACCCCGTCGTCGTCCATCGCCACGTGCACGACCTCGCACTGGAAGGCGCGGAACACGCCCAGTGCGCCGACGTATGAGGGGGCTTCGCAGATCACCACATCGCCCGGGTCGCAGAACACCCTGGTGACGAGGTCGACGGCCTGCTGGCTACCGACCGTAACGACCACATCGTCCGGGTGGGCGTCGATGCCCTCGAGTCGCATCACGTCGCAGATCTGATCCCGCAGGGTCGGATCTCCCTGGCCCGAGCCGTACTGCATCGCGACCGCGCCCTGGTCGATCACCAGGTCGCGGACTGCGCTGCCGACCACGTCGAGCGGCAGACCGGCGATGTTCGGCATGCCGCCCGCCAGCGACACCACCTCGGGCCGGCTGGCCACCGAGAACAGCGCGCGGATCTCTGACGCGGTCATGCCCTTGGTCCGAGCTGCATACCGGTCGACATAGCTGTCGAGGCGGGTCTGCCGGACGTCGGGCAGGTCAGGACTCACGGGAGCGCTCCAAGCGGGCAGGGAAAACGCGGGGAAGACACCAGGTTACGCCAGCCGTTCGCTAGTGTTCTCGTGCCCGGGATGCCGATTGCCGCAACCTCTCACTACCATGCCTTATAGGGGCAGGTTCGTTCACGCCGCCGACTGGCAGTTGAGACGGGCCACATAGTCGTCATCGGCGCCCCGGCACGACCTGGGAGTGCGGTGGAAGGGCGGGCAGGATGAAGGTGGGGAAGGCGTTCGCCTGGGCGTTCGGCGGTCTGCTACTCGGCGTCCTGGGCGGGTTCGCCGGCGAGCTGTTCCGGCGACAACCTGCGGCCAAGGTGCAACAGCGATACGTCGCCCCCGAGGCGGCCAGTACACCCGGTGCCAAAGTCCCGGCGCCAGCCGCCGGATGAACTACCGGATGTGCTGAATGGCGCGACGGCTGGAACCGCTCACGCTCGCCAACCTTGACGAGCTGCCGGTGCCGTGCCGTTCCTGCGTCTTCTGGGAGCTCGATCCCGTCGCCGCCCGGCAGGCCGCTCGCAACGGCGGCACGGGGCTGGAGAAGGAGGCCTGGCTCTCCCAGCTCCTGCTCGACTGGGGTAATGCCGGTGTCGTCCTGTACGTCGATGACGAACCCGCGGGCTATGCGATCTACGCCCCGGCGAGCTACCTACCCCGGATCAAGGCCTTCCCGACGGCACCGGCGAGTCCGGACGCGGTGGTGCTCGCGATTGGCCGGGTGCTGCCTCGCTACCTGGGCCTCGGGCTCGGCAAGGTTGTCGTTCAGGCAGTGGCCAAGGATGTACTGAAGCGAGGCTTCCGGGCAGTCGAAGCCTTTGGCGACTCGCGGTGGGACGGGCCTGGCTGTGTCTGGCCGACCGACTTCCTGCAGGCGGTCGGGTTCGGCGTGGTGCGGGACCATCCCCGAAACCCCCGGCTTCGACTGGACTTGCGATCGACTGTCACTTGGCGCACTGAGATGGAGGCCGCGGTCGAACGGCTGATGGGCAAGATCCGTCCCGAGCACGCACCGCCAGCGCCTGTCACCGTCCGGGACGCGCTCAGCCGAAACCGGCTCCGGTAGCCGCTCATGCTGTATCGCCTCCTGGCCGACCTGGTGATGGTGGCGCACGGGGCGCTGCTGGTCTTCTTCGTGATCGCCGGCTTCCTCGCCTGGCGGTGGCAGGGGGTCATCCTGCCCCACCTGTTAATCGTGCTATGGAACCTGTCCACCGTCGTCTTCAGCATCAGTTGCCCGATGACCGCACTCGAGAAGAGCCTGCGCAGGCTAGGCGGGGAGCAGCCGTACGCCGGGGGCTACATCCTGCACTACATCGACGGCACCTTCTATCCCGCCGGCTACACCTGGCTGGTCCAGATCATCTGCTTTGCCGTAGTACTGATCTCGTACGCCGGCCTCCTCTGGTGGAGGGTTTCCCAGCGCGAAGGGCATCGCTTCCTGACCTCGAACAGGGGATAGCCCAGTGGCACCCCGGACGTTGCCAGGTGCGGGTGTCCCCATACTCGGAGCCGTGCCCAGCCGTGGATCGATCACCGCCACCGCACCTGGCGACGCGTACATCGCCGGCCTCGGCCGCGCACTAAGCGGCCCAGGCCGCAAGAAGGCCGACCTGCTGGCCGAGACGAGGGATGGCCTGGAAGATGCCACAGAGGCCATGGGAGCCGACGGTCTAACCCGCTGGGAAGCCGAGCAGCAGGCCGTGGCGGGGACTACGCCAGTTGGCCGAGGTGGTGCCTGGATACCGGGCCGAGCTCGGATACGCCCAAGGCCGGCGGACTGCGGTGCTGTTGTGCCTCGTCATGCTGGCACAGCCTGTCATCTGGCACGACGGATCCTGGCCCCTGGGACCAGCACGAAGACGGAAGCGGGCCGGTGGCGGTCTTCCTGAGTCAACTGGTCGAACTCGCCGGAGTTCTGTCGATCATCGGAGCAGTGCTGGCGATAGTCGCTTGCGGTGCTGGCATCCGGTTCCCAACGGTACGTGACCGTGGGATCAGGGTGACCGGGATCTTCACTCTGCTGAGCTGCGCCCTGGTTGGCATGGCAGCAGCCTGTCTGGGGCTGTCGGGCCCCTCATCGAGCGCCTCCCTTGGGAACATGGTCTGGATGACGACCTTCGTCCTCGCACCGCTCGCGCTGGTCAGCTTCTCGGCCCGTCGCTGTCCACACCTCGCCTGAGCAACCCCTGCCAAGCCCCTGCCAAGCAGCAACGGCGCAGCCTGCTGTCCCGGTTCGGGCCCAGGCCGCTTGTAAGGTGCTGAACGGGATGAGCGGCCTGACCGCGGCCGGGACCGAGATGGCTCCGGGAACGGAGGTCGTTGTCGATGTCAACCTCATCGTCGATGTCGAAGATAGCTACTTGCTGCTCCGACAGGTGATGGTGGAGACAGTGCCCAACCCGGGCAGATCGTGCTCCGGGCGAATCGGTTCTACGGCCGGCTCCCGCAGGAGTCGGTGCCCGAAGACCAGCAACTCGGGATATCCATGGGCGAAGAGACCGATCGTGTAGGCGAAGCTCGGCTGCCGCTCCTTGGCGTCGCTCACATACTCCACCGAGTATCCGAACCGCTGGATCGTCTCCGACAACCCGCGGCCCGGACCGTCCGTCGCCGCAGGCGCAGCCCGATCTCCGTCAGTCATCCCGTCCTCCTTTGATCGCTCGTACCAGGGAAAGTACGAGCGATCATGCGGATTCCGGCCGCTGATTCGACAACTGTGGATTACTGGTAGCGCGAGTTGCAGACAGACTGGGGCCTTCTAGCTCTGCGCGGTGGACCGTGCCCGGGTCGCGGCAGGCACTGCCAAGTTCACCGTGTTCGTGCACCTGGGGCCTGGCAGCCAGCATTCGGAGGGTTCCGCACTTGCTAGGCCGATAGGCATGCTGCTTTGCTCATGCTCCTGAACCCGGCCGCGTCCTGCTTGCTGACGAGCTCACCGGTCACTTGCTGAAACTGGCAGATAGGCAGAAGGACCGAGAGCGCATCGGCATCTTCCGTGCGCGTGACCAAACGTGCGCGTGACCAAAAGGTAGGGACTGCGTCTGCGATTGGCGCCAGGCCCACCTGCGCCAATCCGATTTCGCCGACCAAAGGACCGCCGGAGATGATGCGTCAAGCGGGTTCACCGCGTCGGGCCGAACGACAAGATCCGACTCAAACCCGTCGAAGTGCTGTCTCCACACCTTCACTGTCGGCCGCATCTCTGACGCCCTCCGAGAGACGGCAAAACCGCCCCGGCTCCGCCGCTTCGAGCGACTAGAACCAGGGCGGTTCACAGGTTTCACGTGGAACTGAGCTACATAGTCAGCTGCCCGAGCCGGAGCATGCCCGTGGCAGCATCCTGCTCCGGCGGTAGGTAGACGCGCTGGATCGCGACCACGATCGCCTCGGCGACCACGTCGCGGAAGCTCGCGTCAGCCAGTCGCGAGGCGTCGTGCGGATTCGTCACATAGCCGATCTCCAGCCGCACCGTCGGCATCTTGGTCCGGCGCAACAGGTCCCAGGTCTTGGCATGGGTGCGGCAGTCCCGCAGGTCGGTCCGCGCCACGATCTCGCGCTGGACCAGGCCGGCGAACTGCTCGCCGATGCTGGACGACGCGCCGTGCAGATCGGCGCCGTAGAAGTAGGTCGCGACGCCCTGCGCCTCCGGGTTCATCGAACCGTCGTTGTGCAGTGACACGCACAGGTTCGCGTCGGTCTCGTTCGCGAACGCGGCCCGGGCCAGCTCGTCCGGCCCCTGGTCCCGCCCGCGGCTCAGATAAGCCCGTACGCCGGTGGCGCCGAGGCGGCCCTCGATCCGCGAGGACAGGTCGTAGGCGACATCGGACTCGCGCAGGCCGAGGCCTTCCCAGCCGTAGTCGAAGCCGCCGTGACCGGGATCGATCACCACGGTTTTGCCGGACAACCGGGGTCCGGCGGCGCGAACGGCCTCCGAGGCGCGCAAGGCATCGGGGCGGCCGCCGGTCGCCATCGGCCGGATCCGCTGCAGAGCCTTGAACGTCGACGGGCCACAGGTGCCGTCCGCCGGCAGGCCCATGTTGCGCTGGAATTCGGTTACCGCGCGCTGGGTGTCCGGTCCGAAGATGCCGTCCACCCGGGCGACCGCGAAACCGAGTTCCTGCAACTTAGACTGCAGGGACACCACGTCGTCGCCGGTGAGCGGGTGCGAGACGACGAACGTCAGCAACCGGTCACCCAGCCGCCAGCGCGCGTCGTCGATCGCCCGATAGGTCTGCGGACCCACGACTCCGTCGATCATCAGACCTCGTTGCTGCTGGAAGCCTCGCACCGCATTTGCGGTCGCCTCGTCGTAGACGAAACATCCACCTGGCTCCAGCAGCCCTAGCCGCTGGAGCTTCGCGATGATCTCGGCGACAGCTTCACCGCTGTCGCCGATCCGGTATACCCGTGCGCCGTGCGAGGCTTCCATCAAATCTCCTAGCCGTGCAGCGGAAGAAACTCAAGCCGTGAAGTCTGCCAGTTCCTTCAGCAGTGCGGCCTTCGGCTTCGCCCCGACGATGGACTTGGCGAGTTCCCCGTTCACGTAGACATTGATGGTAGGGATCCCGGTGACCCGGTAGTTGCTCGGGGTGACCGGGTTCTCGTCCACATTCATCTTCAGGAAGGTCAGCTTGTCACTGTGCTCGCCGGCGAGCTCCTCCAGGATCGGCGAAACCTGACGGCACGGCCCGCACCACTCGGCCCAGAAGTCGACCAGCACAGGCTTGTCGCTCTTCAGCACGGTGGTGTCGAACTCAGCGTCGGTCACGGCGTTCATCTTGTCGCCCATGGCGATCTCCTTCAATTTGGTGCTCAAGGTGGCGGGTGAAGGTCAGGTTCAGACGGAGACGGCCTGCGAAGCGGCCGAAGCGGCCGCGGCATGCTCCAGGGTGGCCAGGTTGCGCTCGGCGTCCAGGGCAGCGGCACAACCCGTACCGGCGGCCGTGACGGCCTGCCGGTAGGTGTGGTCAACCAGGTCGCCCGCGGCGAAGACTCCCGGCAGGTTCGTGTTGGTGGTGTTGTCCTTGACGAGGACGTAGCCCTCCTCGTCCAGGTCGACCTGGCCCTTCACCAGGTCGGAGCGCGGGTCGTGGCCGATCGCGATGAACAAGCCGGTGGCAGGCAGTTCGCGCGTCGCGCCGGTGACGGTGTCGCGCAGTGTCACGCCGGTCAGCTTGTCCTCGCCGTGGATCTCGACCACCTCGGAGTTCCAGGCGAACTCGATCTTCTCGTTCGCGAAGGCTCGCTCGACCATGATCTTCGACGCGCGCAGCTCGTCACGGCGGTGCACCAGAATCACCTTGTCGGCGAACCGGGTCAGGAAGGTCGCCTCCTCGACTGCGGTGTCACCTCCGCCCACCACGGCGATCACGTGCTTGCGGAAGAAGAACCCGTCACAGGTCGCACACCAGGACACGCCGTGGCCGGACAGCCGGTCCTCGCCGGGCACGCCCAGCTTGCGGTAGCCCGAACCCATCGCCAGGATCACGGTCTTGGCCCGGTGCTCAGTGCCGGCGGAGTCCTTCACGACCTTGATGTCACCGGTCAGATCGACCTCGACGACGTCGTCGGGGATCAGTTCGGCGCCGAACCGCTCAGCCTGGCTGCGCATCTCGTCCATCAGCGCCGGGCCCATGATGCCATCGGAGAAGCCGGGGTAGTTCTCCACCTCGGTGGTGGTCATCAATGCGCCACCAGCAGTGACAGAACCCTCGAAGACAAGCGGTGCCAGCTGAGCGCGCGCTGCGTACACCGCAGCCGTGTAGCCCGCAGGGCCGGACCCGATGATGATGACGTTGCGTACAGTGGACTCGCTCATTCAGGCGTTCCTTGGTGTCGTCGAGACGGTACGTCGTACTCAACGGATCCTAGAGGCCGACCATTCCCACGGTACGCATCCCATGGCGCCCGCGGGGCGGCGGGCGGCACCTGCTGGTGTCAGCGGGTACGCAGCGTGATATTTGTGTCGTAGACAGGCTGAGCCACCCCGCCTGAGCTACTACAACCCGTGACGACGATCACCTGGATGTCCCGCGGAGAACCACCCTGCAGACCGATCACTGTGGCCCGCTTGGAGTCAACCTTGGCCGGCTGGACCAACTGGAGTGCCGGGTTCGGCCGGCCGGCCGCGTAGTTCTTGGCGCAGGCGATCTCGTCGGCGCTCCCGCGCAACACCGCGCCGCTGGAGCTCTCCAGCAGCCGCTGCACCTGCGGGGCGACTTCCTTGGTCGTCAACGCCGGTACGGCCGGAGCGCCGGATGTGCTGATCCCGGCCGCATCCCCGTTGCTGTGGTCCGCAGTACTGACCACCACGCCGACACCGATCGCGGCGACCACGATCACGCCGACGGCGGCAAGCAACAGCTTCGGCAGATGGCGGCGCGGCTCCTCGCGAAGCTGGACCAGCGAATGCACGCCTACCGTCGAGGCCCGTAGCACCGACTCGGACACGATCACCGCGTCCAGATGATCGGCCACCTTGGTGGGGATCGGGATGTCCGCACGGCCCTCGTCGGCCAGATCCTCGGTCAACTGCAGCAGCGCGTCGTACGTCTGCTGGCAGTCCGGGCAGGCCTTCACGTGCTCACGAGCGCGGTGCGCCTCGGGTGCGGGCAGCAGGTTCTCAATCAGGTCGGCGATCGTGTCCGTGTCCAGGTGCTCGAGGTGCTCGCTGGTCGGCAGACCGGAATCGGTCATCGGGAACTCGCCTCCTCACTGGAGGTCCGCAGAGTGGTCATCGGTAAGTAGCTCCGGTAGGCGTTCGCATCGGGGTCGCACATGGGCGACCCTGCTTCGACGGGGTACCGGCTCATTCGGTTCCCACCGTTTCTGCCGAGGCGGGAGCGCCAGTTGCTGAACCGGACCGGGTGGTCTGCCAGTGCAGCAGCAGCGGCAGCAGCCGGGCGCGGCCGCGGGCACACCGACTCTTCACGGTGCCCGGGGCGCAGCCGAGGATGGCCGCCGCTTCCTCGATCGAGTAGCCCTCCATGTCGACCAGTACGAGCGCGCTGCGCTGGTCGGAGTTGATCTGCTTCAGGGCGTTCAGGACGTCCAGCCGACGCTCCCGCACCTCGGCCGGGTCGTCCTCGGCGGGTCCGGCCAGCTCGGCCGCGCGGTCCTCGTCCTCCGGCAGCGGGTCGGCCGCGCGGACCTGGCGCCGGCGGATCCGGTCCAGGCAGGCGTTCACCACGATCCGGTGCAGCCAGGTGGTCACCTTGGCGTCGCCACGGAACGAGTCGGCCCGGCGGAAGGCCGAGATGAACGCCTCTTGCAGCGCGTCAGCCGCCTCCTCGGGTTCGCCCAGGGTGCGGATGGCAACAGCCCACATCCGGTCCCGGTGCCGCTTGACCAGATAGCCGAACGCGTCCGGATTGCCGGCCACGTGCAGCCGGAGCAGCTCGTGGTCGTCCATCGCGTCGTACGCGAGCGGGCGGGCCGCCGGTTCACCGAGCGAGCCCGCACCGATCCGGGTGATGTCGGAGGTCATCGTTGGACCGAGACCTCCGAGATCTCGCCGCGGTAGCCGTTGCCGTCGGCTTGCTTCGGGAGGCTGGTCAGCCAGACCAGCACATACTGAGTCCTTACCGGGGCCGCCGGCTTCAGCACCGCGGAGCTGCCGGCGTTGTCGGCCGTGGCCACCGGCTTCCAGCCGTCCACCGTGGACGGCGACCGGGAGGGATCGGCTGTCGGCACCCGCAGTTCGAGGTTGGTGCCGTCGCCGATCAGATCGACCTTCACCTGCGACACGTCCGTCAGAGTGCCGAGGTCGTAGATAATGCCCACGCCCTTCTTTTGGCCGCCCAGGTCCGGCCGATTCTTGTACGACATCGTCGTCCAGGTGGTGCTCTGCTTCCCGTCGTACGTGTTGGGCACGTCGGCCGAGTGTTCCGAGCCGTTGCCGTCCGGCGGGGGGTCGAAGTCCTTGGCGCCGGCGATGGTGACCTTCGTGTTCGGCGGCGGTTGCGGCGGCGAGGAAGTCTGCGGGTTGTCCTGAGGGTTGTTGGTCGCCCCCTGGTCCTTGTTGATCGCGCCCTTGACCAGGAACTGAGCCATGGCGATCACGGACAGCAGAGCGAGGACGGCGAGCAGGATCAGGATC
>JAWWPC010000103.1:0-5117 GCA_033851055.1 Kribbellaceae bacterium | reverse complement strand
AGGATGTCAGTGACCTGCCCGTCGCGACGGCCGATGGCGCGGTCCGTCGACTCCTTCAGCCAGAGGAGCACTTCATGCACGCTGTCCTGCATCTGCCATCTCGGGACCGCACCTGAATCGATCATGTGCTTGGCGAAGTCGGCCGCGGCCCGCCGATCTTCGCGCTCAGCCTCCTGGAGCGCCTGCACGACCGCCGGCGTGTGATCGGGATTGTGGGCGAGTTGCAGCGCGAACTGGTAGACGTCGCCTGCGGCGATGAATTTCCGGTACATGTCGACCCGATAGGTCAGCAACTCGTTGGTGTGCCGGTCCTGTAGAACCCGCAGAACCTGGCGGCGGATTTCGATTTCCACGCCCTGGTCGATTTCCGCGAACGGCTTGTCCATCCTGAGCCGAAGAAAGATCTTTGTCTCCAGCCCGTACCCCAGACCGATGTCTTCCGCGTCGAGCAATTTACGGGCGTCCTCTTCAGCTTCCTTGACCGCGCGGGCATCGTATTGCCGCGTGACGTCGCCCAGCAGTTGCTGCATCGGCGGTCGCAGGGTCGCGCGCACGTCCGTCACGCCGTCGCTGACGATCTGCTCCGGCTCCTTGACCCGCCACTTAACGTCCGCGGTCGCATCGAACGCCGATGCATCGCCCTTGCTCGGCAGGATGATCTCGAGGCTGGTCTCGTGCCGGCCCATGTCGACCTCGTACATGGTCCCGCTGCCGCCCCAGAACATCTCGCCGACCGTCGGACCCCGTCCGGGCAGGTAGGTGTGGAGTTCGCCCGTCGCCCTGACCACGACCAACGCCACCCTCGCATTCGCCCGCGGCCGCGACGACATCGCGTCTCGCCTGCGCAAGAACCGCTCACTGAGGATCGGCTCGAACGACGGCGACGGCGACGGTTCCGATGCGTAGTTTCGAGCGGGTGTCTGTTCGGGTTCAGCAGGTGCCCGCCGTCCTGGCTCGCCCTTCGGGTCTGAGTTCTGGGCCACCGGTCATGCCTCCCTGCTGAAGGTGTTGGTGATCGCGGCTTCGAGGCAATCCGCTACATCGGCTCGCAGCGGATCGGCCCACCGTCGCCGAGCGTCCGAGATGGCGGATCGGACCGCACAACGGTCCACGTCGTCGACCACCAACCACGGAAGAAACGCGACGAGGGCCTCGAGCACACGGGCATCGGACTGGCCGAGCCGCATCCAGGAGGTCAAGGAGTCGGCCATCAAATTGCTCGCTTCTCCGTGGAGTGCGCAGCGCATCACGGCGGCGAGGTCTACCGTGATGTCAGGCTCCTGCTCGGTCAGCCCGAGCACGATCGGCCAGCGCTCCCAGCCCGAGGGCCGTTCGTGCCCACTTTTTCCGGCGATTGATCCGGACGGTGCAATGACGATCGACATCTTGAGATCGGCGATGATCACGATTGCCTGCAGAGCCAGCTGTCGGAGGCTCCGCCTCGGGTGCCGCAGCCAGTAGAGTAAATACTCAAGAACGATGTGCTGCGCACCGTTGGCGAATAGGCGGGCGATGCTGAGGCCCGCGACCCACACAAGATCCCACGTCTGTGTCCGCGCGAGCGGGGCGAGCTTGGCGACATCTTCGAGCTCTTGCGGTGTACCGATGATGCGCAGCTCGTCAAGGGTCTGCTCGATGGCACGCAGCCCGACCTCGTAACCCAACGCCATCGCGGCCGCCCAGCGTAGCGCCGGATCCGATGAGCGCCGCCACCGCTTCAATGTCGACTCCACGACCTTGCCGAGGCGTTCGTCACGGGCGGCCTGATCGAGCGCCACCGCCGCGAACCTGCGACGGAGCTCCCAGCGCTGATCCGGGTCGTCAGTCTCCTCCGCTTCCCCATCGCGAGCATCACTGTCGCCTGCCCGCGTTCGGCGCGGCATCGCCGTCGCGGCCGGCTCGACAAGCAGTGGAAACGTATAGGTGAAGTCGGCCGAGCACAGCAGACCCGCGGCCAGCGCGGCCCGAATGCGCACCGCCTGTTGCTGGTGCACCGCGAGCGTGTCAAGCCACTTGACGATCGATGGCCGAAGGTTCGACTGGCGTAACCACACATGAGTCAGGAGTACGGTGGGCGTCCGCCGGTCGCGGTAGCGCAGGATCTCCGCCGGTACGGCGACGCCGCCGTACCGGACTTCATCGACGACGGCTTCAGCATGCAGCAGGGCCAGCACGAGCGCATCGTCATCGCCAGCAACGACCGGACGGCCCGGCACGAGCTTCGGCGCCCAAGCCTGGATCAGGAGGTCTCCGAGTTCCGCACCGGCCGTCATGGCGAAGTGCCGGGGCAGGTCGTCGAACACAGCGAGGGCTATCCGTAACGCGGCCCTGCGGAGTGTGCGTTCGGTGCCCTCCCGACGCGTGGGCTCCTGCAGCTCCGCGAACCAGTCAGCGATGCGGCGGTCGAGAAAGGCCGATACCGCCCGGATCACCCCGTCCTCGGACTCGATCTCACCGCGCACGTGGGCGACGAGCAGGCGGGCCAGTTCGGCGACTTCCGAGGGCCGTGGGTCGGGTCCGTGAGCCTCTCGGACGCGGTGGTCTTTCGCCAGCTCGGTCAGCCGATCACGTGCGTTAGGGGGGTCCTCCGAGCGCAGCTCCGCATCGAGGTGGGCAGAAAGCAGGTCATCGCTCGGCGGCGGGGAGCACGGCGCGCGATAGTCGCCGAAAACGCGCTGAACCGTCGATGTGGGCGTCGCCACGAGCACGCAGAAGCTCTCCCGCCGCTCCAGCAGGGAAGCAAGTCGATCCGCCTGGGCCTGCGTCGGCTGCGCCGTCGAGCCGTTGAGCTCGCCGAGATAGCCGCGCCTGCGGGATATACTCGTCTCGTCGAGAGCGCACATGTCGGTCGCCGGATCGAGCCGCTCCACCGCGCCCGGGGAGAGTTCGTTAAGCAGGTGCAGCGCGGTGGTGGACCGTCCCGACGCCGGCGGTCCGACAAGGACGAGCAGCCGGCGGTTCTCCAGAGCGTCGTACATCGACGCGTAATCAGGGACCCGAACGTATCGGCCGCAAATCTCCTTCAGAACGGCCGAACGCACCGGGCCCGGATTCGGCGCGACATGACGGCTGCTCTGAAAGTAATAGCGGTTCCCGAACTGCACGTTCTGGTCCGGACCGCCGGAAACGAACGTGACGTCGGGACGCAGGCTCTCACGGCCGCGCACGAAGGCCAGCTGGTCATCGGACGACTCCCCGCCCGAGCCACGCAAGGTCGGGCCTGACGCCGATGTGTCCGCACCCGTCTCGGTCGGCGCGGCCTTCGGGTCCGGCTGAGCCTTCGCCCGGTCGTCGCCACTATCCGGAGCGGCAGGCGGTGGCGGATCGACGGTCATCTCGGGCCGTAGAAGTGGTAGGTGTTGCCTCTCTGATAGGTATTGCGGCTGCCATGCTGATGGACAATGGTCACGTCCCGATTGGCCGAGATAGCCAGCGGCGAATCTGCGTTCGACTCGGGGCGGCAGCCGAGGCCCTCCGACCGTTTCGGCATCTTCGGGCAGTTGGTCTGGTCCGGCAGCGCGATCCAGCACTTCGGCCCCTCGGGCGCATCCTCCGGGAACCGTGCGTACGCGGTGCTGGCCGGGAAGTACCGGCCCGACTCTCTGGTGTGAGTGTGGAACGAGGCTGACGCGACGACGATGACCGACGCGCCATGGGCCCGCTGCATGGCGCGTGCCGCGTAGCAGTCCGCGAGCCGAGCGGCCACCAGATCGACATGCTCAGCGCTCCTCAGTTCGAGGTCAGCACCAACCCGCACCATCAGCCCCGCACGGTCGGCGCATTCCCGCAGTGCACGGATGAGTCTGCCGAACGTCCAGTGATCTCGGACCTCACCGTGACGGCCGCTTCTTCCGCCTCGCCGTCCGGCGCATGTTGGACCTGCGCGTCTGAAGCGCTGAGGACGCGCAGCACAGCAGTGAACAGCTCGCCTCTCGCGGCGAGCGTACCGCCCGAGACGGCCATTCGGAGGACGACAACGAGCTCCGGCGACACAACCGGAAAAGTGGGCACCTCGCCGAGGCCGGGCAGGGTGCGGGACGGTTGTCCGGTCAGGAGCCGGAGGAGTTGCTCAGCACCCGCCACCGTCAGGTCGTGGATCTGGAAGTGCCTGGCCGCACGCGGCTGCAGCATTGCCGGGATGTCATCGATAGAGCTTCCTGGAAGTAGCACCGGGAGAAACTTGTCCAGTCCGGCCCGCCTATCGCGATAGATCTCCTCGCGAATCAAGCCCGCCTCCAGCTGCACTCCTCGACCGGTATCAGCCGCTCCGTCCCGCTCGAACCGCTCGCGGTACTCCGACGTCACCATGACGAGCACCCGCTCGGCCAGCCGGATCTCTTCGATCGTCCACAGCACCCAGTCGACCCGCTGCTCGGCGACGAAGAGATCCATTCGGGCGTCGACGCCGTTACTACGGAGCAAGCGGCAGAAGCGCTCCATGGCGGCGACGTGAGCCGCCGACTCATGGGCGTAGGAGAGAAAGACCCTGCAGGGGAGCACTCGGTGTTCAGCCACGATCTGTGCACCTCCGTAGCGGCAGGCTCCTTGATGATAGACACGAATCAGGAGCCGGCGGTAACCAATTCTGGTCAGCACCCTCGACGAGATCGCGCGAAGGCTCGCCGCTTCCGGGCAGGACATGACTCGGACGAAGAGATCCCTGTTCGTCGCCGCATCGACGCCGTTGACCCCTTCGGGAACCATCTCTAGTTTCTAGTTGCGCCTCGCCCCCGGCGCCGAGCCCACTACGACCGACGCAAAACCGCCGGCGACCGCCACACCGCCGCCCAACGCCACCTGTTCAACCGACTCCTTAGCTGCCTGCACCACTGCCCGGACACCCGGCAGCACTACAACAAGAACATCGCCTTCCCCACCCACCCACACCAATCCAACCGGCAATCCCCTGAAACCGTAGAGACTTTGTTTATGGTGATCTTGTTGTTTGTTCGGTCTTGTGCGCCGCGCGCGAGTGGGGCAGGCGCTGGGGCTGCCCGCGCTGTGCGCCGAGTGGGGGCCGTCGAGGTCTCCGGGGTCAAGGGCGGCCGTAGGCCGTCGCGGTAGCGATCGCGTCAGCGACCTTTGAGGCTGGAGGTGCGGCCCCCGTATCCTGCGCG
>JAWWPC010000072.1:0-32256 GCA_033851055.1 Kribbellaceae bacterium | reverse complement strand
TGCGGCCACCACTGCGACCTTCGATAGCAAGGTACGTCCGGCCACCTCGCGGCCCACACCGAACACCAGCACGCCGGCGGTCCGGTGCAGGTCGTCCGCCGACAAGGTCTGCCAGGACAGCCGATATGCGCAGCAGTTGGGCCGGTGGTGCGGGCAGCGCCGTACCGGCGGCCGGACTGCTCGGGGTCAAGAAGGCGTGCGCGCTCGCGGCCTGGGCGACCAGACCGCGAGCAACCGACCAGCAGGAGGACGAATCCGATCCTGCGCAGCACACCTGCAGACCGCGACGTCAGAGCACCGGTGCATGTGGCAGATTGAGCGAGCCCACCTGGACCGTTGCCTTCTCCCCATGCCTCAAGGCGCCTTTGGTGTTTTGATAGACCAGGTAGTAGGTCTGGCCGGCCCGCAGGCCGTGGCCCTGCTTCATCACCGAGACCCGCTTCGTCCCGCCGTCCCGGTCCTCGCTCTTCAGCTCCGGCGGATGCTGGACGTCGGCCTGGAACCTGGTCGCCTTCTCACTGTCCAGTACGACGTACGTCAAGGTGATCAGGCCACCATCGCCGACCACCGCGATCCGGCTGAAGCGAACGCCGTACTCGTTCTCGATCGCCGCACTCTGCGGGAACTTGTCCGCACGCGACGACGACATCTTGGCGATCGCGAACCCACCGCCCGAAAGCCCCACTGCCAGCACGGCGATCAGGACGACACCGCGCCTGAGCCAACGATGACGCGGCGTACTGCTGACTTCACTAGTAACTGTGTCCAACATGACGGTCCCCTCCCAAGGACAGCGCCGGGACCCTGAGCGTCCAGGGTCCCGGCGGTCTTACCGCTACGGCATGGTGAAACGGTTCGAGACGAAACTGTCGAAGTACGCCGTCCCCTTGGAACTGCTGTTCATTCCGGCCGACACCCCCAGCCAGGCCGTATCGATCCGCAAGGCGCTCGTATTCCCGGTCAGGGACACTTTGCCGACCCCGTCGATCGACAACCGCAGTGACCCTTGCGTGGCACCAACCCAGTCGACCTGCAGAGTGTGCTTTCCCGTGGCCAGGCTGACCCAGTTTGTGGTTGCCAGGCCAGTACTGCGGGTCATTACCGCCCGAACCTGGGCCGCTCCGTTATAGAACCGGTAGTCCAGCGAGAAGACCTGGCGGCTCGTGCTCCGGCCCTGCAGCAGGCTCAACGCGGTGCTGGTGCCTGACGTCAGGGTGTTCCGGTTGAACACGAACCTCGCGTGGTACGTGGTCTCCGCTGCCGGTGTGTTGTCGGTCAGGTAGCTGGCGGCGGTGCCCCACCGGGTGACCTGCAGGCCCCGGGTACTGCCCGGCTCGACCGACGTCGGAAGCTTCGCCGTCGGGGTTGTAAAGACACCACCGGTGGTCGCGCTCCAGAGGCCGAACCCGGAATCGAAGCCGTTGGCGAAGATCCGGTTCGGCTTTGACACCGACACGGTGGTTTTCACCGGCTTGCTCCAGTTGCCCGCCAGATCCTGCACCCGCAGGTTGAACACCTGGCTCCCAGGCGTGACTGCTGCCAGTGGCACTGTCACCTGGACCTTGGTGCCAACCACGCTGACCGGCACCGAGGTGCCCCGTCCCACACCGGGATCGGTGCTACCGAGCCAGTACTCGGCCTTCGCGATCAGCGAGGCATCGGTGACCGGTGCGGTCAAGGTCAGGGTGGCCGCGCCGTTGGTCGGGTTCGGCGTCGCCGTCAGCACCCCAAGCAGGGGCGACGTCTTGTCGACCACCAGGTTCACCGGGAACATCGATCCCCAGTTGCCGGCCGCATCCTGGCCGCGGACGTACACATGGTGAGTGCCGTCGGTCAACGCCTTGACCTGCGTCAGCGGGATCAGGCCGTAGAACGCCTCCCCGGTGGAGTCCAGCTTGCCGTCGACCGGGAGCAGTTGCACCCCGGTTCCGCCGGCAGGGTTGGCCGGCGCCGGGTCGAGGAACGCCTCTGCGTCGGTCAGCCGGCTCTGCAGCGCACCGCCCGCGTCCTTGTCGGTGATCTGGGCCGAGATCAACAGGTTGCCCGGGTAGCTCTTGTCCCCCAGGACGGCGTTCGTCGGGTTCGGACCGACGCTGGCTGCGTCGACCGCGGGCCCGGTGACGTCGACCGGGAGCGGGATGTCGAGCGGCGGACCCCACAGCCCCAGCGAGTTCTTGCTGTGAACGAGGACGTGGTGCATCCCCTCCGCAAGGCCTGCTACTACCGTGGCACTCAGGTCCACGTCCTCGGACACCACTGCGGCGTTACGGTTCAGCGCCAGCGGGGTACCCGAGCCGTTCGCGCCCATCGTGTCGAGGAAGTACTCGGCGGCGGTGATGACGCCACCCGCATCACTGTCGTCGCCCGTGGCGGAGACACTGACGGGGACCTTGCCGTTGGCCGGGACGTCGGCGATCGAGCCGTTTATCGTCTGTGGACCGGTCTTCGGCAGGTTGAGGATGGCCGAACCGACCACGCCCCAGTTGCCGGCGGCATCCAATGCCCGGACGAACACGGTGTGCCGCCCGGCGGCGAGTTTGTCCAGCACCGTGGTGCTGATCGTGCCGGTGGCGCCGGTGATGCTGACGCCGCTGCCGGGCAGGGCCATCGGCGTACCGAAGCCCACTCCGGTGACGACGGCATCGTCGATGACGAACTCGGCCTGGCTGACGGCCGAACCGCCGGTGGTCGCGTCGCTAAGATCTGCTGTCACCGTCACCGGTGCGAGGCCGTCCGACGGGTTCGGCGAGAGCCTCACGTGCGTCGACACCGGTCCGACACCGTCGGCGCTGGGCGGTGGCGCGTTCGTGTCCAGGAAGGTCAGCATGCCGCCGAAGGACACCTGCAACGGGTCAGCAGTCTGCTGGCCGTTGTTATCCAGGTGCCTGGCTGTCTCGTAGAGGGCGAGCTTGGCCTCCGGCCCGCTCGGCATCGTGACGAGCGAGTCCAGCGTCTGACCCGGATCCACACTCTCCGCCGCGACCGTCGTGGCGTAGTGCGCCGGATGACCGCCCTGGGCGATCTCGACCTGGTCGCCGCCGAGCACACCCATCGGGTGGGTCTGCGAACCAACGTTGACGTAGCGCACCAGCACCGTGTGCCCTTGATCGGTGGAGATCGGGTCACTGGCCGGGTACGGCTTGCCGTTGATCAGCCGGTACTTCGGTGCGAAGTTCCGCAGGTCGAAGGTGGTCGGGTTGGCGTTGAACGCCGGGTCGATCTCGCTCAGCACGACGACCGCGTCATCGTTGTACGCCGTCGCCGGGAAGCCGGCCGGCTGGGTGCCGTACGCCGTCCCATCGGCCGGCAGCACCACGAAGGCGCCGGCCAGTCCCATCGCGACCTGACGTGCACCGCCAGCGGTGTGCCCGGCCTCGTACAGGAAGGTCCCGGGCCGGCCGGCTGTGAAGGTGTAGGTGCGGGTGCCCGACTCGAGGACCCCCGTGGTGTCCTCGCCACCCGTGGCGACAGGTTGGCCCGGAAACGCGAGCGACACGCTCTGCCCCGCCACTTGGTTGTGCAGCGTGACGCTGACCTGGTCGCCCTGGTGGACCACCAGCACCGGCCCCGGCGCGGTGGCTGTGCCGGCCGTTCCCGACCCGGAGAATCCCCAGATCTGCACCGGCGTGCTCAGCATCGGCGCCGTACCGGCCATCGCATAGAGATCACACGCGGCCGTGCCGGCTCCGAACGTGCAGCCGGCCGGCGTTAATTTGCCCACGGGAACAGCAGCCCGAGCCGGCGCCTGGATCGCCGCACTAGCGGCCGAACGGGTCTCGGCCGACGCGTGCGTGCTCATCGCAACCCCGAGGGCTGCGGTCGCCAAGACCATGGTGGCGACACGGAATGTCTTCGTCATCGTCCCGGTCCTCACTGGGTCGCACAGCCGTTGGGCGGATCGATGCGGAAGACCGTCATCATGCCGCCGAAGGCTGCCCCGTAGTTGGTCGCTTGTTCCAGCGCGTGGCTGTGCGCGATGTGGTAGTACTCGCCACATTCGTTGTTCTGCGTCATGTTCGACGGCACGGGGTTCTTGGTGCCGAGGTATCCGCTCTCGGAGAACCAGGTGTCCGAGCCCACCAGCAACTGGTCGGTGATGGCCGGGATCTGGGTCGGGATCGGGTTGGTGGTCGCGTTCCAGTTCTCGGTGTCACGCCAGTCCATCAGGACGTCGACCGACTGCCCCGGGCCGACGTCGATGTCGTATTTCTGGTACGAGAGATCCTGACCGTCCGGCCCCTGCAGAGGGTGGCCGTCCCGGTTGATCACGCGCTCGTCACTGCCGTGCGGGTGGAAGGGAAAGTTCACGCTGCCCGCGTTCAGGTAGCGGATGGTGGCCGGCAGCGGATTGTTCACCGCGTCGTACGGCTTGATGTGCACGAGAGCGCCGTAGGGCTGGCTCGGCAACCAGGGCGCGTTGTTCGGCGCGAGCGTGTCGGGCATGCTCCGCCCGTTGATCAGGAAGTAGCGGGACTTGGAGCCGGCCAGGTTGATCGGCTGGTTGCGTTCCACCGCCAGGTGCACGTCCGGGTCGATCTCCGACAGCAGGAAGACATACTCCTTCCCGTTGGCGAAGGCCGAGTCTGCCCGGTTGTTCACCTGGTTCGGGTGACCAGCCGGGCGGACCACCAATGCGCCGTACAAGCCCATCTGGAGCTGCTTGTCGACGTCGGTGCCGCTTTCGTAGAGATAGGTGCCAGGGCTGCCTGCGGTGAAGGTGTAGGTGACCGAGCCGTCCGACGCGGCTGCGGGCTGGACCAGCGAGGTCAGGGAGCCGCCGGAGTCGAACTGCGGCTGGGCCGGGTTGCCGTTCGCCTTCACTCCTTTCTGACCGGGAAAGACGATGGAGGTTGCTTCCGGCAACTGGTTGTGCAGAACGACGGTGACTGCCTTGCCGGACTCCACACACAACGTCGGGCCGGGCAGCTGGAAGCTGCGCTTGCTGTTGCCGTAGCTCCACATCAGGATCGAGTTACCGTCCGGGGTGGACACATAGCCGTCACTCGCGGTCAGCGAGAACGTCTGGTTCGGGTCGGTGTCGCAGAGCAAGCCTTCCGACATGGCCGCGGCGGACGCCTGCGACCAGATCACCGCGGGTGTGGCCACCAGCACACTGACCGTTGCCAGCGCGAGCAGCCGTCGTCGGATCGAGAGTCGTTTCATCGGATCATCGCCCCCGTCACGCGTTCGCCGTGGTCTGTGCCGGATAGGTGCTGGGCGGTCCGACGATGATCTTCGTCATCATGCCGCCGTAGCCGGGACCGCCCCCGTTCTCCAGGTAGGAGTACTTGCGGTCGTAGAGCAGGTATTCGCCCGGATCGGGTGCGACGAAGATGGCATCGCGGCTCTCGCCGGGTCCGACCTCGACCATGTTCGTGGTCAGATAGTTGGTGGTCCCGTCCCGGCCCTTCAGCAGATTCGCATCCTTCGCGACCACCGTGAGGTCGATGTTGTCCACGGTCATCGCGTGGTTCTGGTAACCCAGGTTCGACATCCGCAGCAGTACCCGTTCGCCGGCATTGCAGCGGATCAGCGACGAGATCGGCTGGTACTGCAGCCGCCCGGCTGCCGTGCTCAGCGGGTCACCGTTGTCCGCCGTGGTGTCGGGATAGGCCCGGCCGTTCAGCAACCAGAAGCTCGGGTCGTAGTCGGTCCAGTCGTTTACCTGGATGTGGGCGTCGCGGTAGTGCGCGGCGGACCACAACTCGGTCAGCATGAAGGCGAACTCGCGGTCGTACGCGGTCGAGCCGTCGCCGTCGTTGTAGGCGTAGCGCTCGCCGGCATGCAGCGGGTTGCGGTTCTGCTTCGGCCGGACCCACACCATCCCGGTCATCCCCATCTGCACGTGTTCGACGTCCTCGAAATGGCAGTGGTACATGTACGTGCCGGCGTCGTGCGGCCGGTAGAAGTAGGTCAGGTCGCGCCCGATCGGGACCGCCAGCGAGAGCTCCGGCACCCCGTCGAAGAGCGGGATGGCATTGACGAACCCGTGCCAGTGCAGGGTGTGTCCGTCGAAGAGGTCGGGGCGCTGGGCCAGCCCGAGGTTGGTCAGCGTCATGTAGATGTCGTCCTCCTCGTCGAAGGCCATCATCGGCGCGCTGATCTGGGCCTTGCCCCGTTGGGCCGCCACCAGGTTCGAGCTCATCCCGGTCACGTCGCGGAAGCCGAACACGTAGGTGTTGAACGGGGACGGCGCGAGCGAGTCAGGGAAGAATGGCGGGTCCGCCGGCGCGTTGCCGGGCATCGCCGCCCAGCCGTCGGTGCCGGCCAGGTGCACCTGCTTCGTCGGATGTACGGCGGTCGCCCGGGCGGGCGCGGCCGTCACTGCGCTGGCAGTGAGCAGCTGACCGCTGAGCACGGCCCCGCCGACAGCACCCGCGCCACTAAGGAAAGTACGCCGCGACAGTCCGCGCCGTGCAGGAATATCGGTCATCGGATCTCCTGTAACAGAAAAGCTGGTGGCTGGTTCGGAAAGGGGGTGTGGCCTGCCCGTAGGAGGGCCGGGCAGGCCACACGAGTTACGGCGTCATCTGGTCGGACCCCGCGTCGTACCGGCGTGTCGGGAACAAGATCCCGGTGACGGTCGGCCTGGGCTGCCCGTCGATGTCCGGTGTCGGCGCATTGACGGGGTAGCTCCAGCTCGTGGACGTTGTTCCCCAGCGGACCGTCGTGCTGGCAGCGCCGAGGCCACGAGCGGACGAGGCCGGTGAGCCTGTCTTCAGATGGAAGTCACCCATCAGGCTCGGCGGTAGCAACTGAGCCACGATCACCGCCTGCCGGAAGGCCGGGTAGGACCGGACCGCCAGCACGTTCACCGTCACGTCGTACGGCGAGACGAAGCCCGGGTCGGCCAGGGAGTTCGAGGAATCCGAGGCGGAGCCGGTCTCGTCCTGTAGCACCGAGTGGGTCGGCGTGAGCAACGCGCCCGGCACATCGGCGGCGCCCATGTCCCAGGTGTTCACGAAGTTCGCCGTGCCGTCCGGCAACTTGCCGCCGATGCCGTACACGTAGCCACCGCTGAAGGAGCCGGCCCGGTTGTCCCAGAACACGTCGTTCAACAAGGTCGGCTTGCTGAACAAGGTGCTGCCCAACGTCGGCGAGCCCGGGAACAAGGCGGTGTTCCGCAGCCTGGCCTGCAGCGGGTCGCTGTTGGCCGCCGTGGACAGCCCGGCCGGAGCCGGATCGCCGTTGCTGGTGACCGCCGTTGCCGTGGTGAGGTTCTTCGTCACCGTGTTGTTCACGATGTTCACGAAGACCGCATCGTCCATCGCCACGCCGCCACCTTCGTGTGCGGACACGTTGTCGGCGATGGTGTTGTTGGTGATGTCGATCGGCTGCGGGTTGGCCCGGCTGATATGCGAGCCGCTGGTCATCAGCAGCCGGATGCCGCCGCCGTCGTCGTTCGCGAGGTTGGCCTGGACGATGTTGCGGTTGATGGTGACCGGCCCGGTTCCCGGCGAGAGCTCCGTCGGGGTGGCCGGCAGTTCACCAGCGACCATGATGCCGCCGCCCTCGTCGTACGAGGCGTTGAACCAGATCCTGTTGTTGGTGATTTTGCCACCGGCCGGGGCGCCGCCGTTGGCCATGTAGCCGTAGGCCGTGATCGCACCGCCGTACTCCGCGGAGAAGTTGCCGCAGATGGCATTCGCCTCGATGTTGTATCCGTCGCTACCGGTGAACAGACCGATCCCGCCGGCCAGGTTGGTGCCGCCGTTGTCGCGGATCTGGTTGCGCGAGATCACCGCGTTGTAGTTGTGGTTGTCGCCGACGTACGGCGTTCCGATCCGGACGGCACCGCCGTAGGAGCCGCCGTTGCCGTTGATGAGGTTGTCGGTCACCCGCAGGCCACGGACGTTCGCATGGGCGTAGACACCGCCGCCTTGGGTGATCAGTGAACCCGTCGCCCCGTACGGCGTCTTGATCGCGCCGGTGACTACATTCACGTTGCCCGGGATGTCCGCCTGGGCACCGCCGGTGATGCTGAACCCGTCGAGCGTGACCGGCCAGGTGGCCGGGGTGAGGTTGGCCAGGGCCGGATCGTCGAGCACCGTTACGACCGCCGAGTCGGGTACTGCTGGGTTGCCCGAGTAGTTCAAGCCACTGAGCAGGCTGATCCAGGCTGCGCCGTTCGGGTTGTCCAGATTGAATCCGGCGCCGTCCAGGATCGAACCAGGCACCCAGTTCTTGTCCGCGTCGAAGCCACCCGGCCCGACGCCCTGGATCTTCACCTGGTGATGCACGATCAGGTTCTCGTTGTAGTCACCACGCGGGTTCGTACTGCTCGGCGTATTCGGCCAGACGACGACCAGCCAGAACGGCTTGGCCGGGGTGGTGACCACACCAGCCGAGTTCCGAACCGCCATGGTCGGCTTGGCAGCCTCGAGCGCAGCCTGCACCTTGCTGAACGGCTTGCCGGGGCCTACCTCCGCGATCAGCGGGTTGTTCGCCCCCGTTCCCGGGACCGACGCCCCGGCACTGTCGAGCACCTGCAGGGTGATGCCGTTGACGCTCTTCTGACCGTTGTGACCGGTGATCGCGAGCGTCGCCGAGCCCAGCGGGAACAGGGCCGGGACAGTGAAGGTGATGCTCTTGTTGCTCCAACTGGTGATCGTCACCCCGGTGCCGTTCAGGGTCACCTGGTCAGGAGCGCCTGGAGCGCCGAAGCCGAGCCCGCTGACGGTGATCGACCGGTTCGGGTCACCCCGCCGGATGTACGGTCGGCTGACCGCCAGCAACTGCGGGGCGTTGGCACCCAGATCACACATGGTCGGGTTGACCGTGGTCGTGTCTGGCGCCAGCACAGTGGCTGCCACCTGGGTAGGCGCTTCATCCGTCACCGTGTAGAGACCCGGCCAGGCCTGGAAGTTGGTCGCGATCGTCCGGAACCTGGAGTTGTAGTCCGGGTTCAGCGCACCTGGCTGGCCCGGATCGTTGCCGACGAAGCGGTACATGTTGGGACACGGGCCGGCCGGTACCGGACAGTTGTAGGTGCCGGTAGACGGTTCCAGTCCCTCATAGATCCCGTTGAAGTCGGTGTGCAGGGTGTCCACCAACCGGCCGGCCCAGTCGTACAGGCCAACCGGCACGAAGGGCAGTCCCTGCGCCTCGCCGTAGTTCACGCTGCGCTTGTCCAGCGTCAGCCCGAGGTCGTTCAGGGTGAGACCCCAGAAGTGCGTCGGGATCGGTACGTCGGTGAACAGGTTGAAGTTCGGCGCCGTCGCCTGGTTCGCGCGCAGGCCGACCAACTTGTCGTTGCACAATGGCCGATCGAGGCCCTGGAAGGGGCTGCCGCCACCGGCGTTGAAGGCCGCGTTCGTGACGTTGACCTTGTGCAGCGGTCCAACACAGTCCGAGATGATGCCCGCCTGCTGGGACGGCGGCTGGGTCGGCGGGACCGGCGTGGCGTTCGGCGGTCCGGCCGGGTCATTGGCGGCCGCCGGAGTGGCCGGCGGGTAGTTCTCCTGCGGCAGGTAGGTGTCGCCGTCGAAGACGTTGACGTCCTCTTCCTTGGTCACCTGGTACATCGGCTTACCGTCGACCGGGTCATTCGGGATGTCCACCGAGACGATGTAGTCGCGGGCAGGGAGGTCCTGCTCCTGCCCGTCGGGCAACGGCGCATACAGAGCCAGGCCGCCGGGGTTGTGGACGAGGTCGGTCGGCGGGTAGAGGTTGACCTTCGAGGTGGTGAAGCCGTAGTTGCCGTTCACGGTCTGGCTGCCGCCGGCGCTGTCGCTCGCACCGGTGGCCACCCCCATCATCGGCGCCTCGACGCACATCCTGTTCTCAGTCGTCCCGAAGGCAGGCAGTGCCTGCTGGTCGGTGAGCACCTGATTGTTGTACATCCGCGCCGTACATCCGCGCGGTGGCGCCCACTCCTCCGAGGTGTAGGAGTCCTGGACCTTCGTCCCCTTGACGAACGCGCCGGATTGCGGGTTGTCCTTCAGCCCGCCGCTCCCGTCCGGGATCTGCTTCGGCTCGGTCTGGTAGCCCTGCCGGCACAGGTCGACCGGAGTGGTGACGGTGCACGCCAGCGGCACGTAGAGACGCACCGGTACGCCGGGGATGCCCGGCTGGTAGGGCTCGGTCGCGGCCTTCGCTGGGTCGAGCTCGTTCCGGGTGGTGTCATAGGTGACGGTGCCGACGATGCCGCCGTTGGTGCCGGGGTTGTACGGCTGGACGCCCCAGTCGATCTGGCCCCGGAGCCCGATGATCGGCAGGAAGTTGATGTCCACCAGGCTGCCGAGCTGGGTGGTCGCCTTGGTCTCGTTCGCGCCCTTGTAGGTGATGCCCGTCGTCTTGTAGCGGGTGTTGAACCCTTCCAACACCAACCATTTGCCTAGCGGGTAGGTCTCCTTGATGTCGTAGTTGCCGTTCACATCGGTGATCGCCGTGTTGGTGGCCTGGTCCATCAGCGAGTTGTCCCGCTCGCGGGTGGTCAGGGTGAAGCTGGGTACCGCGCGCTCACCGGTGTCTCGCTTGCCGTTGGCGTTGGAGTCCACGAAGACCGTGCCGCTAATTCGGGTGAACCAGCCGACCAGCATCTTGTTGCCTACGTTGATGACGTCGCCGTTGTGCACCTCGACGTTGAAGCTCCACAGGATGTAGTCCTGGTCGTCGTCCCACAGCGTCAGCTGGTAGGTGCCGTCGGGCACGTCCACGATGTCGAAGCTGCCGTCCGCCGCACCGCGACCGACGTACACCGCTGCATCACCGGCGCCGAGATCCGAGAGGGCGACCCAAGGGTTCTTGATCGGTCCGTCGGACTTGGCACCGGCGAAGCCGGTCTCGGGGACGACCTGGCCGTTCTGGCCGCCGACGTAGGGCAGCCCGGCGATGACGACGCCCTTGATCTCGCCGGTGGGCGCCCCGGCCGCCGGCACCGGAAGGGTCTTGGTGGCGACGAAGCCGAACTGGGTGGACGGGACCGGTTCAGCCCCGCGGACCTGCTCCGTGTCGTTGCCGGTGGCATTTTCCTGCGACCAGATGTCGTGGTCGTGGCCACCTTCCAGCGTGGTCGTCTGGACCCACTGGTAGCCCTGGCCCGGAACCGGGGCCGGCGGGGTGACAGTTGCCGCGTAGCGGTTCGGGCCCATGTTCGGGATCTTGATCAGACCGTCGGTGTCGCTGGTGCACGTACCGGTGGACTTGGCGGTGTCGACGATCGGCTTGTTGTTCGCGTCGAACAGCATCGGTCCAGTGCCGTCCGCGGCCTGATGCTGGTAAGCCGTGCAGAGCGGGTTGCCGTAGTAGTCGGTGCTCACCCGGCCCATGACATCGCTCAGGGCGGCGGTGAAGCCGGCCAGGCCCTTCTCGGCGTCGACCTCGTAGGTGCCGTCCACCGGCACGCTGTCGTTGAAGACCTGAATCCGCAGCGTGGTGAGCGGCAGCGGGGTCGGATTCATCCGTACGGCGGTGTGCGTGGTCGCGCCGGAAGTGATGGTGAAGTGCTGGCCGTCGATCTTGAAGCCGTCGGCCGTCACCGAGATCAGGTACTTCCCGGGCGGCAGGTTGCCCAGCGCCGCACTGTCGTTCAGATCCGTCTCGTTGCCTTGAGCAACGATCGGCGCGAAACCCGAGGTTTTGCGAGTCGAGGGCCACGGACAGGTGTCGGCGTAGTCGGGGTTGCTGGCGCCGCCGGCCGTCGTGGTCGGCAGGCACTGGTCGAGCAACTGATTCGAACTGGTGCCCGGGTTACCGGTGTCGTCGACGTTGATCAACCACTTGTACTTCGGGATCGGATCGTTCTCGTGCACGAATCCCGGCTCTGAGTTCACTGATCGAGCGCTGGCCACGTCCAGCGTGAGACTCCCTGGCCCCGCGGCGGCGGCCGGACCCGCTGTCCGCACCAGTTGAGCTGCCGATATGACTGCGGCGATCATGCTCAGGGTGACCACTACCCGCACCCAGCGCCCCGCAGATGTCCGATGATCTGTCACGACCCCTCCCCTCTCAACGACACACGCGCGTCCTGCAGACGGGCACGACTGTCGAGGGCAAGAGTGACTTGGCAAGCCGGCGAAGGAGGCCAGATGACAGCAGTGTCATTTATCTGTCATGCCGGGCTGGTCGAGACCGGCCATGCCTGCGTTGGGATAGAAGTCGTTGATCAGGACAACGAAGTGGTTGTCGCGGTCGAGGACAGACGCAGCGATCGGGGCGCGGTAGCCGAACCCACAGTAGACCCAAACCTCCCCGGCCGGAATCTCTCCAAGACGATCAGCGAGTTCAGGTGGCGGAATAGGCAGAGAATCGGGTGACCCCGCCGCTGACCCGCTCATCGTTGCGTCGGGCATCGACCACCCGGACGGCCCGGTCCTTGCGCGCGGGCTCCCGGCGGGCCCCGGCGTCGGCGTCCAGCTCCAGGATCCTGCCGATGTCACGTTGCGGATCTTCCCTGCTGGGGCCAGGGGGTCATGAGTCCCGACATGTGGGGGCGTCCGGCACTGACCGAGCAGGGGCGAGGGCGGATTGGATAGGAGGGACACGAAGGAAGAAGGACGTGGAGGCGACCGCAGATGAGGAACCCCGGCTACCTTCGGCCGGTGCTTCGAGCCGTCACGAGGGGGCAAGGATGAACGGCGCACGACGCTTCGACCACGCCGGCCTGGAGATCCTGGACCAGGCCGAGTGCCGCAAGTTGCTCGCGACCGTCCCGCTGGGGCGTCTGGTTTTCACCACGGGTGGCCTGCCGGCCGTGCGGCTGGTGAACTTCTTCGTCGATGATGACACGGTGGTCTTCGCCACCGCCGACGGCGACAAGTACCGGGCAGCCGAGCGCGGGGACGTTGTGGCGATCGAGGTCGACGACATCGACCACGACCGGCACCTCGGCTGGACCGTGACCGCGACGGGTCACCTGTCGGTCGTCGACCCGGACGAGGTAAGCGGTTTCGCCAGCAGGTTGCTGCTGCGGCCCTGGGCGCCGTACAGCGACCAGCATCTGCTCCGGTTGGGGATCGAGTCGCTGGAAGGCCGTCGGCTCCTGGCCTCGGCCCAACGGCCGCACGACTGAGCGCCATCGGTGACGAGGAGACCACTCAGGGATCGATCTCGTGCTCGCGGAGCCGGGCCCGGGCGTCGTCGAAGTCCTCCCGGTCGATCTCGCCGGCGGCGTACCGGCGTTCGAGGATGTCCAACGGCGACGGCAAGGTCGGCCGTAACGGTCGCGTCGGCCACGGAGATCGAACGTAGTGGACCACGATGGCGATCGCTGCTGCGACCGACACGGCCCAGACCACCAGAAAGAGGACAACCCAGACGATGTCCTCCCCGAGCGCTTCGTGCATCTTGCCAACCTCCGTCAGTACGTCGAGACGCCGACGTCGGCGCCGGGCCGGATCGCCTCCAGATAGGCGCAATCCACGACACGTAGTCCTCGGCGCTGCCATCCACCTCGACGACTACCGGTCCGGTCCTTGCCCAGGTTCCCATCGCGCGGCCTCCACTCGCTCGCTTACCTAGAGTGTCTCGCCGGAGACCGGCCGGCCGGCAGTGCCGCCGGTCTCCCCTCGGTGGGTCAGAAGACATGCCTGAACGGGGACCTTTGGCCTCCGCCGGCCAGCTCCGTGATGAGACGATCTGTCCCAAACCAACGCTCCTGCACGTACCGTGGGCCTTATGGGTAGGCGGTCGAACGATCACGGGGGCTCGTGGGACGAAGGAACCCTTGAGTTTGCGGGTCTATCGCGCGTCCGGCTCGACGCCCTGCTGCAGGAGTTGCTGGGGCGGGTCGACGACATCATGGACTCGCAAGAACGGCTCCGGGCGCTGCTCGACGCGGTCGTCGGAATCGGCGCGGACCTGGACCTCACCAGCACGCTGAACCGGATCATCACGGCCGCTTGTGAACTGGTCGGTGCCCGGTACGGCGCGCTCGGGGTCGTCGGCCACGATGGCAAGCGACTGATCCGCTTGGTCACCCATGGCATCACGGCCGAGGAGATCGCCGCCATCGGCCCCTTCCCCGAGGGTCATGGCCTGCTGGGGCTGCTGATCGAGCATCCGGAACCGTTGCGGCTGACGGTCCTGGCCGAGCACCCGCAGTCGTACGGGTTCCCGCCGAACCACCCACCGATGAACACCTTCCTCGGGGTGCCGATCCGGACCCACGAACACGCGTTCGGAAACCTCTATCTGACCGAGAAGGCCGAGGGCACGGACTTCACCGAGGAAGACGAGCGCACCATGATGGCGCTGGCCGCCGCGGCCGGTGTCGTGATCGACAACGCCCGCCTGTACGCCGACAGCGAGCGCCGGCGGCGCTGGCACGAGGTGACGGCCGAGATCACCCAACTGATGCTGGGCGAGTTCCATCCCCAGGATGCCCTGAAGCTGATCGCGTCACGCGCCCGCGAGGTATCCGGCTCGCTGGTCGGTGCCGTGCTGCTGGCCGATGACGGCCAGCTGGTGATCGAGGCCGTCGACGGTCCACCGAGCTTCCAACGGCACCGGGGACGGCGGATACGGGCGGATCTTCCCATCCTCGGCGACGTGCTGACCGGCAACCGGCAGGTGGTCGTCGAGGACCCCGCTCATCTGGTGAAGAAGTATGGCTGGCTCACCGGCCTGCCGGAGATCGAGGAACTCGGCCGGACCATCCTCGTACCGCTGCCGGCCGGGACCCGCAGGACCGCCGGCATCCTGCTGGTGGCCGCCGAACAAGGTGCGGTGCTGGGCGTCAGTGCCGACACCGACCTGGTCCGGATGTTCGCCAACCAGGCCACCTTGGCGCTGGAGCGCGCGCAGGCCCAGCAGGATCAGTCGACGCTGGCGGTGCTGACAGACCGGGACCGGATCGCCCGCGACCTGCATGACCTGGTGATCCAGCGGCTCTTCGCCACCGGCCTGCAACTGCAGGGCATGCAGCGGATGGTGCCGCCCGAGATCCAGGAGCGGATCGGCCGCTCGGTCGAGGACATCGACGCCACCATCAGGGATTTGCGTGCCGCCATCTTCGAGCTGCATCACCAACCCGGCCGCAGCTCCCTGCGCGCCGACGTACAAGCGCTGATCGAGGAGTACAGAGCCCCCCTGGGGTTCCGGCCGGAGCTGGTCTGTACCGGCCCGCTCGACAGCACGGTGCCGACGGTGGTTCGTCCGCAGATCCTGGCAGCGATACGCGAGTCGTTGTCGAACGTCGTGCGTCACGCGGCAGCGTCCCGAGTCAAGGTGGAGATCATCGTCACCGGTGAGGACGTCACGGCCCGGGTATCCGACGACGGCGTCGGGATCACCTCGGCCGCCTCGCAGAGCGGACTGCGCAATCTGCGGGAGAGGGCCGCTGCACTGGGTGGTGCCGTACGGCTGGAGTCCAACCACCCACACGGCACCGTCCTGGAGTTGCGCGCACCCCTCCACGCCCCCTCCACCTGATCGGGTGCCGAAAGGCCCGGGCGGGTCGGGACCGATGCCTGCTGCATAGTCCGGTGCTTGCGCGGAGGCTGGAGGTGCGGCAGCTGTTGCCGCCCGAGTGAGTCGAGGAGGCCCGCCATGTCGGAGGATCAGCTGTCGATGGAACAGATCGATGTACTACTCGGCGCTGCCGTAGCGGCGCCAAGTATGCACAACACGCAACCGTGGCGCTTCGAGGTCAACGGTCACGTGATCGACGTGTTCCTGGACGGCTCCCGGGCCTTGCCTGCGGAGGACTCGACCGGCCGGGCGATGCGGATCGCCGCAGGAGCAGCGACGTTCAACCTGCGGTGTGCGGCCGCATCGATCGGTTTCGACAGCTGGTTCGGTCTCGCGCCCTTCCCGCACGAGCCGGACCTGGTCGCCCGCATCGTCGTCGAACCGACCCGCGTACCGGACAAGACGCTGAAGCAGCTCTGCGCTCAGATCCCCCGGCGTCACACCAACCGGGAGCAAGCCAGGCCGGTGCAGCTGTCCGCCAATGATCGGCTCCTGCTGACGCGGGCCGCGCTCGCCGAGTGCGCCGAGCTCAGCTGGCTGCCGGCGCCGCAGGTCAAGGAGGTCCTCGACATGTTGGTCGACACGGACCTGCGCGAGATCGGCGACTGGCATCGCAGTGCCGAACGCGCTCACTGGGTGGGCGGCGTCCGTGCTGCCGACGGCGTGCCGAGCGCCTCGTTGGGGCCGCGCTCGGCGGCCTACCCGTCACCGGTCCGCGACCTCGGGGCCGCACCAGCCGACCAGATGCGTGCCCGTGCGGTCTTCGAGGCGGAACCCGCGGTGGCTGTGCTGTCCACTGAGGGGGATGCCGCCGCCGACCAACTCCTGGCGGGGCTGGCGCTCGAGCGAGTCCTGCTGACCGCGACCCGTGAAGGCCTCACCGCGTCCTTCCTGAACCAGCCACTGGAGTACGACGATCTGCGCCGAGCTGTTCAGCGGACGACTGGCAAGGCCGGCTTCGCCCACATGGTCGTCCGGTTCGGCCACGGCGCCGTCACCGCTCCCACGCCGCGCCGTCCGGCCTCGGAGTTCGCTCAGGCCGTACCTCCGGGTATTAAGGGGTGAGCATCCAGTGACAATGCGGCCGTCACAGCCGGATCCCGTTCTCAGCCAGGACGAGGTCGGCATTCTGGTCAACTCGGCAATGGCGGCACCGTCGATGCACAACAATCAGCCGTGGCGTTTCGAGATCTTCGGCCCGGTGGTCGACGTGATCCTCGGCCGGGACCGCCCGCTCCCCGCCGAGGATCCGGCCGGCCGATTCATCCGGATCGGTATCGGTGCAGCGACCTTCAACCTGCGCGTGGCCGCGGCCATGCTCGGCTATGAGACCACCTTCGCCATCGACCCTGACCCGGCTCGCCCGGACATCATTGCGCGAGTCTTCCTCGGCGAGCTGCAGACACCGATCCCACCACTCAGCAACCTGTACGGCGAACTGCGGCGCCGGCACACCTGCCGGGAACCGGTGATGATGGCCGAGGTGTCCCCTCGCGTGCTCGACCAGGTATCCGAGGCCGCCCGGGCGGAGGGAGCCGATCTGCACTGGCTCGGTGCTGATCAGCGCGTCAAGCTCAGCCGGATCCTGCACGAAGCCGACTGGATCGGCGGAGACCATACGGCTGCTGGCATTCCTGAGATAGCGATCCTCACGACGACAGCCGATGGGCCGTCGGACTGGGTCCGTGCCGGCATGGGTCTGCAACGTGCCCTGCTGACAGCGACGCCGTCCGACCTGGCAGTGTCACTCCTCAACCAGGCAGTCGAGTACGCGCGGCTCCGGCTCCCAGCGCAGGAACTGGTTGGTCATAACGTCTGGCCACAGCTGATCATCCGGGTCGGCTATCCGGCCGATGAAGGCGGTGGGGCTCCATGTCGGCACTGGCAGCAGGCGGTCACCCACTGGCATTGACGACTATCCCTCGGCCCCGCGACAAAGCCCGATGCGGCCGAAAACGCAACCGGCCCGCCGGGATATACGCGGCCGACTTAACGGCGGGTCCCCGTGGCTCGAAGCTACCCTGTCGTCCGCTCCCGGCGAGCCAGTTGACTCCCCTGCTTCTCCAGCATCGACGTCGGCCGCAGCGCGGGTCAGGGCCAAAGGTCCCGAGCTACGAGGGCCGGTGGAACTAACTCGTCCAATACCATCGGGTTAGCGGCGCTCCTGGCCGAGCGCCTCCTCGTTGAACAGCGCTACCTTGAGCGCGCCGGTCTCGGCCGCGCGGGAGAAGACGTCGTACGCGTCTTGCATCTCGTCCAGGCCGAAGCGGTGCGTGATCAGGCCTGGCATCGCCAGTCGCCCCGAAGCGAGCATCGACAGCAGCCGCGGCGTGCTGGAGGTGTCCACCAGGCCGGTGGTGATGGTGACGTCCTTGATCCAGAGCTCCTCCAAGTGCAAGGTCGCGGGCGCACCGTGCACACCCACGTTGGCCACCCGGCCGCCTGGGCGGATCACCTGTGTGCACAGCTCGAACGTTGCCGGCACTCCCACTGCCTCGATCGCGACGTTCGCGCCGAGTCCGTTGGTAAACCCGCGAACCGTCTCCACGACATCTTCGTCAGGGCCGATGGCCAGGTCGGCACCGTGCTCGATGGCTGCTTTCTGCCGGGAGACAGCGATGTCCACGACGACCACGCGGGACGGACTGAACAGCTTGCTGGTGGTGATCGCTGACAGGCCGATCGGGCCGGCACCGACGATGACAACCGTGTCGCCGGGCGAGACCCGCCCGGACAATGTACCGATCTCATATGCCGTCGGCAGGATGTCGGCCAGCAGCAGCGCCGAGTCGTCGCTGACGTTGACAGGCAGCTTGTACATCGACCGGTCCGCGAACGGCACCCGGACCATCTCGGCCTGGGTCCCGTCGATCCGGTGACCGAGGATCCAGCCGCCACCACCCAGGCATTGCCCGTAACGGCTTTCACGACAGTACTCACAGCGGCCGCAGGAGCTGATACACGAGATCAGCACCCGATCGCCCGGGGTGACACCGCGAACGCCGTCGCCGACCTCGGTCACCGTTCCGACGGCCTCATGGCCCAGTACCCGGCCGCTGTCGACAGTCGGTACGTCGCCCTTGAGGATGTGCAGGTCCGTGCCACAGATCGTCACGGCATCGACCCGTACGATCGCGTCCTCGGGCTCCAGGATCGTCGGTTCTGGTACCTCACGCCAGTCCCGTTGTCCCGGACCGTTGTAAACCAGTGCCTTCATCGTCGGTCGACCTCCACTGCTCGAAGTTCTGTCACCCCGACCCTCATCTGCCCGACGGCGTGTCCTGCCGGGTCATTCCGCCCTGTTCAGGTCGGTCAGCCGCGCAGGTGCACGTGCTTCTTGGTGATCTGCTCGATGTCGCTCGCGGCAGCATGGATCAACTCATGCGACAGGTTCGACAACGCCCTGGCCGCCGCCAACTCGTCGCCGATCTCGGCGACCTCCGCGTCGTCCGGGTGCCGGTGGGCGGTGCCCCGGCCGACCAGGTGCGTCTGGTCGTTCGTCCGCAGCCGGGCCTCCGCATGAGTGATCCGCTCGTCCTCGTGCTCGTCGATGAAGATGTCGACGCTCCACCGTCGTGTCGCAGCCATCGCCCTCACCTCTCTTTAGGCAACCGTGTTCTCTTGATCGTCGTACGCAGGTCCGCGCCGGTCTAGAGCCTTTCCGGTCCACTCGCGTGGGCAGCGTGTAACACTCGAAACTGCGGCGGCGTGTGCCCACCGACATCCCGGCAGAGGAGGAGCAACAGATGAGCAGCCGTAGTGACCGGAAGGTCAGTGCGCGTGAACACGCGGCGCAGCTCAGGGCCGCTCAACTGCGAGCGGAACGGCGCCGTCGGTTGCTGTCCGCCGGGGCCGCGGTGGCCGTGGTCGTCGCGGTGATCGCCGGGCTGATCATCGCCAAGCTGGCCGGGGCTGGAACCAGCACACCGTCGGCTGCTCCCGGTCTCGCCAGCAGCCAGATAATGACAGCTGTCACCTCTGTGCCTGCGGCGACCCTGAACAAGATAGGCGTCGGGTCCGCTCAAGGAGGACCGCAGCACATCACCGCGCCGGCGCTGACCCAAGCGGGTAAGCCGAAGGTGCTCTACGTCGGTGCCGAGTACTGTCCGTACTGTGCGGCGGAACGATGGCCGGTCGTGGTTGCGTTGTCGCGGTTCGGGACCTTCACCAACCTCGGCGTCACGTCGTCGGCCGGCAACGACGTCTACCCGAACACCCCGACGCTGTCGTTCCACGGCGCCACGTACAACAGCCAGTACCTGAGCTTCACCGGCGTGGAGACCACCAGCAACAAGCTCATCAACGGCAACTACGCCCCGCTGGACACCCTGACGCCGGCGGACCAGCAGACGTTCACTACCTATGACCAGCCGCCGTACGTCACCGGTCAGGCAGGCAGCATCCCGTTCGTCGACATCGCCGGCACGTACGTTTCGTCCGGAGCCACCTACAGTCCGCAGTTGCTGCACGGACTGTCCCAGGCACAGGTCGCCGCGGAGCTGAAGAACCCGTCCAGCCAGATCGCGCAGGCAGTCGACGGGTCCGCGAACCTGTTCACCGCTGCCCTGTGCCAGGCCACCGGCAACAAACCGGGAAACGTCTGCACCGCGCCCGGGGTCACCGCGGCCCGCGCCCAACTGGCCAAGGGATGACCCAGTGAGCATGCAGCCTCCGCGGTGGCTGCTGGTCGCCGCCCTGTCGCTATGCATCGCCGGACTTCTCGTGTCGGCATACCTGACGTACGAGCATTTCACCGCCTCCTCGACGTTGGCGTGCCCGGACACCGGCGCGATCAACTGCGCGAAGGTCACTACCAGCGAATACTCGCGTCTAGCAGGCATTCCGGTCGCGGTGCTCGGGCTGCTGTTCTTTGCTGGGATGACGCTGCTGTGCGCACCACCGTTGTGGCGCCCACGCAGCCCATGGCCGGGTCGAGCCCGGCTTGCAGCGGCCACCGTGGGGCTGCTGTTCGTGTTCTACCTGGTCTGGGCCGAACTGTTTCGCATCAACGCGATCTGTCTGTGGTGCACCGTCGTCCATGCGTTGACGCTCGTCCTCTTCGCGGTCGTCGCGGTCGTCCAGGCGCTCGCACCAACGGCAGTTGACCGACGGATAGGTGCCGGTCGGTAGCTTCGCACCTATGAATCGGGACTTTCGGCCCTGATGCGGGCCCGAAGTTCGAGGTGCAATGGGGGAACGGGTGAGGGAAGCCCTGACAGGTGGGTACGGAGAAGCGGACCCGAACCGCGCACCGTACATCTCGGCCCGCTGCAGTAGCGGCGGTTGGCTTCCCTCGCTCTTCAGCGCGCCGGGACACCGGCGCGGCAGGGGGACCGGGGGGCCAGATGACAAGTCAGGATCCGCAGTTGCCGCGGGGGACGCGACGGATGCGCCCGGCGATCATCACAGCAGCGGCGACCACGCTGGTGTCCATGATCGTGATCGTGATCGCGGCCATTTCCATCAGTGGCGGCTCGGACTCGGGTCAGCAGGCCGTTCCCTTGCCGTTCGCCGGTCCGACGTCGACCCGGCCGCCGGCCACACCCAACATCACGCCGACGCCCGCCACCTCACTGACGCCCACCACCCTCAGTCCGTTCCGGTACCAGCCGCTGTGGCCGTTCGCCTCGGAGAAAGCGGCAGCGGCCTGGCAGCATAGGTACCGCGTCGGCGGGCACGAGCCGTGGCATCTCGACGCGGAGCAGACCGCGCTTTCCTTCACCACCGGATACCTCGGCTTCACCGAGATCAACAAAGTCGTGTCTCGCTCCGTCCGTGGCGACGACGCGCGCATCACTGTGGGCTACCAGAACACCGACGGTTCCATCAGCGTGGCTGCTGTGCTCCACCTCGTCCGGATCGGCGGCGGTTTGGAGGCGCCATGGGAGGTCGTCGGCACCAATGACACCATGCTCACCCTGGACCGGCCGAAGTACGGCGCGACTGTCGCCTCACCGCTCACCGTGAGCGGCCGGATCACCGGCGTGGACGACTCCATCCGGATCGACGTCCGGCAACTGTCGTCCGCTGTGCCGATCGGCACCTACTGCTGCGTCACTGCCGGCGGTGACCGGAAACCATGGTCGGTACGGGTCGGCTTCCGTGGCGCCACCGATCAAATTGCCTTGACGATCGTGGCCTCTACCGGCGGTCACGTTCAGGGCGTCGAGCGCTTCGCCGTCACCGGCATCCGACCTGTGACCGGCTGACCTCCGGCCAGACCGGTCGGCGAGCGCCGGCGGCGGCAGAGGTCATCGCGGCGGCCCCATCATGACCAGCGAGCCCGCCGCACGACCGTGGGCCAGGTCGGACAGGGCTCGGTCGACCTCGCCGAACGGTACGACGGTGGTGTGCGCGACGATCGGCAATCTGCTCGCCAGCCGGAACAACTCCTCGCCGTCTCGACGGGTGTTCGACGTGACGCTCCTCAGATCCCGCTCACGGAACAGGTCGCGCTCGTAGTTCAGCGCCGGGATGTCGCTGAGGTGGATCCCCGCCACCGCCACCGTCCCACCGGACTTGAGCGCCTGCAGCGCGACCGGCACGAGCTCACCAGCCGGCGCGAACACGATCGCCGAGTCCAACAGCACCGGTGGTGCGTCCTGCGCGCCTCCGACGAACGCCGCGCCGAGCTCCCGGGCCAGAGTCTGGTTCGCCTCTCCGCGAGTCAGCACGAAGATCTCGGCGCCTTGGGCAGCCGCCAACTGAGCGGTGAGATGTGCGCTCGAGCCGAACCCGTAGAGGCCCAGCCGTCCCCCAGGTGGCAGGTTCGCCCGCAGCAGTGACCGGTAGCCGATGATCCCCGCACACAGCAGCGGAGCCACCTCCTCGGGCGGTTGGCTCACGGGGAATCGATAGGCATAGTCCTGCGGCACCACCGCGAACTCGGCGAACCCGCCATCCGCATCCCACCCCGTGTACGTCGATCTCGGGCACAGGTTCTCCGCACCGGAGCGGCAGAACTCGCAAGATCCGTCGGTCCCTCGCAACCAGGCGATGCCAATCCGGTCCCCCAGCTCGAAACGCTCCGCGCCGGCGGCCCGATCGACCACCTCTCCCACCACCTGGTGTCCCGGTACGACGCCGGGCCGGCGAGGCTCGAGATCCCCCTCGCACAAGTGCAGGTCGGTGCGGCAGACACCGCAGGCGAGCACCTTGACCAGGACCTCTCCCGGCGCGGGCGACGGCACCGCCCGTCGGACCTGCCGAAGTGGGCGACCGTCGATCGGCCCGGGGCGATCGACGGCCCAGACAGCCATCATCTCGTTCATCCTCCGACCTTCCCAGATATAGCCCATAGTGGGCAGGGCCGAACCTGCAGAGTTCCCAGACCCGCTCCAATCTCGTACGGTCGCGATATCAGCAGATCCGGCAAGTGGGAGGTCACGACCATGGCTGGTAGGCGCGAGAAGAGCGCGGCGCGGGCGTCCTCGCAGGACCGCAGGAAGCCCGAACGGCTGCCGAAGAAAGTTTACGAGAAGGAACTGCTCAGGTTGCAGGCCGAGCTGGTGAAGGTGCAGGAGTGGGTCCGCGTCGAGGGTGCCCGGGTGGTGGTGATCTTCGAAGGACGCGACGCGGCCGGCAAGGGCAGCACGATCAAACGCGTGACGCAGTACCTGAACCCCCGGGTCGCCCGGATCGCCGCGCTACCGGCACCTACCGAGCGACAACGGTCGCAGTGGTACTTCCAGCGCTACATCGAGCTCTTGCCGGCCGCCGGCGAGATCGTGCTGTTCGATCGCAGCTGGTACAACCGCGCCGGCGTCGAACGGGTGATGAACTTCTGCACGACCCAGGAGTACGCCCGCTTCCTGCAGCAGTGCCCGATCTTCGAGCGGCTGCTGGTCGAGGACGGCATCCTGCTGCGCAAGTACTGGTTCTCCGTCAGCGACAACGAGCAGGAGAGCCGCTTCCGCAGCAGGCTCGAGGATCCGATGCGCCGTTGGAAGCTCTCGCCGATGGATCTGGAGTCGATCTCCCGCTGGGAGGACTACTCGCGCGCCAAGGACGACATGTTCGTGCACACCGACATCCCGGAGGCGCCTTGGCATGTGGTCGAGAGCGAGGACAAGCGAGCGGCCCGGATCAACATGATCGCCCACCTGCTGTCCAGCATCCCTTACCACGAGGTGCAGCGACCACCCCTGGAACTGCCGCCGCGGCCCCCGTCCAAAGGCTATGAACGGACGCCGCGGGAGATGCAGACCCAGGTCCCCGACCACGCCGCCGAGCTCACCCGGACCTGACCGCCTCAGGCGGCCTACCCAGACACACCACTAGTTGCCGCCGGCACCGAAGCGACCAGGACCTGGCGGGCGGCCCGGTCGGAGTACTCGCCGCGAGGGTTGGACCGCGAGACCACGTCGGACTCGGGAGATTCGCCGATCCGCATGACTCGTTCCCTCGACTGACGGACCCACCGGCCTCGGCTCGGAAAGGCACACCACCCGTGGCGCGGGATGATCGAAAAGCTCAGGCGCTGGCCTGTCCTCGACGACCTGCGGCGGAGGCTCCTTCGACCTTCTACGGGCCGGCCGCTTCGGGCGTGACTTCGCAACGGACGCCGCGACAGGAACGGGTACCGCTGCCGGCCTGCGCCTTCTCTCCGGAATGCGCGTCTTGGTCTCGATCCCCAGGCTGTGCGCCAGGTTTCCCATCACAACGGCCGTCACCGCGATGCACAACCCGCTGACAGCGCCGAACAGGACCGCCTCGGCGCCCTGCCGCCAGTCCGACGGACCCGTGCGCAAGCTGGCGCCGATGGTCGCCACCAAGGCGATGTTGGTCAGCCCGACGGCGACAGTCGCGGCCACGGTCCAAAACAGGACCGGTCTTTCCAGCCCCAGATCATCGGCCGCCGCGATCAGGTGCCCGACCAGTCCGGCCAGCACGGGAACGGTGTAGAGCGCGGCCAGTGCAAGGCGGGCGCCTGCGCCCAGAAAGAAGACGTCGAAGACGAGCGCCGTAACGGCCAGCGCCGCGGCGAAGCAGACGACCATCGGGTGGAACGCCCGCATCATGGTCAAGGCGTCCACCGGCAGGGTCCTGAAGATCCGGTAGGGCACGCGTCCTTCCCCCGTACGTCGAAGCGATAGGACTGCTGGTCTCCCCTCCGACCAGTCCGGGCGCATTGTGACAAACCGACGCTGGTTCAGTTTGCCGCATCGAGGCGGGATCAGTCGAGCATTCGGCACCCTCGGACCGTACGGCGCAACCGCCGGCCCTGGCTCCCATGCCGCCAGGGCCCGCTGGCTCACGGCCGGTCGGCTGCCTCTCCCCACGGCAGCGGCAACGCGTCGTTGGTGACGTTGAGCCCCGGAAACCGGCGCCGCATCGCTGCCTCGTACCGGGCGGCGTATACGGGCTCTCCGATGTAGTCTGCGATCTGGTACTCACCGAACCACACCCGGACCCGGCGGCGCGGCGAAGATTCCGTCATCGGCGGACCCATCGGGGACCGGTCATTGCAGCCCTGCTCGCTCTCACGGCGAAGACGGTACAAAAGGCCGATCGCGAGCGTGTTTACTGCCGGTTACGGGCTGATGTCCCGCCGCGCGGTATCACCTCGGCCCCTTCTCTTGTTGCTCCCCAGGACGGAAGTGATCGGCCGCCGATCGGTGTGCTCCGGCTCAACCTTGATCGAAAGGACAGACAACACATGTTTGCTTTGACCTACGCGCAGTACGGCGACCCCTCGGTTCTCGAGGTGACCAACGCGCCCGAACCGCACGCCGGTCCAGGCCAGGTGCGCATAGCGGTCCGGGCGTCCGGGGTGAACCCGGTCGACTGGAAGATCCGCGCCGGGCACCTCCAGGACGTGTTCGACATCCCGCTCCCGGCGATCGTGGGTCTGGAGGCGGCCGGCGTCGTGGACGAGGTCGGCGAGGGAGTCGAGGGCGTCAGCGTCGGGGATGAGGTGTTCGGCCTCGGTAGCGGCACGGCCGCCGAGTTCGCGGTCCTGGACCACTTCGCCCCCAAGCCCGCTGCACTGAATTGGGAACAAGCAGGCGGTCTCCCGGTGGCCGCGGAGACTGCGTTGCGGGCTCTGGAAATCATCAAGCCGTCCGCCGGCCAGACTCTCCTGATCGACGGTGCGGCAGGCGGGGTGGGCAGCGCCGCGGCCCAGTTCGCCCGCGCAGCCGGCGTCACTGTCATCGGTACCGCGAGCGAGTCGAACCACGAGTACCTGCGATCCCTCGGTGTCGTGCCGACCACCTACGGACCGGGGCTGGCCGACCGGGTGGCCGCGTTGACCCCGAACCCGGTCGACGTCGCGCTCGATACGGCGGGCAAGGGCTCGCTGAGGGAGCTCGTCCAGATCACCGGTTCCGCAGACAACGTGATCACCATCGCCGACTACACCGCGGCAGAGCAAGGAGTTCGGTCCACCACCGAATCAGGGGCGTTCCACGCGCTGCCCGAGGCCGGAAGCCTGGTCGACGAAGGCAAGTTCATCGTCCGCATCGACTCGCTATTCCCGCTCTCCGACGCGGCGAAAGCCCACGAGCGCAGCGAAGCCGGCCACCTCGCCGGCAAGATCGTGCTGACGGTGCCCGAAGCCTGACCCTCGTACGACCGGTGCCGGTCAGCCCCCGAGGCTGGCCGGCGCTCCGTCGTACGGGACCAAGTGGCGCATGACCGAGGTGTCGACGATGCGACCCGGGTTCAGCGGACTCTCCGGTCGCGCAGCATTGCGATGCCGATGCTCGTCGCCCCCACGACCAGACCAGCACCCCCGAGTATCAGCGCAACTCTTTCACGGTCGGCTACTCGGTTGTCGCAGTCCATCGGCGTGATGCCTGTGGCCGGCTGGAACACCGAGCCGCAGTTCACGCCGTTCACCGAGACTGGCCGGAAGGCGAACACCAATCCGGCGGCCAGCAGGACCAGTCCCGCGGCGCCGAGGACCTTGTTCAGCAACGGTCTTCCCGCGGCGCGTCGGGTGCTGGATTTGCGATGGTCCTCAGCGGACGCAACCGCTCATTCGCGCTGCCTGACCGTGTCGCACCCGTCACTCCTCGTAGATCGACTCTCACGTTGATCAAATCTAAGGCATGTAGCTGGCGGGTCGGAAGCTGAACCACGGGCAGGACTAAATCTTCACCAACGCCTTACCTGTGGCCCTCGCCTGACGCTGCCGGAGGACACGAGAGCAAGTGGATGGTGTCACGAAGCATCGATACTTCCCGAGCCTGGGATCTCCTCGGCGCCGGTGATGAAGGAGACCACGTCGCTCATCGACACGTCGGCGGGACTCACTACGCCGGCGCGTTTGCCGAGACGGTGCACATGGATCCGGTCGGACACCTCGAAGACCGCAGGCATGTCGTGGCTGATCAGCACCACCGGCAGGCCGCGGTTGCTGATCCGCTTGATCAGCTCGAGGACCTGGGCGGTCTCCCGGACACCGAGGGCGGCGGTCGGCTCGTCCATGATGACGACCTTGCTGCCGAACATCGCGGCCCGGGCGACGGCGACGGCCTGGCGCTGGCCGCCGGACAGGGTCTCGACCAACTGGGTGATGTCCTGGATCGTGGCGATCCCGAGGGCGTCCAGCTGGTTGCGGGCCTCGGTGCGCATCGCCTTGCGGTCCAGGATCCGGAGTTTGCCGAGCAGCCCGTCGCGCCGTATCTCGCGGCCGAGGAACAGGTTGGTGGCGATGTCGAGGGCGGGCGCGACCGCAAGGGTCTGGTACACCGTCTCGATGCCGGCATTGCGGGCGTCCAGCGGTGAGTGGAAGGTCACCGGCCTGCCATCGAGCGAGATGGTGCCCGCTTCCGGCAGTAGGGCACCGGTGAGGGCCTTGATCAAGCTCGACTTGCCGGCGCCGTTATCGCCTACGACAGCGAGCACCTCCCCCGGGTACAGGTCGAAGTCCGCGCCGTCGATCGCCGTCACGTGGCCGTATCGCTTGACCAACCCACGGGCGGACAGCAATGGCTCGCGTTCGAGTGTCGGGACCGGCGCCGTTGCCGTTGCCGTGCTCATGAGCTCCTCCTGCGGGTCGCCTGGTCGAAGGCGACGGCGGCGATGACCAGTACGCCGGTCGCGAGGTTCTGGTAGTTCGAGTCGATGCCCATCTGGGTCAGCCCGCTGCGGAGAACGGCGACGATCAGGGCGCCGACCACGGTGCCGACCACGCCGCCGCGACCGCCGAACAGACTGGTGCCGCCGATCACCACAGCAGTAATGCTGTCCAGGTTGCCCGTCTGGTACGCGTTCGGGTCGGCGGTGGGGGTACGGCCGAGCGCCATCCAGGCCGCGAAGGCGTAGATCACCCCCGCGACGGCGTACACGCTGATCAGGGTGCGGTCGATGTGGATACCGGTGAGTCGGGCCGCCTCAGGTTCGTTGCCGACGGCATACACGTGCCGGCCCCAGGCGGTCTTGCTGAGCACGAACCACAGCACCAGGAACAGCACCACGGCGAGCACCATGCCCATGGTGAACTGGATCCGGCCGAACAGGTATAGCGACGTACCAAGCCAGGTGAGCAGCCCGCTCGGCACCGGCCAGGTGGTGCCCTGGCTGTACAGGTTCGTCACCGCGGTCATCACCGCCAGCATGCCAAGCGTGACGATGAACGGCGGCAGCTTGATCCGGCTGACCAGCAGGCCCGACAGCGTGGCCACCAGGGCGCACGCCACGATCCCGACTGCCAGCGCGACCGGGCTCGGCAGATGACCTATGGTCAGCCGGGTCATCACCAACGTGCCGAACACCGCGATCGCCGCGTTCGCCAGATCGATGCCACCGGTGAGGATGACGAGTGTCTGGCCCAGTGCGAGCGTCGCGACGACGATCGACTGCTGCACGATGAAGGAGAAGTTGTCGATGTTCGCGAACGTGCTGGTGGCCAGCGAGAAGAAGACAACGGCGACGATCAGCGCCGCGGTCGGCCCGAGGACGGGGTTGCGGGCGAACAGGTTCCGGGTCGCATCAGCGCGACTCGTCCGGGCCACATCGGAGGAGGTAGCGGCCGTGGACATGCTCACCCCCAGCAGTTCTGCGCGCCCCAGGTGGTGTCCTTGGACGCCAGACCTGCGACGGGCTTGTCGGTGATCAGGGTCGCCCCGGTGTCGATGAAGCCGGACGGCTTCTTGCCGGTCTTCGCGTAGTCGATCACCGCGTTCACGCCGTCCTCGGCCATCTTCTTCGGGAACTGCATGACCGTCCCGACCAGTTCGCCGGTCTTGACGTTCTGCACGCCCTGGCAGCCGCCGTCGATGCCGGCCACCAGCACCTTGCCGGCCATGCCCTTCTCCTTGAGCGCCTGGTAGGCGCCGCGGGCCGCGGGCTCGTTGATGTTGTAGACCACGTTGACCTTGCCGCCGACGCGCTGCAACAGGTTCTCCATCGCCTGCTGCGCCTTCGTCTGGTCGCCCTGGGTCAGCGCGCTGCCGATGATGTCCGGTGTGTTCAGCGGCAGGCCCATGCCCTCGAGGAACCCGTTGTGGCGTTGTACGCCGACACTGGCGCTCGGGTCGAGGTCCATCATCACCAACTGCGGCTTGGTGCTGCCGAGCCGCGCCTTCACGTATTGGCCGATCAGCTTGCCGGCCGTCTGGTTGTTCGTGGCGTACGTCGCGGCGACGGCGTCGGCCGGATCGGTCGCGGTGTCGAGCGCGATCACCACGACGCCCTTGTCCTGCGCCTGCTTGATCGCGCCGAGCACGCCCGCGGAGTTGCTCGGCGTGATCAGGATGCCCTTGACGCCCTGCTGGACGAGGTTCTCGATCGCGGTGACCTGGCCCTCGTTGTCACCGTCGAACTTGCCGGCGAGCGCGATCACGGAGTCGCCCTTCGCCTGGGCCGCGGCCTTCGCCGAGTCCCGCAGCTTGACGAAGTACGGGTTCGTTTCGGTCTTGGTGACAAGGCCGATCTTGATCGGGCCCGAGCTGCCGGTGTCACCGGAGGATCCCGGTCCGGACGTCTTCGACGTCGTACAGGCGCTGACGGCGAGTACTCCGGTGCAGACGAGCGCGGTCGCCACCACGGTGTGGCGACGGAAGGCTGGGGGCTTCATGGCTGGACCTCCTGCAGTTGGGGCTTCGATGCTGGTGCCGGCCTGGCGGACGGACATCATCGTCAAGCTAGGAGCGTCGGGGCCGCCTGGGAACCGTTTGCGCAAAAGATTGCGAAACGATGCGCAAGGCAGGCAGGATGCCCGCATGACGGAACCTCGGCGTGCCCGCCTGGTCGATGTGGCCAAGCTGGCGGGCGTGTCGATCAGCACCGTCTCGCACGTTCTGAACGGCACCCGGTTCGTCGCCCCGGACACCCGGGAGCGGGTCCGTCACGCGCTGGAGTCGCTGGACTACGCGCCACCCGCACCGGTCGTGTCGAAACGGTCCGGACGCGCGCTGGGGTTGGCGATCACCGGCGCCTCCAACCCGTACTTCGGCGACCTGATCGCCGGGGTGGAGTCCGAGGCGAGCCGGGCCGGGTTCGCGCTGCTGCTCTGCGACACCCACGACGATGCGCAGCTGGAGGCGAGTGCGGTGGCAGCGCTGCTCGCGCACAACGTCGAGGCAGTCATCCTCGCGCCGACGCCGGGCTGGGAGGACGCCACCCTGCCGGTGTTGCGCAAGCACCAGACGCCGTTCGTCCTGGTCGACCGGATGAGCGAGGTCCGCTGCGACCAGATCGGTACCGAGAACGAGTCGGTGGCGGCTGCCTTGGTGGAGCACCTGATCGACATCGGCCATCGACGGATCGGCATGCTCAGCGGGCTCGCCGGGCTGTCCACGACCAACGAGCGCCGGCGCGGGTACCGGCAGGCGCACGAGGCGGCCGGCCTGGCCGTCGATGACACCCTGGTGATCCCGGCGCACTCCACCGTCGCGGGTGGCCGCGCCGGCGTACAGTCGCTGCTGCGGCTGCCGGATCCGCCGACGGCGATCTTCAGCGCCAACAACGCGATGACCATCGGCGCGCTGGTCGCGCTGAAGGAGACCCGCCGCCGGATCCCCGACGACATCGCCCTGGTGACCTTCGACGATTTCGAGTGGGCCACCGCGATGTCGCCCGCGTTGACCGCTGCGGCCCAGCCGTTCCACGCGATGGGCGCTCGCGCCGTGCAGTTGCTGATGCGCCGGCTGGCGGACCCCTTCGCGCCGCGCCGGGTCGAGCGGCTGCCGGCCGAGATCGAGCACCGCGAGAGCTGCGGCTGCCACCACGATCCGGCCGCCGTCCCCGCAGGATCGTCCGCTTGATCACCCGGCTCGATCCGCAGTCGGCGCGGGCCAGGGCGATCGCCCTGCTGCGGGACCGACGGCGCAGCATTCTCGGCGTGACCGGCTCCCCCGGCGCCGGCAAATCGACGTACGCCGAAGGCCTCGTCCGCGATCTCGCTGCCGTGGGCCACCGGGTCGCCCTGGTTCCGATGGACGGCTTCCACCTCGCGCACTCCGCCCTCGTCGCGCAGCGCCTGGTGTCGATCAAGGGCGCACCCGAAACCTTCGACGCCGGCGGGTACGTCGACTTGCTGCGCCGGCTGCGGGAACCCGACGGTGAGACCGTCTGGGCGCCGCGCTTCGACCGGGACCTGGAGGATGCGATCGCGGCCAGCCTGCCGGTGCATGACGACGTCCGGCTGATCGTTACCGAAGGCAACTACCTGCTGCTCGACCAGGGGCCGTGGGCACGGGTCCGGCCGCTGCTGGACGAGTGCTGGTACCTGGAACTCGACCACGCCGTACGTCGGGAACGGCTGCTAGCGCGGCACATCCGGCATGGCAGGCCGGCGGCGGATGCACTGGCTCGCACCGACGGCAGCGATGAGGCGAACGCCCGGTTGATCGCCACCACCCGCTACCGCGCCGACGCAATCCTGGCGGTTCCCGCTTAGCGCACGTCTCTGTAATCGTCTGGCTCGCCTGACGCTCTATAGCATCTGGCTCTTGTGTCGCGTCCGCAGGCTGATCTTGGCGCCGGCGATCTCACCTCGGCGTTCGACTTCGGCAAGCAGGTGACGAAGCCGGCGTCTCTGCCGGGCACGGCGGGGGTTACGTGCCGCCGGACCACTACCGGCAGCCTGACGACGTACCCGTCCCGCCCGTAGTCGGGAGCCTGGCCAAGCAGGAGCGCGGCTCGCGCCCCACCCGGCCGCTGCGTACGCGCCGGTCGTGAACGGTTCGGCCGCACCCGGCAAGGGACGCTCACCTTTCAAGCCGGTGTCGCGGCCGGGACGCAGTTCCACAGCACCTCCACGAACCGAACCGAACCGGACCGGACCGGACCGGACCGATGGACCGTGGACCTGCACCACCGAAGCGGGCAAGACGATCTCCGCCACACCGCGAGCAAGGGCAAACTCGACCTGCCCCTGACCAATGGACCGGAGTTCCGGACCCCGTGCCAGACCGACCGCCTCCCACAGAATCGGCCGAGACAAACGGCGGAGGCGGCCGAAGCGTTCGCTAGAGGTCTGGGCGAGGCATGGTCGCCGTCGCCCCACGGCGAAGCCCGGCAGTCGCCATCCAGTCTTTTGCCGCGGGCAGGTCCCGCTGTCCGTCGACCGGCACTAGGGGCCGGGTGAGGCATCGTCGCCGTCGCCCCATGGCCAAGCCCCAGTAGTAGTTGCCGTCGCCGGTTCGTGGCGGGTCGGGGTGATGGTGGGCTGGTCGTCGCCCCAGGCGTTGAGCCGGTCGGCGGCCTCCTTGGTCAGTGGGTCGGGGTCGCCGGTCCACGGCCAGGCGCGTTCACCCGCACCCGAACCGCGCCCGCGCTGCGGCCACCCGCCGGCTCGTGACTCGGCGGCTCGTGACCCATCGTCCGGTGACCTGCCGGCTCGTGACCTGCCGCGCGGTGACCTGTCGGCTCGTGACTCGGCGGCTCGTGACC
>JAWWPC010000063.1:0-15854 GCA_033851055.1 Kribbellaceae bacterium | reverse complement strand
AACGGTGGTCACGAGCTTCCGGCATGGGATACCACCTCTAAAAAGGCGACGGCAACTTCGCTATTGATGCTAACATAGCAAAAAAGACGGACCGTCTGGCATCTGCCTGGGATCAACTGTGAAGGCGACGTGAGCGACGAACTTCGGGTGACCGCGGACGGCGCCGTCCGCATCGTGACGATCAACCGCCCCGACGATCTCAACGTCATCAACGCAATCTTGCACCACCAGCTGCTGGACGTCTGGCGCGATCTGGAGCGTGACACCGACGCGCGTTGCGTGATACTAACCGGTGCCGGCAAAACCTTCAGTGGCGGAGGCGATTTCGCCTTCCTGAAGGCGCAACACCGCTCTCTTGGCTATCGGTACGATATCTCCGCCCAGGCGGCGGACATCCTGCACGCGATGATCAACTTTCGGCTACCGGTGGTGGCCGCGGTCAACGGCCCCGCCGTCGGGCTGGGTGCTTCGCTGGCGCGGTGCTGCGACCTGGTGTTGATGTCCGAGCGCAGCTATCTGTGCGATCCCCATGTGTCGATCGGTCTGACCGCAGGCGACGGTGGCGCACTGTTGTGGCCGTACATGACCAGCCTCATCCGCGCCAAAGAGTACGTCTACACCGGCGAGCGAATCCCGGCGGAGTTGGCGGTGGACCTGGGTTTGGCGAATCGTGTCACGACCGCCGAGACGTTGATGGAGCAGGCGCTGCAACTGGCTGCTCGGCTGGCGGCTCAGCCTGCCCGCGCATTGCAGACCACCAAGCGCGCGTTCTCTAAGCACCTTGCTCAGGCGGCCATTGCGATCGTGGACTACGGACTGGCAGCCGAAACGCTCGAGTTGGGTGCTGACGAGCACATGGAGAAGGTGCGGGAGTTCCTAGGAGCCGACAAGTACGACGCGATCGAGACACCCGAGGCGGGACATGAACTCTGATTGGCGTAAGTATCCGTTCCGGCTGGTGTCCGGCGACAGTGCGCTGGATTTCCCCGCCGCCGAAGGCTTACATGCCGACCAGGAGTCCGACACCTGGTTCATCGCCGGCGAGCTGACCGGCGCGACGGGCCGCTCGTTCGCATTCCTGACCATCTTCAACAAGAACCGCCCGGGCGGCACCGTGGTCGCCGATTTCTACACGATGTCGGTATTCGATTGCGACACGGGTGAATACGGCACCTACACCGATTACGATATGCCGCCCAAGAACATGCAGCCCGATGCGCGTCCGAAGATGTCGATGACCCCGGGATACCTCGACATCCGGTACGAAAGCAGTGCCGGACCGGTGGCGTGGACAACCTGCCGAGACGAGGATGGCGAACTGCGGCCCTACGCCTATCGGATCAGCCTGCGCGGCGTCGATCAGGCCGGCCAGTCGATGGAACTGGACTTGGATGTCACGCCGACGCGTGCGCCGGTAGCCGTCGGCGCGGACATCTACGACGGCAAGATCACGTGCTTCGGCCAGGACGACACCTACTCGTATTTCCAAACCGGCATGGCGATGAGTGGAACGCTGGCACTGCTGACCCACCAGGGCAAGTACCAGGCCCGGATCGCCGGTCAAGCCATCATCGACCAGGCGGCGGGCCGACCACTGAACCCTTGCCGCTCGAGACGAGCGAACCCGGGATCTTCGCCGTCGGAGACGTCCGTGCCGGCTCGATGAAACGCGTCGCGGCCGCGGCGGGCGAAGGCGCGAGCTGCGTTCGATCCGTCCACGGCTACCTTGGGAAACCTGAGCATCGGGCGACGGGCAGGCCCGATCAACTGCAAGCTCGGTTATAGCGGAGGAGTTCGACGATGGACGGTATCGATCCCAAGGCAGTGCCTAGTGGCACGGGGTGTGTGGAGTGTGAGGCCGCCGGCGGTTGGTGGGTGCATCTGCGTCGTTGCGCGAAGTGCGGTCACATCGGCTGCTGCGATTCCTCGCCTGAGCAGCACGCCAGTCAGCACGCGGCGCAGTCAGGGCACCCGTTCGTCCAGAGCTTCGAGCCGGAAGAGACGTGGTTCTGGAACTATCGGGCCGAGACTTACTACGACGGCCCTCGGCTCGCCGACCCTCAGCACAGGCCATTCGACCAATCGGTTCCAGGGCCGAGGGAGCGCGTGCCGAAGGACTGGCAACGTCTGGTGCGATGAGAGCGAATCCGGCGGTCGTCGCCGGAGTCGACAAAGCCGGTACGGCGGCGCCGGGATCGCGGCGCCGCCGTACCACTGCGATCAGACGGCGATCCGGCCACCGTCGACGGGGAGCTGGGCTCCGTGGATGTAGGAGGCGTCGTCGCTCACGAGGAAGGTCACCGCGGCCGCGATCTCCTCGGGCAGCCCAGGGCGGCCGTGCGGCGTGGTGGCGGCGAGCTGGTCGAGAGCGTCGCCGAATCCGGACGTTCCTTCCGTGCGGGTCGGGCCCGGGCTGATCGCGTTCACCCGGACGCCGGACGGGCCGTACTCGGCGGCCCAGGCCTTGGTCAGCAGGAGCACTGCGGCCTTGCTGGAGCCGTAGAGCGCGTAGCCGGCCTCGCCGTAGTGGGCGACCATGGTCGCGATGTTGACGATCGCGCCCTTGCCGCGCTCGGCCATCTGCGGTGCCAGGGCGGAGACGAGGAAGAACGGCGCCTTGACGTTGATGTTGTAGACGGCGTCGAAGTCGTCCTGGCTGGCGTCGGTGGTCGGTCCGAACGGGTAGATGCCCGCGTTGTTGACGAGGATGTCGATGCGGCCACCGCCGAGCTCGGTGGCACGGCGGGCGAGTTCGCGTGCGCTGGCCTCGTCGGCGAGTCCGGTGGTGACGAAGTCGGCCTTGCCGCCGTTCTTCCGGGCGGCGACGACCTCCTCGGCCCGGGCGGCGTCGCGGCCCGACACGATCACATGGGCGCCGTGCGCGGCGAGGTCGTGTGCGATGGCGCGCCCGATACCGCTGTTGTCGCCGGTTACGAGGGCGGTCGAGCCGTCGAGCTGTGCAGTCATTTGTTGTCTCCTTCGATGATGGTGAGGACTGGCATCATCGATGGGCTTAACCACTGGACCGCTGCGAGGTGTGCCGCCTTGCTATCGGCTCCGCAGCTGGGGGGTTATCAGTGGTAGTGATGTATTCCTCGGGTCAGAATCGAGGGGTGGAGATTCGTGAGATGTGTGCGTTCGTGGTCGTGGCCGAGGAGGGTGGGTTGTCGGCTGCGGCGCGGTGGCTGCGGTTGAGTCAGTCGGCGTTGTCTCAGGTGGTTCAGTCGTTCGAACGGCGGCTTGGCGTGTAGTTGCTGAACCGTAGTCATAGCGGGACGACTCCGACCGCGGCGGGGGAGTTGCTGGTACGCCGGGCGCGCGCGATCTTGGCCGATCACGATCGGGCGGTGGCTGAGGTGATGGCGCTGGGTAACAGCGGGTTGATCGTTGCCGGGCGCATCCGTGTGGGCGTACCGCTTGAGTTGCCGCTGGACGTGCTGCCGTCTGCGTTGGCGGATCTGCGGGCAGCGCACCCCTGAGACGCGGGTCGAGGTCCGGCACGCGTCCAGCGCCAGGCAGTTTGCCGCGCTCGGGGCCGGTGACCTGGATCTGGCTCTGGTCCGTTACCGGCCGGTGGGCGACCGGTTCGATGCGTTGCTCGTCGTCTGTGAACCGATCGGCGTGCTGCTGGACGCCGGACGGTCGGAGTCCTTCGCGGAGCCGGAGTGCTGCTCGACCGCCTCGCCGGGATGGGCTGGCTGGCCTTTCCGCGCTCGGATGCGCCACCGTGGTACGACGAGGTGTCAGCCATCCTGCGCACGCACGGCCTCGGCGACTGCGGCTCGGGGTCGGCCGGGGACCCGCTGGTCACCGCCGAAGTGAAGTTTGCCGCTGTACGCGCCGGCCGGTCCTTTTCGCTGGCGCCTCCTGGATGGTCGGCCAATCTTCCTGAAGGCATCCACTGGCACCCCATTCAGAGCAACCCGATCGTCCGTCGTACCTGGGCCGTCTGGCCTGCGGACTCCCGCCAACGGGACCTGGCCGCACTCGTCGCAGCGTTCCGCCTGCCGGCCGACCCGATGGACTCGGCTCGCACGTGACCCGTGGCTTCATGGTGTGCAGGCGTGCGGGGGGTCGTCGCCACCGGAGACTTGCCGGGCGCCTATCGCGCTGACCGCACGGCCCGCGGGTGGGTGCGTTGGATGTCGCGGCGCTGAAGCTGCGGCACTCCGCGCTTGGCCGAGACGGCTTGCGATCTTCAAAGTCTCCGGGTCGTGGTGCGGTAGTCGATGGCGCGGAAGCACCCGTGGACGTGGTCGTTGACCACACCGACGTTCTGCATGAACGCGTACACGCTGGTGGGCCCGACGAAGCGGTACCCCTGGGACTTCAACTGCTTGGCGAACGCCTCGGCCTGCGGCGTCGACTTGGGCAGGTCGGCGACGGATCGCGGCGCCCGTTTGCGGATGATTTCGTAGGACTTCGCGAGCGCCACGAGATCCGGCGACGCGGACATCATCGCGCGCGCGTTGTCGACGGTGGCCTGGATCTTGCCACGGTTGCGGATGATCGAGGCGTCCTCGACCAGCCGGTCGACGTCCCGGTCCGTCATCGCGGCGACATCGGCGACGTCGAAGCCGCGGAACGCCGTCCGGAACGCGTCCCGCTTGCCGAACACGGTCGACCAGCTCAGCCCCACCTCGAAAACGCCCAGGGTGAGCGCCTCGAACATCGCCGACTCGTCGTACGTGCGCGTGCCCCAGACCTCGTCGTGGTAACGGCCAAACGCGGTATCGCCGGCGCCGACCCAGCTGCAGCGGGGCTTCCCGTCGTACCCGATGATCACATCGCTTGTCATTCGGCGCTCCTGTGTCCGTGGGCCGCCCTGGTGATCACGAGCGCGGCAGCCCGGTGAGCTGGTCAGTCCCGGTCACTGGTCGAAGGTTCTGGCCGCGGCGTACACGTCAATCATCGGCACGATGAACTTCTTCCGCAGCGGTGCGGATGAGCTGGGCGACCGTCCGGGTGGGAGACCATTGCGAGGTGACCGGCCGCGACTTCGATGGTAGTCGCGCCCATGCGACCGGCGAACTGGCGTCCGGCGAGTGCCCGACGACGATCGTCATGCCGTCCTGGAGTTCGAGCACGTGCCGCAGCCGGGCGACGCGCGCGCCGCGTAGGCGACGGCGACGATCGGCTGTGTCAGGGCTTAGGAGGTGGGATGCAGTTCGACGATGGCGATGGGGCGGTCGGTCTTGTCCTGGTACTCCGTGTAACGGTCCTTGTTGACGGCGTTGACGATGGTCCAGCGGCGGGCGTAGTCGGGGTCGTCGGGCAGGGTGGATCGGGCGGTGACGCGGTGCCGGCGGCGGCCGATCTGGATTTCGCAGTCGGGATCGGCCTTCAGGTTGGCCAGCCAGGCCGGCGGTGTGGGTGCGCCGCCCTTGGAGGCGACGACCAGGTAGGCATCGCCGTCGCGGGCGTACGTCAGCGCGGTGGTGCGGGGCAGGCCGGTCTTGCGGCCGGTGGTGTACAGCAGCAGGGTGGGGTTGCCGAATAGCAGGCGGTGGCCGAGGAGGCCGTTGGTGTTCTTGTAGATCCACTGGTGGGTGCGCAGAATCTGATGGAAGAGATTCGTCATCGAGTGTCCTTTCGCTGTCCCGCGACGACCGCGACGACCAGGCGGTACTTCCGCGATGCCCCGTTGATGATCATGGGTGAGGGCCGACGCGGCGGCGAGATCGTCGGCCACGGGTGCGCCGCCATCAGGTGTGTGGCGAGTTCGCGATAGCCCACAGCGGCCACGGCGGACAGCAACGCGTTGCGGTCTGCGAAATGGCGGTACGGCGCTGCAGGGAGATCGCCGTGGTGATACGAGACGGTCGACGGTGGCATGGCTTCCAGCCTAACTAATTGACATCAACAAGTGATGAAATGTCCCTCCGCGATAAACGGTCAGAGGGGACCCCACATGTCATCGGTCGAGATTCCTCACGCGCCTGGGATGACCCGGCGACAACTCATCAAGAACGGGGTGGCCGTCGGCGCCACCCTCACCATCGCGGGCATCGGCCTGAACGCTCCTCGAGCGCAGGCCGCTCCGGGCCTCCGCGTCGGAGTCATCGGGGGCGGCATGGCCGGCCTCGAGACGGCATGGCTGCTCGACGGCACGCACACCGTCACATTGCTCGAGAAAGCGACCGCCATCGGCGGGCATGCCCAGACCGTGAGCGTCACGGTCGGCGGCGGGGTGCGCAACGTCGACGTCGGCGCGCAGTACTTCGCCCAGGAGAGCTACCCGAACTTCTGGAAACTGCTGAACACCACGCCGTCCATACCGGTGGTGCCGGCGAACATGTCCGTCGGCGTCTGGCAATACGGCAGCAACAAGATGGAGTTCCTGTCGACCAACCCGCTCGCGACATTCGTGAACGCGATGTCGATGGCGGCGTTCACGACGGCCGCCCAGGTGGACTGGGCCGGCAACGACCGGCGCGGCAAAGGCGACTGGAACACCACGCTGCAGACCTACGTTGACTCGCTGGGAATCGTGCAGTCGTCGAAGACCAACTTCCTGTACCCGTTCCTCGGCGCGCTGAACGGCACGTCGACGGCGCAGAACAACACGGTCGCCGCTCGCGGTGGTGTCGCGTTCCTCGCCCGGCCGACGACAGTGGTCGCCTACCAGCCCTTCCCGTACCACAACGCCCGTGACGGCCTGAAGGCCGTGGCAGACAAGATGCTCTCCCAGCTCACCACAACGACCGTGCGGCCCGGCAGAGGTGTGGTCGGGCTGACGAAGCTCGGCAACGAGTTCGTCGTCACCGACTCGGCCGGCCAGCAGTACCGGTTCGACAAGATCGTGCTGGCCCTGCCGCCGCAACCGGCCGCCGGACTGGTGTCGCAACTCGGCACGGCCGGATCGTCGATCGCCTCCATCTACAACAACATGCAGTATTTCCACGCGACAACGGCGATCCACACCGATCCGGTATACATGCACCCGGACAAGACGAAATGGGCCTCGTACAACGCCCGCAACGATGGCGCCTACTGCGAGGCGTCCATGTGGTACGGCGCGATCCAAGACCAGGTAAAGGGCCTGCCGATCTTCAAGTCATGGACCACACACCGCCGCGAGACACCAACACCGTCGCAAGTGCTGGCGACCGCCGACTACTGGCACCCGAACATCACGCCCGGGTTCATCAATGCACAGAAATCACTCAACACGATCCAGGGCCAAAACGGCATCTGGTTCGCGGGCACACACACCTACGATGTCGACAGCCAAGAAAGCGCCCTCGTGTCAGCCTGCAAAGTCGCCCAGGGCCTTGCCCCGGGAACGGCACGGCTCACGGCACTCAACCCAAACATCAAAGCGATCTGGTAACGCCGACGCGGTGACGCCCCTGACCCGAACCTGCATTTGTTCGGGCCGAACAAAACGCAACGGGTGGGATCACTCTCGACGCTTGTTCAGGCGCCGAGGTAGCCCGGTCTCCCTAGCGATCTCGGGCTCCAGCTCGAGGAGCTGGAGCACGATGACCGGCGCGACGGGCCCGAGCTCGGCAGTCGAAGGTGCCGGACATGTCCCCGGACAGGTGGATGGAAACCACCGACCCAGCCCCGCCCGCGGCACATTCAGGCGTTCTGAGCGATGTACGCCGGATATATCTCGGTCCGGCATCGTCGCACCTGACCGTAGCGCCCGTTCGTAATCATCTCGCTACCTAAAGCGATATTCGTCGGATTCGTCCGCGGTCACACGCGCTCTACTGTCATGGCGTGACCGGCCCCTCAGGTCGGTCACGCATGGCATCCACGGGGGGCTCACAGAGTGGGGCCCACAATCACAAGGAGCAGTATCTCGATGCAGTTCAAGAAGCTCACGGCGATGGCAGCGACCGTGCTGGCCGGCCTGACAATCGGGCTGGTGCCGGGCGCTGCGCCGGCTTCGGCGTCCGTCGGACCTGGGGAGGACCGGCAGATCAGCTCGCCGGCAAGTTGGTGGACGTACACCGGCGTCGACGCGGCGTACGTCACCGGCAGGCTGAGCGCCAATGGTGCGCGGCTCACTGACATCAAGGTGGAGGGTGGTTCGCCGCTGAAGTTCACCGTGACGATGGTGCGGAACACCGGCGTCTACGCGTCCGGCTGGCGGTGGTACTACGGCCTGACATCGGCCCAGGTGCTCAGCACGGCCAGCGCGAATAGTGCGCGACCGATCGCCATCCATGGCTACAACACCACCAGCGGCCTCCGCTTCGCCGTCGTGATGGTGTCCAACACCGGCGCCAACGCGGAAGCGTGGTCCTTCGTCTACGGCACTCCGGCGCTCATCTCGTCGAAGGTCACGTCGGCGAAGCGGATCGTCAGCTTCGGGCGGATCCAGGGCACCGGGTACTACACCGCGCTGTTCGGTAGCAACACCGGCACCGACGCCACCGGCTGGTACTACTACTACGGCCGGTCCACGGCGCAGCTGCAGTCGCTGGCCGCCACCAACGGCGCCCGGCTGGTCGACCTCGACCGCAACAACGACAACGGCCTCTACAACGCCGTCATGTACAAGAACCCGGCCGGCACCAAGTGGCGCTTCTACACCGGCTACTCGGCCGCGGGCCTGCTGAACAAGGCAGCGCAGGATGGCCAGCGGCTGTTCGACATCACGCCGTACTACGTCGGCACTACCAAGTACTTCGCTGCCGTGGGCGTCAGCAACCTGACCGCGTTGGAGAACCAGCTCGATGGCCAGATCGCGTCGAAGCTCGACTCCGGAACGCACGGCTTCTACCTCAAGCAGGTCGGCGGCGGTCAGGTCGCCGGGTTGCTGCAGACCCGCCAGTTCGAGCCGGCCTCGTCGCTGAAGGTGCTCTACCACCTCAAGTCGACCGACGCCGAGGAGTCCGGCACGACCACCGACACCACCGCGATCAGCTACCACTACAACCCGTCGGCCTCGACGGACGGGAACATCTGCCCGAACAGCTACGCCACCACCGCGGCGACGAACCTGAAGAACGCCGACTCGTTGATGATGTGGAACTCCGACAACCGGATGACCCGCGGGATCCTGGAGAAGTACGGCAAGCCCTCGATGCTGTCGCTGGCCTCGTCGATCGGGCTGACCGGTACGTCGATCAACCACAACATCGGCTGCCCGACCTCGAGCACACACAACCTCACCACGTTGTCCGACCTGGGCAAGGTCTACGAGGCCTTCCAGAACGGCTCAGTGGTGAGCAGCGCGACCTGGCGGGCGAACTTCCGGGCCCGGATGCTCAACCAGGGCAACACCGGCTTCAAGACCTCGATCTGCCCGATCGTTCAGCAGGAGGCCACGAAGCTCGGGAAGTCCTCAGCCGTGGCCACCAGCTTCTGCAACGCGATCACCTGGATCTCCAAAGGCGGTTCCTACCAGTACGGCGTCGCCTACCCGTACACGGTCGACTGGTCCGGCGCGAGCCTGACCGGGTTGCCGTTCAAGTCCGGCAGCGTGGTCAGCCCGAAGTACTTCACCTTCGGCTACTTCGTCAACGGCCTGCAGCTCAACAGCGATGCCGAGAAGACTTCGGTGAGCACCGCGCTGGGCACCCTCTACCCGGCGGCGCTCCGGCCGCAGATCAACGCGGCCCTCAAGTCCGGATGGTGAGCACCTGACCTAACCACCTCAGCAGCAGCGGCCCGGGATCGCCCGGGCCGCTGCTGCCGTTAGGACGGCTACTGGGCGGCCGGGTCATGCGGGCGTGCGGCGGTTCGCGGGTTACCGGCCCGGTGTGCGGTCGTTGCGCTCTGGTTTGCGGTGGACCGCCGGCGGTGCGGATTGTGCTTCCGGAATGGTCCCTGTGGGGGATTCGAGCCCCGCTGGATAAGCTGTCGCGGCGAGGTCCTGTATTTTGCGGAGCTCGGGGTCAAGGGCGTTCTGTGCGACGAGATTGGCGCCAAGTTTGCGGTAGACCTCCTCGCCGGTCTTGCGGCTGAGGATGCTCGTCGTTCCGTCGGGGGAGATCTCGATCTGGTTTCCTCGTGTCGTGGCTCGGATGCCGCCGTCCGCGGTGCGCTCGGTGAAGTCCTCACGTGGTGGGTACATCCGGCCGTCGAACTTCAATCCGGGGTCGGGATTCTTGGGTACGCCGCTGTAGTCGTCCTCGACCTGGTCCAGGGTCGTCGCCAGCTGCTTGAACGCTTCGTCAGCGTTTGTCGCCGGGGGGAGTTGGTCCAGCCGCTGGTAAACGAGGGCCAGGCGCTCCTGCAGGGACAGCCGTCGCTCGTCGATGTGCTCATCGGGCACGTCGGGTGTGCTCCTTCACAGGGGTGGCGGCGGTCAGCTGCGGATGGTGGCGTGAGCTGTGCGCAAGGCATCCGCCAAGGACGTGACGGTCACGGGATGGCCGCTGAACGCCGCTCCGTCGTCGGGATCGATGGAGATTCCCCATTCGGTGTGCATCGCCGTCCCGTCGATCACGATGACGCGCTGTGCGGCCCTGATGACGATGGATACCGCGCCGGAGGGATGGACGGTCACAGTGCGCGGCGTGTCCGCCCCGAAGGTGTCGTCGATGGCCTGGTCGATGTCCTGTTGGCTGACAGTGGTCATCCTGGGTGCGCCTCCGTTGTCCGAACGACCGGGTGACGCAGTATATGTAGCCCAGAGGCCAGCATCGTGTCCGGTGCTGCCGTACCCGGCCAGTGGCCAATGCCTCGAAAGACTGCGCGACGGTGCACTCGTCGTCAGCAATTGCGCCGTGATGGACAAGCCCGCCACGGTCGCCGCGTCCGAAGAACTGGCGTCATGTCTCGCCAGTCACGTCTCGCCAGTTCTTCGAACTCAAGTGTCAGTGGATCTGGAACTCCCAGAGGGAGTAGCCGTACTGGGTGGCTCGCTGAATGCCGCGTAGCCGGACGTAGCGGGTGGTCGTCGGGGCGAAGTCGACTGTCTCGACTCCACCCGTGCAGGCGGCGTTGGAGTAGACGTCGCGCCAGGCGCTGCCGTCGTCGGAGACCTGGATGGCGTAGGACCTGGCGTAGGCCGCCTCCCAGAACATGGTCACGCCGCTGACGATCGTCGGCGTTCCCAGATCGACCTGGAACCACTGGTCGTCGGTGCGGTCGGAGCCCCAGCGGGTCGACAGGTTCCCATCCACCGCGAGCCCGGCGATGGCGGCCCCGGTCGAGGCGGTCGCGCGCTTGCCCAGGGCAAGATTCGGTCGCGGCTGCGGCTCGGGATCCTGCTGCGGGCTGATGGTGACGTTGCTGTAGTTGCTCCGGTCAACGATGTTCATCGCAGACAGCGTGGTCAGGGATGTAGGTCCCGCCGTTTCGACCGACAACTGCGCGCTCAGCTGACGGCAGCGCCGAACCACTTGGGCAGCTGGCTGTGCAGATCCTGCTGGTCTTCACCGACCCACGCCACGTGGCCGTCCGGCCGCAGCAGCGCCGCAGGGATGTCCAGTTCCTCGCTAACGTCGACGACGTGGTCGACCCGGTCTGCCCAGCCCGGCACCGAGAGCCGGCCGGTCTGGTCGAGCAGGAGCCCGCGGCCGCCGTGCATCAGCTCGTAGAGGCGCCCCCGCTTCAGCTCGACGTCCCGCATCCGCCGGCCGAGCAGTTCATGCCCTTCGCCGAAGTCGTAGCGCACCCCGATCGCAGTGATCTTCTCGATCAGGTACCGGTTCACCTCCTCGAAGTCCATCAGTTCTGACACCAGCCGGCGCACTGACCGGGGGCCCGGCTCGAGGGACAGCAGCTCCATCTGCGCGCGGGTGTTCTCCAGCACGTCGGCGGCCACCGGGTGCCGTTCGGTGTGGTAGCTGTCCAGCAGCCCCTCCGGTGCCCAGCCGTTGACCTCGGCGGCCAGTTTCCAGCCCAGGTTGAACGCGTCCTGGACGCCGAGGTTGAGCCCCTGCCCGCCGGTCGGCGGGTGGACGTGGGCCGCGTCGCCGGCCAGCAGCACCCGGCCGGTCCGGTAGCGCTCGGCCAGCCGGGTGGCGTCGCCGAAGCGCGAGAGCCAGCGCGGTGAGTGCGCGCCGAAGTCGGTGCCGGCGGTCACCCGCAGCTGCTGCTTGAGCTCCTCGAAGGTCGGTGGGACTCTGGGGTCCTCGGCCACACCGTCGGCGGGTGCGCCGACGCGGTACACCCCGTCCCCGAGAGGCATGGCGCCGAACCGCAGTTGGGTCTTACGGACTTCGGTCATCACGGCGGTGATGGTCTCCTGCGGCGCGGTCAACTCCACCTCGCCCAGCAGCGTCTCGACCCTGGCAGGCTCGCCGGGGAAGGCGACGCCGAGAAGCTTGCGCACCGTACTGCGGCCGCCGTCGCAGCCGACGAGGTAGCGCGAGCGCAGCTGCGTGCCGTCGGCCAGCTCGACGGTCACCCCGTCCTCGTCCTGGCTCAGTCCGACCAGTTCGCAGCCGCGCCGGATCTCGGCGCCGACCTCGGTGGCGTGCTCGGCCAGCAGACGGTCGGTGGTGGTCTGTGGGATGCCGAGGACGTACGGATGTGCGGTGTCCAGCCGCTCCGGCGACGGCTTGGCGATGCCGGCGAAGAAACCACGGACCGGGTACTGCTGGCCGAGCGCGAGGAACCGCTCCAGCAGACCGCGCTGGTCCATCACCTCGATGCTGCGCGCGTGCAGGCCGAGCGAGCGGACAACCCTGGTCGGCTCCGCCTCCTTCTCCAGCACGAGCGCGTGCACGCCGTGCAGCCGCAACTCGCCGGCCAGCATCAAGCCGGTCGGTCCGCCGCCGGCAACGATCACGTCAATCATGAAAATCCCCCATTTCAAAAAAGGTTGCATTTCGGCCAGCTGCTGCGCGCAGTCCGGCGGCGCGTACACCCGCACCTCCGCGCCGAGTGTCCGCAACCGCACCGCGAGTCCCACCGGCGGTTCGACGTCCCGCGAGACCCACACGTCGACAAACGCACACGTACTTCGCGAATCCCTCATTTCCGCAGGTTCTGGCTTCGGCTGGAGATTCTGCAGCACGACCCGGGTCTTGCGGCAAGGCCCCCGGTGCGCTATATCTTGGGAGTGGCAAGGAGTGAGTAACCTCCTTGCCCTTTGCTTTTTGTGGTTCGCTGTGGACGGACAAGCTCCTCCCGAAGCGGTGACGCGCCGCGTACGGCGATGCCGCCGCCTGCTGAACACACCTGGGGCTCATCCCTCCCGGCGCTGCTCGCCGAGCTCGTCCCGGCGACCGACCCGGCCAGCTGATCGAGACTTGCCCGGGGTAGCGCCAGACCCTTGCCTAGGGCAACGCTGACCAAATGGGCAGGCTGGCGCCTGATCTGATCGGGCCAGTTGGGCTGGAGCTCGCCCGGTCGAACAACTGCCCGGGCCCCACGGCATGCCGGGCGGCTCCAGGTATGAGACGCCTGGTGACGCAGTTCGACGACTGGACCTGGAGGAGTGGATCCGCCCAGCCGTCCAGGTCGCGCTCGAGGGCGTGCAGGCGCTCGACGGCCCCCGCAGTCTCGCCGAACTCGACCTTCCCATTGGGCAGGTACCAGCCGGTCGCGTGGCCGCACCGGCTCTCTCCAGAGTTGGTGCAGGAGAACGCAGCCCACCAGCACCAATACCGCTGGGCTCGCCTCGCTGACCTGGCCGACACCGGGCGGGAGCTTGAGCTTGACCGGCCCGGTGACGGTGCGCGGCGGGCGGTTGCCCGGCTGGTCTTCGAGGAGGGCCTGTTGGACAGCAGTTGTCGCCCTCACCGCGCCGGGGTGCGCGCCTCAGCTCACTGCTTGTCTCACGAGCGCACTGATCCGCGCCTCCACCTCGGGTGTCACCTCGGTCAGGGCGAAGCCCGCCGCCCACATGGCGCCCTCGTCCAGGTTCGCCTGGTCGCTGAATCCGAGCGTCGCGTAGCGCGCCTTGAACTTCTCCGCGCTCTGGAAGAAGCAGACGATCTTGCCGTCCAGGGCGTAGGCGGGCATCCCATACCAGAGCTTCGGCGCTAGGACCGGGGCGCTGGATGTGATGACGGCATGGACGCGCTCGGCCATGATCCGGTCCGACTCCTGCATCTCGGCGATCTTGGTGAGCACGTCCTGCTCCGCCTCCGCCGCCTTCTCCGCTGCCTTGCCCGCGCGCGAGCTGCGGCGTGCGTCCGTCTTCAGCTCCTGGGCGTGATCCTTCATCGCGGCCCGTTCCTCGGCCGTGAATCCCTCGTGCTTGCTGTTCTTGGTGCTGCTCATGGCAGGTATCTCCTTGCGGATGTCAGGTGACGCGATCTCGGGCGAGTGGGTGGAGACATATGACCCGGTTCCGCATCGGCACGCATCGTGCCGATCGAGACCTAATCTTGCACTCGGCCCTCGATGTTGTCAACGGCACGCAGCGTGCCGATAGGATGCCTGTATGACTGACACGCCTGCCATGCCACGGCGCCGAGGCGCTGCGCGCACTGAAGAGCTGCTGCGAGTAACCCTCGATCTGGCTGCGGAGGTCGGTTACGCGGGTTTGAGCATCGAGGCGGTCGCTCGACGGGCGGGGGTCGGAAAGCACACGATCTACCGGCGCTGGCCGTCCATGGCGGCGCTGCTGCTCGACGCGCTCAGTCTCGTGTGGGTCAGTGACCTGGACTACCGCAATACCGGGGACCTCCGCGCGGATTTGCGCGAACAGTTCCTGCGCTCAGGTCTCGCCCTTTCCAGCCCGCCGATCGGCCCCGTCTACCGCGCAGTCATCGCCGAGGCGCAGGCCGATTCCACGCTGAGGGCGACCCTGCACGAACGATTCCTGGTCACCGTCGAGCAGAGCACCCTCGACCGAATCACCAACGCCCAGCGCACCGGTGAACTGATCGCGGAAGCTGACCTGGAATTTGCCGCCGAGGTGCTGTGCGGCACCTTGTACTACCGCAGCCTGCTGTCAACCCGCCCCATCGACGAGAGAGCGGTCGACGGACTGCTGGACATGTTCATGGCCGCGTACGGAACGTCAACCAATCCACCAAGGGCGACATGAATGGCCATGGCCAGTCTCGAGCAGGTGACCCTCCAATGGTCTTCGAAATCCCCTTTGGTCTTGCAATCGGTGGTCGGCACCTCGGGGTTTTGATCAATGCCACTAGTCCTTCGCCACAATGGGCGGCCCCTGCGACCGCCACGGTGTTCCCGGTCGCCTTGTCAACACTCAGCCCGCAGCAGTCGAAGCCTTCCGCCAGGAGTTCATGAAGACCTCCGAGTGCCGGCGCCTGGAACTCAGTTGCCGCCAGCAACTGTCATCCCGTCGTGCCTACGACGGCCGCCGTACACGCAACAGCTGGCGGCACATCCTGCGCCGCCTGCTCAGATGAAACAGAGGTTTTAGTGTCCGAGGAGCGGCGCGCACCTTAACCGGCGCTTCTGACTCTTCCGTAGGTGCTTGAGTGCGCCTGAATGTGAGCTCGCCCGTTGCCTGTCTAGGTTTCTGAGCTGTTGAGGAACAGGAGCCCGAGGGCGGAGAACGAGGTGCGGAACGAGGTGCGGAACGCTGGCTCTTATGGCGGAGCCTGCTCGGATCGGGTGGGCTGTGGTCGGGGAGATCGAGTTCGTGGAGGGCGAGCGGCTGCTGGTGGCGCATGTGTGGTGTTCCGGCTGCCTTGCGACGCGGCCGTCGGCGCCGTCGAGACCCTGGATTAGGTGGATACGGCGCTGGGGGATCGCGGTCTTGTCGTGCAATGGCGCGTCGTGGAGGAGCGTGCCTCGATCCGTCTGTAAGGGCGCATCGGGGTGGAGGAGCGTGCCTCGATCGGTTGCCGCGGTCGAGCACGGACTGTTCATTGGCCGTGTCGAGTCGGTCGACACCAAGACGTTCACCCGAATCCAACGCCAAGGTCTGCCTGGTCACCCGAATCCAACGCCAAGGTCTGCCTGGTCCCCCGAATCCAACGCCAGGTCTGCCTGGTCCCCCGAATCCAACGCCAGGT